>JAFXBK010000004.1 GCA_017521825.1 Oscillospiraceae bacterium
ATATATCTTATTCTCGGCGTTGTTCTCGGAATCGTTTTTATCGGAAGAGGAAAAAACGCAAAAAATCAAAAATTTATTCCTTATGAAGCAAAGATGAAACTTAAAACAAAAAAGACCATCGAACAATATGAAGAATGGTGCAAGACCGAAGGTCTTGGCTGCACTCTTGTCGGTCTTGGTTTTATTGTTTTCGGCATTTCCGCAACTTTTATGGACAGCAACGCTCTTTTGAGCACCATAATCGCAGTTGTTTCTCTCGTGATTTTTATCATCGGTTTTATGATGCGTGTTATCAACAACAAAAAACACCTCGGACATTATTTTACAAAACAGTGAAATATTAAAAATCCCGTCGAAAGACGGGATTTTTTTGAAAACGGCGAAACCAAAATGAATTTTTTGCGTGATATATTGATGAAAGGAGGTTTTTGAATTTGGAAGATTTAAAAATAATCGAACTGTTTTTTGACAGAAAAGAATGTGCTATTACCGAAACGGAAAGAAAATACGGCCGTTATCTTTCAAAAATCGCTTACAACATTCTTTTTGATGCTGAAGACAGCGAAGAATGTGTAAACGACACATATATGAAGGCTTGGAACACAATTCCTCCGCAAAGGCCAAAGGTTCTTTCAACTTTTCTCGGAAAAATCACAAGGCACCTTGCAATAGACGTTTTCCGCAGAAAACACGCCGAAAAACGCGGAAATTCCGAATTTGCCCTTTCCCTTTCGGAACTTGACGAATGCATTCCGGACAAACTTTCCGCCGAAACGGAATTTGAACAAAAAGAACTTTCCGAAAGCATAAACCGCTTTTTGGCTTCGCTTTTAAAGGAAAACCGGGATATTTTCGTTTGCCGCTATTTTTATTCCGATTCAATTAAAGAAATTGCCTCCTTTTTTGGAACAAGCGAAGCAAAAATCAAAAGTTCGCTTTTCCGGAGCAGAAAAATCCTTAAAGAACAACTTTTAAAGGAGGGTTTTGATTTATGAAAGCAGAAGATATTTCCGAAGCAATGAATAATATAAACGAAGATTTTGTTGTTTCCGCAGACGAAAGAAGAAAACCGAAAGTAAGAAAATCCGCATGGGTAAAATGGGTTTCCGCCGCCGCGGCAATTGCGGTTATATGCTTTGCCGGAGCAAAGCTTTTTTATAATGACCCTATTGTTTACGCTCCTGAAGATGACCCAATCGCTCCTCCGCCTTACGAAAACGAACCTGAATATGGCGCCTACCTTCCGATTCTTGAATATATCGAAAGCGATGCGAATGCCTATGGTTTTGAAGGTTACATGGCTTACGATATTTCCGAACTTGAAAACGGAAACCCCTGGAACGAAAAAATGGTTCTTAAAGCCCTTCCGGTTTTCCGGAACAACTCTTTTAACGAAATCGGAATAGCCTATCCCGGAATAGGCGAAGAAGCCATGCTCAAAAAACTTGGTGAACTTACCGGCGGCGCTCAAAACGCAACCGAATACACTTATATCGGCGACTATACCTCCGGAACAGGAATTCCCGACGATTTTGTAACAAGCATTGAAGCGGATTTTGGAAACAGCACAATCGAAATTCAGTCAAACGGCGGCGTTGTTGTAAAATATAACGGTTTTGACGGAGAAGAACTTCCGAAGGACATAAGCTTCACCTATACCGAAACATCCGAAGGCGATGCTTACAGAGCCATCTCTTATATATGTCAGAATTATTGCGATTTTCTTGATAAAGGCAATACGACGTTTGTCACTTCCGGAGATTATACTTTTGACGGTGAATTCAGCAGGAATTACCGCATCTACGATTTTTCCGGCGACGAAATAAGCGATATGCTTAACTTTGCTTTTAACGAAGTTCAGCTTGCTCCAAATGACGAAGGAAAGCTGATGCTCATAAGAATTAACGATAAACTTTCCTGCGCGGAAAAAATCGGCGATTATCCGATAATTTCCCCGGATGAAGCGAAAGATATGCTTCTTGAGGGCGGATATATAACAACCGTACCCTGTGAAATGCCGGGAAAGAAATATATCGCAAAAACCGAACTTATTTACCGAAGCGGAATCGGCGAAAACATCTGGATGCCCTATTACCGGTTCCTTGTTGAACTTCCGGAAATGGCACAGGAAAACGGACTTAAAAACTTCGGCGCATATTATGTTCCGGCGGTTGAACCGGAATTTATAACCGGCCTTCCCCTTTGGAACGGAAGTTTTAACTGAAAAAAACGGGCTTTAAAGCCCGTTTTTTTTACAGCATCAATCTATAAAGTTCAAGGTTGCCAGTTTTTCCTTCAAAAACAAATCCGTTTTTCAGCGCAATATGTTTGCTTGCGGCTTGGTTTCCGTCACATTCGATAACCAGGCTTTCGATGCCAGCGTCTTTTGAATATTCCACCATTGTTTTCGTAAGTTCGTCCGCAATTCCCATTCCCCAATAGTTTTTATTAATCACCCAGCCGATTTCATAGCCGCAGTTTTCATAACTATGGAAAATCAGATGTCCGATCACCTTTTCGGTTTCCGTAAATTCCACTGCATAAACAAGGGGCGGTTCACAAAGACCCGCGCTTTTAATAAAATCCACCGTTTTTTCCATATTGAAAACCGGTTCGGTATATTTCATAACTTCGCCATCCGAAAGCACTTTATATAAATCTTCCGCATCTCCAATGCAAAGGTTCCTGATTTTGCATCTTTCCGAAAAAAGTTCCATTTTTAATCCCCTTTTTAAAAATCTCCCGCAGAATCTGCGGGAGTTTTTGTTTTTACACGAATTCTTTTTCTGTTTCTTCAATATGAAGCCGTATTGCTTTTTCATTTTTCAAGCAGTAATCATATGAAGCTTCCATAAAATCGACAATCCCGTTTCTATGATACAGTTCGTTTATTTTATCAAGAACCGGCCTTCCGTTTATTATCATATTGAAAAAATACGGATATACGCATCCGCCGTCCTCTCTTGGAAAATACGGATTTATCGAACTTAATCTCTCGTCGCCCATAATGGCTTCCACAACCATTTCGCTCAAAATCCATTTCAGTGACGGAGTCTCGTACTCATCATAACTGTCGCCGAAATGTTTGTTCCAAACATAAAACCAGAAGTAATGGATAACCTCATGGAGGGAAAGTCCAAGCGCACCTCTTTCGCTATTAAGATAAAATATGTCAAAATATCTTTCCTGCAAAAATCTCGGACAAATGGGATTCATCGTAATATTTCCTTTAAGATCGTTGAAATACAAATTCGAATCTATTTCAAACGCATCAGAAAGTGCATCCTCTATCTGACTTTTATAGTTTTGAAAATGATCGTTATATCGGATTACCTTGCTGTCCAGTTCATTTTTTACATTCTCATATACTTCTTCAAGGACTTTGTGAATATATTTTTTCTTTTCGTAATAATTTCTTTTCTCAAGTTCGTTTTTATCTATCTGCGGATAGAAAAAGAGTACCGAATCGCTCCAGAAAGGCGTTTGTTCATCGGTTTGAAAAAGCATTATGCTCTCTATTGAATATTCATATCCGGGATTTATAAATTCAATATTCAATTAAAAGCACCTCTTTTATAATACTATTTTCAGAATTCTTTATCTGTAATCGTCCATTTCGAAGGTGAAGGTTCCGACTTCGCCGAATTCATCATATTCAATTTCTTTTCCGGGAACAACCGCGCCAACGCTGTGGGAAATGGGCGTTACTTCGACCATTTCGCCTTTGTTTTCCATCCAGTCAAGGCGGCAGAAAATCACGCTGGTGCAGATATAATAGGTATCGACAATATCCTTTTTCATGGCGACGTAATCCGCGCCATCGTGGGAATAGCAAAGCGCCGCACATTTTTCGTCGGATTCAAAAAGGGCTTTAATCTTACGGATAAGTTCGCCGTCCTTTTCTTCTTTAACAAGTTCGCTTTTTATAAATTTTGCGGCTTTAATATAATTTTCTTTTCCGGATTTTTCAAGGCCGTCCTTTTCAAGAATATCAAAAACGTTAGAATCCTCCGGAAAACCTTCGATCAAAAGCGCAAGCGGATTTTCCGCAACGGCTTTGCGATAGGTCATAAGGCTTACATTTTCGCCCTCGGCAATTTTTCCTTCAACAAAAGGAACGATAGGGTCATAGCTGAAGCGGATATATTCTTCCCCGAAAAGCGGAGATTCTTCAAAAAGCGTTTTTTCGTGATTATGAAGCGGTTTTCCGCCGTTTCTAACAACCCTGTAAAGTTCCGGAGCTTTAATCTCCTTTGATGCAGAAAAAAGCATTCCCACGGTTTCGCAAAGCAAGGAATTTATCTCTTCTTCCGGAAAATTTTCGCGGTTTTTAAGTTTTTCAATCTTTTCGGAAAGTTCTTCCGGATTAGCTGTGTTAAGTTTTTCTATAGCCTCTTCGTATCTCATTTTTAAACCTCAATATCTGAAATCGATTTCTTCGGAATCGCTTAAAATTCCGACAATAAAGAAAAAGTATTCCGGAACTTTTCCGTTTTCAATCCAAAGGATTTTTGTATCAAAAAGTTCTTCCGCGGTTTTAACAACGTTTCCGCCGATGGCATCCAGCGCCGGGCGGATATCTTCCTCGTGGCGGCAGGGTTTTCCTTTCGGGCGGGTGCAGCGTTTACATTTTGCACAATGTCCTCCGTCAAGGGCGAAAGAACCGGGATTTGCTCGTTCAACGCCAAGAACCCATTTGCTTGCAATTATATAGTTCTGGTGGCGGATTCCGAGAACGAGCTCGTCTATCTCTTCCTCGGTCATTCCGTGCTCGGCAATATCGTCATCGAGATACATTTTAAACGAAAAAAGATGAAGATATTTATAACCGTTCCAATATTTTTCCTTTACGTCAAAAGCATAGGGCGGACAGCCCCATTTTGCGCCGTAATTCGGGCACATTTTGCAACATTCGATAAAACGCTCGACCTCAACATAATCCCTTGCGTAATCTGCCGCAGGGATTTTTTTATAGCCGCGTTCTATGAATTTAATACCTTTTGCTTTTCTGAAACGAATCATATTTTAAAATCACCTTTTATATCAGACTGAAAATAATATATCATAAACCGCCGCTTATTGCAAATTTTCGGCAAGTTTTTTCAAAACGACCCTGTAAGCCGGTTCATATTCTTTACGGTATTCTTCGCTGTGGCTTACCATTTCGCCGTTATATGAAGAAAGATATTCCGAAAGGGATTTTTCGGAAAAAGGGGTTTTCCCTTCCTTTGCAAGTTTTTCAAGAATCTTTATTTTCGGTTCAATTTCCGTTTTTGCGCCGTAATTTGCACTTTCGATAAAAATTTCCGCAATTTTTTCTTCCGGAAGGTTTTCCGCTTTCGCTTTGTGTAAATCAAGGCGGACATATCCTCCGCCAATCTGTTCAAAAAGCCGAGCACCAAAGTCCGGCTTTGTTTCTTCAAGTTCCTTTTTGAGCATGCTCAAAGCAAAATCCCTGTTTTTAACAAGATGGCCGCATCCGAAAGCGCTTTGGTAACAAAGTTTTACGGCGTCTTTTGGCTCCATAAGCGGATATTTTTTAAAATGATAAAGCAGAATTTTTTCAAAATCCTCCAAAAAAATCCACCCCCTTATGATAAACTAAATTTTATTTTTCAGAAAGTTGAATTTTCATTCTGTGGATGTATAATATAAATATAGCATAATTCTATCTATTTTAACAGGTGTTTTTGATGAATCATATTTTTTCAATCAAAGGAATAATCGGAATTGCCGAAAAATTCTTTGCTTTAAGAATGAACCGCTCCGCGGCGGCACTTTCCTATTACCTTATAATGACGCTTTTTCCGATGCTTATCTGCGTCCAATGGATTTTAAGCGCGGTGGGCGAAGATATTGTTTTGTTCCTCGAAGGTTTTTCGGAACTTATTCCGCCGGGAGTTCTTTCGATAATCGAAGATTACCTTGCCTATTCCGGTTCGCAAAGCAGCGGCCTTCTTATAATCGGTATTTCCACCGCGATTATAACCGGCGCTTCCGCTTTCCGGATTCTTTCCGATACCCTTAGGGAAATTTTCGAAAGCCGCGGCGGAAACGATGCCCTTCGGTTTGCTTTCAGCTTTATTTATGCCGTTGCTTTCCTTGTGGCCGTTTACGTACTTGGAATAACGGTTATCGGCGGAAGATGGCTTATCAACATTCTTGAACCGTTTTTTGAGCTTATCGATTTTATAAATCTTCTTGACCTTGCGAACCTCTGGAACTGGTTCCGTTTTGTAATACTGAATATAATTTCCACCGGAATGCTCTACACCGTTTATTACTGCAACGCATGGCGAAGCCCATACCGCATAAACGTTCTTCCCGGGGCGGTTTTCGGTTCGCTTGTTTTCACCGTTGTAAGCGGATTTTTCTCCTGGTTCATAAGCTCTTCGGTAAAATATTCCGCTGTTTACGGTTCCCTTGCTTCCGTAATCATCCTTATGCTCTGGCTTTATATTCTTTCTAATATAATCCTTCTTGGCGCGCTTTTGAACAAAGAACTTAGCGAACACAAAAACGACCAGCAAAAATTTCACAGCGCCGTCCACAGTTTTATAAACAAAAAGCCATAAAAAAAGCTCCCGTTAAACGCGGGAGCTTTTGTAATATTCATTGATAAGACCGAAAACATCGGCGGGTTTTCCCCGGAGAATTACCCTTGGGGTTTTATAGTTTCCGTCAAAGCTGAAACTGATATCCTTATATCCGCCGTTGCTGATGTTGTAACAGAAAAATTCCGCCGTTTCTTTTATATCCGATTTCGGCAAATCGAGGATGACGCAGGTTTCGGCTTCCTTTTTGGAATCGTTGAGCATAAAATCGTAAACAACGCTGTTGTTTTTTGCGATGATGCTCGGGCGCACCGCCGGATTTTTAATAAAAGAATCCACCTCTTCCGGGGTAAAATGCCAGATTCCGTTTATCTTTTCTCCTTTAAGGATTCCGGAAGCGATGTAATTGCGGATGGTGCGGTCGGAAAGACCGGTTATGAGCGTAAGATGACTTATGAGATAAAGTTCTTCTTTCATTTTTGAAAACTCCTTTTTTTGTTACTTGCCGGCTGTAATTAAATTATAATCCCCGCTCCGGGAGTTTTCAATTTGAAATATGGCGGGATTTTCATAATTAAAAAAACGGAACGGTCAATACCGTTCCCTACGATAAAACAAACGGTAAAAACAACACCGAAAATTTCACCTCATCCGTCTTTTTCGCAACAAGTTGCGAAAAATCCACCTTCCCCAATGGAAGGCAAAAAAACGGCGGGAGCACAGCCCCCGCCCTACTTTACTCATATTCCTAAAATTTGTTTTTTCTTTGCTTCAAACTCTTCCTGTGTTATAATTCCTTCATCAAGAAGATTTTTATATTTTTTAAGCTCATCGGCGTTGCTTGTCTGATGAATACCCTGTTTGTTTTCTTCGGTTTTGGGTTTATTCTGCCGCTCAATAAGTAAATTATTGATACATTCATATATTTCATCTCTGTTTATTATTTCAAAGAATGTAACTCTTCCCGAAGAAGTTGCAACGGAAATTGCTTTTGGCCAGGCAAGACCCACGGCAGATATTTTATCAAGAGGAAGGTCAACATGTTTTCCAAAAATTGCCTTACCGTAAACGCGTTTGTCGGTTACGGTAAGTTCTATTTTGGAAAAACCGTAACATTCGATAATACCTACAACTATAATTACAGATGCGGATACAAATCCAGCTATAAAAAATGGCTCCAAAACCTCAATTGGCCACATAAGCGCAAAAGCAAAAGCAGAATTATAGCCTTCAATTGGCCAACCATTAAATCCCTCTGCTATACATTCATTGTAAAGTTTAAACGCTTGAAAAAAGTCTATAGAATAAATCGCAACAAAAACAATTATTGCAACGATAAAAAATCCAAGGAAGATTTTTTTCGTGTTATACCTTTTGCTTGTAATCAAAACTTTTTCCATTATTTTTCACCTCTTAATTCTTTATCACGGTTTTTCTGACAAGTTCTGCATAGCCTGACGGCACGCCCGAATTTTTCATACGCTCCGTCCTCGTTTTCAAACACCAAGTGTTGCTCATTGGTGAAAATGTGGTGACAACAGCCTTCAATATGAAGACATCTTGTCTTGGGGTTGTATATGTATTTTTTATATATAACAATCCCCCTCCTTTCGCAATAAAAAAGTGCGCAGCCGAAGCTACGCACCAAAAACGCAAGCTCCGATTGCTGCGACACAAACTTTCACTTTCCACCAGTAGGTATGCGAAAATAGAGCATGCATTTTTATCATGGGATAAAAATACACACCTTACTGGCAAAAGTTTATTAAGTTTGCGTCGCAGTTTTATTTTATCACTTTGCGCTTATAATATCAACAAAAATCCTCATAAATAAAAAACGGCGGTAGCACAGCCCCCGCCATACTGTAAGATTCAGTTTTCCTGTTTTGCTTTACAGATTCTCTCAAGGGTCTGCTCAAGAACGCGTTTCGGGCAGGCGATGTTGATTCGCTCGAAGCCGATTCCGCCTTCGCCGAAAACGTAACCTTCGTCAAAAATCGCCTGAGCCTTATGTACCATAAAGTCCTCGAGTTCTTTTTCGTTCATTCCCCATGCGCGGAAATCCAGCCACATAAGATAAGTTCCCTGAAGACGATGTACTTTTACTTCCGGCATTTTTTCCGCAACAAATTCCTCAACAAATTTTCTGTTTTCGTCAAGGAAAAGAAGAAGCTCATCAAGCCATTCCTCGCATTTATCATAAGCAAGCTCGCAGGCTTTGTAACCAAAGATGTTGAGAGAGAAATATCCCCTTGCGGCGGTCATTTTGTTTCTGTATTCCTCGTTCGCAATAAAAATATTGGAAGTCTGGAGACCCGCAAGGTTAAAAGTTTTGCTGGGCGCTGTGCAGATAGCGCAGTTATTGAGGTATTTTTCCTCAAAAGTTCCCATGGAAACATGCTCGAATCCGGGCATTATGAGGTCAAAATGAATCTCATCGGAGATGATGAAAACATTATTCTCAAGGCAGATTTCACAGAGCTTAAGGAGTTCCTCTTTTGTCCAGATCCTGCCGATGGGGTTATGGGGACTTGAAAGAATGCAGAGGGTGGTTTCCGGTCTTGCGGCTTTTTCCGCAAAATCCTCAAAATCGATTCTGTATTCGGTTCCCTCAAGGATAAGTTCGCTTCCGAGAACGGTTCTTTCGTTTGCTTCAACGCTGGAATAGAAAGGATAGTAAACCGGGGTAAGCATCAGAACGGAATCGCCGTCTTTTGTAAAAGCGCCCACCATTTCCTTAATTGCCGGAACAACGCCGGCGGTCATTACGAACCATTCCTTTTTCGGAGAAAAACCGTGGCGGCGTTCCATCCAGGAAATTACGCTTCTATAATAATTTTCCGTTTCGCCGGTATAGCCGAGGATAGTTTTATCAAGGTAATCCTTAAGGCCCTCGATTATGGCCGGAGGATTCTTAAGTTCCATATCCGCAACGGAAAGCGGAACAACCTCTTCCCCTGCTTCGGGAATCTGGGAATACATTCCTTCCCATTTATGGGAACCGGTGTTTTTTCTGTTAACAAGAGTTTCAAAATCGTATTTCATTTTGTGCTCCTTATTCTTCAATTCCTTCCATTTCCTTTTCGACGGAAGCTTCGCAGGATTTCATCGCTTCAAGAGTTTTTTCAAGGAGTTCGGAAAGTTCCCATCCAAGGCGTTCCGCACCGAGTTTTATAACGTCGCGGCTGCAACCGGCTGCAAACTTTTTATCCTTGAATTTTTTCTTAAGGCTGGAAACATCCATATCCATACAGCTTTTGGAAGGACGCATTTTTGCCGCCGCCCAGACAAGTCCGGTAAGTTCATCCGCCGCAAAAAGAACCTTTTCCATCATGTGTTCCGGTTCAACGTCGGAAGTCATTCCGTAAGCGTGGCTGCAAACGGCATGGATAAATCTTTCGTCAAATCCGGCTTCCCGAAGAAGTTCCGGCGCTTTGATGCAGTGTTCCTCCGGCCAGTTTTCAAAGTCAACGTCATGGAGAAGGCCGACGGTTGCCCAGAAATCCGCTTCGTCGCCATAGCCGAGTTCGTTTGCGAACCAGCGCATAACGCCTTCGACGGTATATGCGTGGCGGATATGGAAAGCAACTTTGTTATATTTTTTAAGAGTTTCAACAGCAGTTTCCCTGTTCATTTTTTGTCCTCCGTTGGGGTCATCCGGCAATCAGCCAAGGTTCGAAAGTTTTTCCACAACCGGATCGAGCCAGTTTTCTTCGCAATATTCGATATCGCCTGCGTCGCATTTTGCCGCAACGGAAGGATCCATCGGGATTTTTGCGGTTACGGGAATTCCGTATTTTTCGGCAATTTCGTCAATATGGCTTTCGCCGAAGATGTTATGAACTTTTCCGCAATCCGGGCATCTGAAGCCGGACATATTTTCCACAACCGCAAGAACCGGGATATCCATCATTCCGGCCATTTTTACAGCCTTTTCAACAATCATTCCAACAAGTTCCTGGGGAGAAGTTACAACAACAATTCCGTCAACGGGAAGGGACTGGAAAACGGTGAGCGGAACATCGCCGGTGCCCGGAGGCATATCGACAAACATATAGTCAACGTCGTTCCAGACAACGTCCTGCCAGAACTGTTTAACGGTTCCGGCAATAACCGGTCCGCGCCATACAACGGGTTCGGTTTCGTCCTGAAGAAGAAGGTTAACGGACATAATTTCGATTCCGGTTTTGGAAAGTTCCGGGATAATTCCGGCGGCAGAACCTGTTGCCTTGTTGGTGATTCCGAAAGCTTTGGGAATTGAAGGGCCGGTTACGTCCGCATCAAGAACGGCGGTTCTGTAACCCTGTTTCTGCATATTGGCGGCAAGAAGAGAGGTTACAAGAGATTTTCCAACGCCGCCTTTTCCGCTTACAACACCGATTACGTGTTTGATATCGGAAAATTCGTTCTGATCAACGAGGAAACTTTCGGGCGCCTGTCTGGAGGAACAGTTCTGTCCGCAATGTTCGCAGTCATGATTACATTCGCTCATATTTATATATCTCCTTTTCGGTAATTTGCGTACTTAATTAGTATATCACTTTATCGGTAAAAAGTTAAGATGTTAAAAAATTATTTTTTATTTTTTGAAAATAGTGTCGCTTTTTGCCGAAAAATATGTTATAGTCAAGAAGTATTTACTGATATTTTTAGGAGAGTGTTTAAATTGGCTGCAACAGCTGTTTTCGGAGTTTCTTTTGTTGATGTAAAAGGTTTTCCTTTCGGAAAATATATTCCCACCGGAACAAACCTCGGCAACGTAAAAATTGTTCACGGCGGCGTTTCCAGAAACGTTTGCGAGGATTTTGCAAATGTCGGAATGCCGGTTAATTTTGTAAGCGTTGCGGATCACACCCCAATTGGACTTGATGTTGTGGATCATCTCCAGAATATCGGCGTCGGAACCGATTATATAACCATGGTCCCAAGCGGCGGAGTTGGAATGTGGCTTGCCGTAATGGACGAAAAAGGCGATCTTGCCGGTTCCACAAGCCAGATGCCCGACCTTGAAGCTCTTGAATCCTTCATCGGCGCAAAAGGCGAGGAAATTGTTGAAAAATGCGAAAACATCGTCCTCGAAATTGATACAAACGAAGCAATTGCGGAAAAAGTTCTTTCCCTTGCTGAAAAATATAATAAAAAAGTCTATGTTATTGTCGGAAACCTCAGCGTAATCGGAAAACGCCCTGATTTTTTAAGCAGGGTTGACTGCTACATCTGCAACGAAATCGAAGCGGGAAAATTCTTTAACATGAACCTTGAAGAATATAACCCGGAACAGATGCTTGAGGTTGTAAAGAAAAAATCCTCGGAACTTAAAGTTCCTTCAATGGTCGTAACCATGGGTAAAAACGGCGCCGTTTTTTATGACGGCCGCACCGGCGCAGAAGGACATTGCCCTTGCCGCCCCTGCAATCTTGTTGATACCACCGGCGCAGGCGACGCTTTCCTTTCCGGAACCGTTATGGGTCTTACCAAAGGTTACAGCCTTGAAAAAGCCGTTACCGCCGGAACCTACCTTGCTTCCGCAACCATTGAAGTTGACGAAAGTTCCTGCCCCAAAAACCCGAAATTCTTCGAGCAGTTTGAAGGCTGATTTTTTCCAGAATATAACATAGGCAGATGGGATAAACCCCCATCTGCCTTTTTTGATTAAGGAGGATAATTTATGGATTTTAAAGAACTTTATCAGATAAAAGACGAAACCGAACAGATTAACAGAACTTATGATATCTTTGACGAGGAACACCGCCTTTCTTCAAAAGCGGCAAGGGTTGAATTCCTCACCACTGTAAAATACATTGAAAAATACCTTGAGCCGGGAATGAAAATTCTTGATATCGGTGCCGGCGCAGGCGAATACAGCCTTTATTTTGCAGAAAAAGGATACGAAGTTTCCGCGCTTGAGCTTGCGGACAACAACGTTGCCGCCTTTCGCCGGAGAATCCGCCCCGAACACAAAATCGAACTTATTCAGGGCAACGCGGTTGACCTTTCCCGCTATCCGGATAATTATTTTGACATAGTTCTTATGTTCGGCCCGCTTTACCATCTTCACAGCGAAGAGGACCGGCAAAAAGCAATTGCGGAAGCAAAACGCGTTGCAAAAAAGGACGCCGTTCTTTTCTTCGCATTCATTGGAAACGATATGATTTTTATAACCGAACTTAATTACGATTCAAATTACATTAAAACCGGTGATTTTGACCGTAAAACTTTTAAAATGGACGACTTCCCCTTCGTTTTCCATACGGTTGACGGCTGCCGGAAGATCCTTCAAAACGGAGGAATAAAAATCCTTCACGAAGTTGCTTCGGACGGCGTTTCGGAGCTTATGGCGGAAAAGATAAACAAACTTGATGACGAGGATTACGAAACTTATCTTCGGTATCACTATTATTGCTGTGAAAAACCGGAAATGCTCGGAAGGAGCAACCATCTTTTATTTGTGGGAAGGAAGTGAAAAAATGAAAACCATTGCAAAACTTACGGATAAAACCGTTCTTGGGAGTGAAGGTATTTCCGGCGCAGAGCCGCGGTACACTTCGAGAGCGGTTCTTCGGAATTCCGAAGGAAAATTTGCCGTTATGATTATGAAAAAAGTTAATTTTCAGCTTCTTCCCGGAGGCGGAATTGACCCCGGTGAGGACAAAATTTCCGCCCTGAAACGTGAAATTCTTGAAGAAACAGGCTGTTCCTGCGACTATATCAAAGAAATCGGAATTGTTGAAGAAAACCGTGCCCATTGCGATTATACCCAGGTTTCCTACTACTATTTTGTGCACACCAACGGGAAAATCGCGGAAATAAATCTTACCGAAGGAGAAAAAAGCACAGAAACCGAGGTTCAGTGGCTTTGCTTTGAAGAAGTTTACCGCCTTATCACGGAATTTGTTCCAAAAACCGAACAGCAAAAATTTCTTAAAGCAAGGGATTGGGCCGTTCTTGAAGCGGTTAAAAATTCTTTTTCCGAATACGGCACCATTTTACATTGCATGAAAAAATCCACATGGGAAGAACGTAAAAACAAAAAATCCTGGGGAAAGCGGAACATCGAAGCGGAAGGATTTATACATTGTTCCCAGCCGGAATATTTTTGGCGTGTTGCGCCGAATTTTGACAGCATTGAAGATGAAATGGTTATACTTTGCATTGATGAAAACAAACTTTCTGCCAAGGTAAAATACGAGGACGGCGACGGCTGCGGAAGAAGCTATCCGCACGTTTACGGAATGATAAACAATTCCGCAGTAACCTCCGTTCTCCCCTTTTTGCGTGATGAAAACTGCTGGGTAAAAAATCCGGAACTTGAATTTTTTGAGGATAAATAGAAATGGAAATTGTAAAAATTGAAAACAAAACTTTTTTAAAAGAAAAACTTATTGATTTTGCAGAAAACTGTTCATGGGAAGCAGGAAAACATCTTTCTTTAATCCTTAAAGAAAATAATTTTCTTGAGTGGGAAGCGGTTTTTGCTGCGGTTGAAGATGGCGAAATAATCGGATTCTGTACCTTTTTGGAAACAGATTATTATCCCGAAAACAGATATTCCCCTTGGATAAGTTCGATTTTTGTTGACGAAAAATTCCGCGGAAACAAAATCGGTTTTAAGCTTATTGAAAATACAATTGAATATGCAAAAATGCAAGGTTTCAATAAGGTTTACATCCCTTCGGATATGATTGGTTTTTATGAAAAATGCGGTTTTATAAAAATCGATGAACTCGTAAACTACGGCGGAGATACAGACAATATTTTCGTCAAAGAAATATTGTAACACCTAATCCGCCAGCTTCGCTGACACCTTCCCCTCAAGGAGAAGGCTTATTCATACTTGAAGATTGACTTTTCTTATGGTATTATATAATATAGATTAATTTCGACCGGAGGATTTTTTAATGATTGGTGCAATAATCGGCGATATTGCCGGAAGCATTTACGAATTCAATAACATAAAAACAACCGATTTTCCGATAATCAGCGACGATTGCTTTTTCACCGATGATACGGTAATGACCGTTGCGGTTGCGGAAGCTCTTATCAAAGGCGGAAGAAACGAAGCCAAAACCGAAAAGGAAATGGTAAAAGCCATGAAAAAATACGGAAAACTCTATCCCGATGCGGGATATGGATTCCGCTTTGGCCAGTGGCTTTTCTCTTCCGAACCGAAACCCTACGGAAGTTTCGGAAACGGCAGCGCCATGCGCGTTTCCCCGGTTGCATGGTTTTTCCACAGCCTTGAAAAAGTTGAAAAATTCGCGGAAATAAGCGCAAAAGTTACCCACGACCACGAGGAAGGCATCAAAGGCGCAAAAGCCACCGCCGCCGCAATTTTCCTTGCGAAAAACGGCAGAACAAAGGATTACATCAAGCGCTATATTGAACTTAAATACAGATACGATTTCAGCAAAACCCTTGATGAAATCCGCCCGGATTATTCCTTTGACGAAACCTGCCAGGGAACCGTTCCTGTTGCGCTCCAGGTTTTCTTCGAAGCGGAAAGTTTTGAAGATACCCTTCGCAAGGCAATTTCCATGGGCGGCGACAGCGACACCCTTGCGGCAATCGCCTGCAGCATTGCGGAAGGTTTTTACCCCATTCCTTCGGAAATCAAGGAACGAGCACTTGCAAAACTTGATAAAAAACTTTTGAGCATGCTCAAAAAATGGAACGATGACCTCAGCGTTTCCCCCAATCCTTTTGAGCACCGCGATATTATGCTCTACGCGGATTATCTCCTTAAAAACCCCCGCACGGTTCGCAAAACCATTCATCATCCGGACACCAACCAGGATTACGTTGTTCCGGAATATGACGAAACCATGTTCAACTTTATCCGCGATGCTTTTGTTTCCGAAAGATTCCGTAAGGATTACGCCGAAATCCTTGCAAAACATAACATAAGAAGCCACCAGGACATGGTTTGTGAAGTTTGCGATGCTTCCGAAGTTCTTCTCGAAGCCATGCTCACCGTTATTATTTCCGGCGAAAAAGTTAAACCCGGAAACGTTGCATGGGCGGCGGAAGACGGAATTTTGGGCGATATTATGTTCTATCTTCGCAAAAAACAGGAAGAAGATGAAGAATAATGGCTCTTTTTGATACCGTTATACGGCTTCTTGAAGAAGTTTACCTTACAAAAAATTTTTCCTATGCGGAAAAACACCTTCCGGAAAATTTTATCTGTCATTGTTCCGCGGGAACAATAAACAAAGCGCAGGCCATTGATCTTGCTAAAAAATATCTTAAAAAACACAGCATTAAAAAAATCTATTCAACGGTCGAAAATTCCGATGAAGAAACCATTACCCTTAATATTCTTCTGGAATGTAACGAAAAAGAAAAATTCCTTGGGTTTACCGTTGGAGAATACGGTACCGTTCACAGACATCTGAAAACTTTTAAAATTAAAAACGGAGTTATTACCGAATCCTGGGACGAATCCCCGGCACTTGAATATGAAGCATAAAAAAAGACCCGCAACTGCGGGTCTTTTTTTATAAATAATAAATGTAGTTTATGCAATCCGGAAGATTTTCATCGATATATCCGCTGTTTTTGAATCCGACTTTTTCGTACAGTTTTATTGCGGGAAAATCCTCCTTTTTTACACAGATTTCCACACTTTCAAAGCGACCTTCTTTTTTCAGATATTCAAGGATAAGTTTCAGCGCCTCGATTCCGTATCCCCTGCCCTGAAAATTTTTATCGATCATAAACTGCTGTAAATCATAAGCAAACGGTTCTTCTTCAAAATCTTTTACCAGGGCAAGTCCTATAAGCGTTTCGTTATTCGCTATTCCGAAAAGATGAGAATTAAGATTTTTATAGATCTCTGCCCGTTTTACAATTCCCTCGGCGCTGTCCAGAAACGATTTTTGGTTTTCGAACACTTCAAGTTTTTTCGCTTTTACTATATTGCTTTCATCGATTTTTACAAGTGAAATCATTACTGCTCCTTAACCGGATTTTTTATTCTGTTCAGCTTTTCCACCGAAAGCGCCATAATTACAAGTATCACCGCAAGATAGGTCGCAAAAAGCCCGGCAGAAATGTTATTTGCAATAATTCCGAAAAGCGGCGGCATAAAACAGCTTCCGATATAAGCGCAGGCCATCTGTACCCCGATTATTGCCTGAGATTTATCCTTTCCGAAATGGGCAGGAGTTGAATGGATCGTGCAGGGATAAATCGGCGCACAGCCAAGACCCACCAGTACTATTCCCGCCATGGCGGTTTTTTCGCCGAAAGGAAGAACCATCGCAAGAATTCCGACTGTTATAATAACTTCGCCGAGGTGTATCATGTTTTTATCGCTTAACTTATAGGTCAAAAATCCGCTTACTGCTCTTCCAACGGTTATTCCGGTATAAAAAAGCGTTGCAAGGGCGGCGGCGGTTCCTTCGGAAATTCCATGTTCCATAACAAGATAGCTGCTTGCCCAAAGGCCGGCGGTGCTTTCGAGAGCGCAATAACAGAAAAAAGCCGTAAAAACTTCCTTTGTTCCGGGAATCGAAAAAATCTCCCTTAACGAAAGGGGCTTTTTCTTTTCTTCCGCTTCTTCGGAAGGTTTATCTTCCTTCCAGAGCGGAAGAGTTATAAAAAGAACCGCGGTAAGAGCAACCTGTAAAAACGCAACCCAGCGGTAACCAAGGTTCCAGCTTCCGTTTGTCATTGCCGCCGCAAGAATATACGGTCCGGCCGAAGCGCCGATTCCCCACATACAGTGAAGCCAGCTCATATGGCGGCTTGCATAATGTATCGCGGCGTAGTTATTTATGGAAGCGTCAACGCCGCCTGCGCCAAGGCCGTAAGGAATTGCAAGAAGGCAAAGCATTGGAAAGGAGTTGCTTACGGAAAATCCGAAAAGCGCCGCGGCCGTAAAGGCAACACTTATTGCGGTTACTTTTCCGGTCCCGAAGCGTTTTGTCATGCGTTCGCTCAAAAGGCTTGAAACAATGGTTCCCATACAAATTATCATGGAAACAACCCCGGCATAGGAAACCGGAACGCCGAATTCGGAATGCATGGTCGGCCACGCGCCGCCAAGAAGCGCATCCGGAAGGCCAAGGCTGATAAAAGATATATAAATTATCGCAAGAAGAAAACTTGCCAAAAAATCACTTCCTTTTTTGGCGGGAACAAACCCGCGCCTTACCCGTACTATTCTATCACATCTGTCAACCGGTCTGATTTTACCGCCGGTTAAGAAATTTGTTGAATAACTTTACCAAAAGTGTATTCAAAACCGCTAAAAACAATGGTAACATATAGTCAATCGGTACCGAAACAAAAAACGGAGATGGTTTTTATGAAATCAAACATTAACGAAAATATAAAACTTTACAGAAAAGAAAAAGGCTTCACCCAGGAACAGCTTGCGGAAGCCATGGGCGTTTCCGTCGGCGCCGTATCAAAATGGGAAAGCGGCGCTTCCGTTCCGGAACTTTCGCTTATAATGGAACTGGCGGATTTTTTCGGGATTTCCGTGGATGCGCTTTTGGGTTACGAAGTACGGGATAATTCCGCAAAAGAAACCGCGGAAAGGCTCCGCATAATGCGTTCCCAAAAGAACTATACCAACGCTTTTTCCGAGGTTGAAAAAGCGGTTCAGAAGTTCCCGAACAATTTTGATGTTGTTTATCAAAGCGGCGGACTTCTTTACTTCCTTGGACTTGAAAAAGACGACAAAAAAGCCGTGCTCAAATCCAGAGAACTTCTTGAGCACGTCCTTGCCCTCATCGACCAACCCCATGCTCATGACGTTGGAAAAAGCGATATTTACGACGACCTTTCCGGAATCTGCTTCCTCCTTGGTGAGGATGAAAAAGGGCTTGATATGCTCCGCAACCACAACGAAGGCGGCGTTTTTAACGCGGAGATCGGTTACGAACTTGCTTCCTCCTTCAACCGCTATAAGGAAGCCCTGCCCTATCTTTCCGACGCGCTTGTTGTAAGCCTTACCAATCTTTTTAAATGTGTGATCGGTTTCGCAAACGTTTATGAAAACCGCGGCGAATTTGAAAAGGCTTTTGATGCTGTAAAAACCTGTTTTGAAATCAACGAAATGTTCAGGGTTCCCGGAACGGTTTCCTATCTTGATAAAGGCAGTATCGTTCTTCTTGTTGCCTGCGCGCAGATTTGCGAAAAACTTGGTGATGAAGAAGAAACCCGCAAATATCTTTTTGAGGCAAAAAAAGTTGCGGAAAACTTTGATAAAAACCCCGACGATTCCGCCACGAATGTTAAATTTTACGAAAAGGATGTTCCCGCTTCCGCCGCGGACGATTTTGGCGAAACCGCCATTGATACCATAAAAAACGTTCTGACATGGGAAAAGGAAAAATATCCGAAAACTTTTGAAATCTGGCAGGAGATAAAGCAAAATGGATAAAAAAAATCTGCAAAGGCAATTCACTTTACAGTTTTGGAAAGGCAATAAAATCAGCTTTTCCATAGCAATGATCGGATATATTCTTCAGGTTTTTGTAAATCTTATGATATCCTGGCTTTTACAGCAATTTATAGACACTTCTTCCGGAATTGATACCGGGTTTTCTCTTTTCGACCTTATGTTGCTTTCCGTCGGAATGGTTGCTTTGCTTACATTCTGTGCGACACTGATATATTTTTCAAAACCGAAATTTATCTCAAAAGCAATGCGCCAATATAAAGATTTTGCGTTTTCCGAACTTACCAGAAAAGGAATTTCCGCCTTTTCAAAAGAAAATACCGCAACATATATTTCCGCTTTTTCCAACGATGCCGCTTCAATTGAGCAAAACTATCTTCTTAACATTTTCAATCTTGTGTTGGATTCTTTGCTTTTCTTCGGCGCAATAGTTATGATGCTTTGTTACAGTCCACTTCTTACCGCCGCGGCAATTCTTTTTGCGCTTTTACCTGTCGCCGCCTCTTTCATTACCGGAAACCGGATTGCAAAAGCGGAAAAGGAAATTTCCGAAAAAAACGAAAGTTTTATGTCGGTTTTACGCGACGGACTTGCCGGTTTTTCCGTGATCAAAAGTTTTAAAGCTGAAATTTCCGCCATAAAACTTTTTTCGGAAAGCAACGAAAGCGTTGAAGAAGCAAAATGCCGCCGTAAAAAACTCGGAACCGTTCTTCAAATGCTCGGAACCGGAGCCGGGCTTATATCCCAGTTCGGAATTTTTATTCTGTGCGCTTATTTTGCAGTAAACGGAAAAGACGGAATAACTCCCGGTGTTGTTATGATTTTCATGCAACTTATGGGGCTTGTTACGGAACCGATAGGAACCATTCCAGAAATGCTTGCGAACAGAAAATCCGCCTCGGCTCTTATTGACAAAATGGCGAAAGCGATTTATTCCAACACCAGAGAAGAAGGAAATTATGTTCCTGCGGCGCTTAACGAAGGAATTGAAATATCCGACCTTTGTTTTTCCTATAATGGAAAAGACAATGTTCTTGAAAACATCAGTTTTAAATTTGAAGCAGGAAAAAGTTACGCGATAGTCGGCGCTTCCGGAAGCGGAAAATCCACTCTTCTTAACCTCTTGTCCGCCGGTCATGGCGGATATTCCGGAAAAATAACTTATGACAAAACGGAGCTTCGGAATATAAGCGGGGATTCTCTTTATGACATTATTTCTATCATTCAGCAAAACGTTTTTATTTTTAACAGCTCGATCCGTAACAACATTACAATGTTCAGGGATTTTGATGATAAAGACGTTGATAACGCCGTATTTCTTTCCGGACTTTCCGAACTTGTTTCCGAACGCGGCGAAAATTTTATCTGCGGAGAAAGCGGAAGCGGGCTTTCCGGCGGAGAACGCCAGAGAATTTCCATTGCAAGAAGCCTTCTCCGAAAAACCCCTGTTCTTCTTGTTGATGAGGCAACCGCCGCTTTGGATAAGGAAACTTCTTTTCATATTCTAAGCACAATTTTATCCCTTGATGAATTGACCAAAATTGTCGTTACCCATGACCTTGACGAAAATCTGCTCAAAAAATATGACTCCGTGCTCGTTTTGAAAAACGGCAAGATTTTTGAGCACGGGACCTTCAATGAACTTATGGAGCGAAAGAAATATTTTTATTCCCTTTTCACAGTTTCGCAATAAAATAGACCCGCTCCGGCGGGTCTTTTTTCAATTATTCTTATAAGCTTCTTCCTCCGAAATCATTATGATTTCGTTAAGGTGTTCTATAATAAATTTCTGGGCATTTTCGCTGTAATAGTTCTTGCTGTATTCGCGGAAATATTTGTTTATTTCCCAAAAACTTTCGATTCCGGCTTCCATTCCCTTTTCGGTTGGAACGCGGTTAAGGCTTTTTGTTTTTTCATCAAAAGAAAGCCTTAAATATCCGTTTTTAAGAAGATATTTTGTTATCTGAACCGGAAGGATTTTTTCCTTTCCGGCGGCTTCGTTGATTCTTTTTGCAAGAAGTTTTACCCCAACCGGATCCTTTGAGGTTTCGATTTTTTCAAGTTCCTCCGGCCTGAAGCCGCTTTGTTTTATCTTTTTTACAACGGCGTATTCGGTATTTACTATATCGGAAAGTTTTGTTGCGGAAAGAAGTTTTTCAAGGCTTGTGAACGCCTTTGCGTAAATTCCGCCGCATTCGCGGATTATCGGCGTTTCAAGACGCTTCCACTCCTCAACCTCGAATTTATAATACATCATTTCCGGGTTCCTTGAAGGAATGGAAGCTATTTCTTCCCTTTTTACCGTTTTTGTTTCCGCAATTTTTCCGTAATAACGGATGCATCCGTCCTCATCGCCGAAAGTTCCGGCGGGAAGATAAAGCGCAATATATTCCACCGGCATCATGTTTTTGGGAACGACAGCTTCCGGGATATGATAAAATTTTTCCGAAAAATTAACTTCAAACTGCTTTTTGCTTTTAACCGTTCCGATAAGGACCTCGTGCTCCAAATTTTTCACCCGCTTTTTGTTTCCTTGATGCTAAAATATATTTTTTAGATATTTTAGTCAAGCCGCTTTATATTATTTGTAACTTTCAACAAAAAAGCATATTACTTTTTATGCAAAACAACAGTTTGGATGGCGAGTATTTCCTCGTTTGTCCTTTTCCAACAAATTTTTAAATATTTTGACTGTTTTTACTATAATTGTGCAAAATTTATCAAAAATCTATTGAAAATTTTAATTTTGTGAGTTAGAATTATAGAGTATTTTTTATACTACATATTTAAATATTTTGTTCTTTTCCATGGAAACGGAGGGTAATTTTTATGAAAATTCTTGAAGACCGTATCATTAAAGATGGAATTGTGCGCGCCGGTAATGTCCTGAAGGTAGATTGTTTTCTTAATCACCAGATGGACATTTCTCTTTTTCAGGAAATGGCCGAGGAATGGAAAAAACGTTTTGCCGATAAAAAAATAAACAAAATCCTTACTATCGAAGCTTCCGGAATCGCCATTGCGGCAATTGTTGCAACCGCTTTCGGAAACTGCCCGGTTGTTTTTGCAAAAAAGACCGAAAGCCTTAATGTTGACGGTGCCGTATATACCTCCAAAGTTACTTCCTTTACCAAAAAACGCACCTATGACGTTTTTGTAAGCCAGAAATATCTTAACCCCGATGACCACGTCCTTATTATCGACGATTTTCTTGCCGTTGGAAGCGCCCTTAACGGACTTATCGATATTGTAAATCAATCCGGTGCAACCGTTGAAGGACTTGGAATTGCCATTGAAAAAGGCTTCCAGGGCGGCGGCGATTCCTTCCGCAAAAAAGGCTTCCAGCTTGAATCCCTCGCAATTATTGACAAACTTGACGCAGAAAACGGAATTATCGAATTCCGCAAATAACGGTAAAAACGCGTAGAAATACGCATTTTTATAAAAAGCTTCCAGAAAAGCTAAAAATTTAGGAGGAAAAAATCAATGAAAAAACTTCTTGCACTTCTCCTCGCTCTTGTAATGGTACTTTCCCTTGCTGCTTGCGGCGAAGAACCCGAAGCACCCGTTCAGGGCGACGACAACACCGAAACCGAAGGCCTTACCGCCGAAAACATCAAAATCGGCTTCGTTCATGTAAGCGATCCTTCCGATATGGGATACACTTACAACCACGACCTTGGCACCTGGAAAATGGCCGAAAACCTTGGCATTTCCGAAGATCAGATCATCAACAAATACAACATCGGCGAAGACGAAGGTTGTGCAACCGCTATCGAAGAGCTTGTTGAAGCAGGCTGCAATATCATTTTTGCAACCTCTTTCGGTCACGGCGACTACATGACTGAAGCTGCTGCTGCTCATCCCGAAATCGAATTCTGCCACGCAACCGGCGCACAGGCAGCAGATTCCGGACTTTCCAACTATCACAACTACTTCACTTCCATCTATGAAGCACGTTACCTCGCAGGCGTTGCTGCAGGTCTTAAACTCAACGAAATGATCGAAAACGGAACCATCACCGCTGAAGAAGCTGTTATCGGTTACGTTGCAGCATTCTATTTCGAAGAAGTTATCTCCGGCTTCTCCGCTTTCTATCTTGGCGCACGTTCTGTTTGCCCTTCCGCAACCATGATCACCCTTAAAGCAGACTCCTGGTCCGACCCCGTTAAAGAAGGCCAGATCGCACAGTCCCTTATCGACCAGGGCGCTGTTCTTATCAGCCAGCATTCCGATAACCCTTCCCCTGCAACCACCGCTGAAGCAGCAGGCCTTTTCCACTGCGGTTACAACTCCGATATGGCTGAAGCAGCTCCTGCAGCTTCCATCATTTCCGCACGTGCAGACTGGTCCATTTATCTTACCTACGCTGTAGAATGCGTTCTTAACGGCGAAGAAATCGCAACCGACTGGTGCGAAGGCTTTAGCGAAGGCGCTAACTTTGTAAGCCCGCTCAACACCGCTGTTGCAGCTCCCGGCACCCAGGAAAAACTTGACGAAGTTGCCGCCGGCCTTAAAGACGGTTCCGTTCACGTTTTCGCAGGTCCTTGGGAAGGTTACTACGTTTGGGATCAGAGCCCCTTCACTTGCGCTGAAGGCGAATGGGTTGAAGAATCCGAAGATCGTTCCGCTCCTTATTTCGGCTACATCATCGACGGTATCACCCTTCTTGACGCATAATTTTTAAAGATAAAAAGGAGCCGTTTTTTCGGCGGCTCCTTTTTAATTTTTTCCGATGATGAAAAAGTAAAAAATCAAATGGATCTTTTGCTTTTTGACCACCGGAATTTTATGTTTTCCAAAGGTCTTTCTGATTAATTTTATCACTTTTGAGAAAGGGTGATTTTTTGGATAACGCTGTAATTCAGATCAAAAATCTTACCAAAACATTCGGAAGCGTTGTTGCAAACGACCACGTAAGTCTTGAAATCCGCCACGGAGAGATCCTTGCGCTTTTGGGCGAAAACGGAAGCGGAAAAACAACTCTTATGAACATGCTTTCCGGAATTTATTACCCGGACAGCGGCGAGATTTTTGTTGACGGAAAAGAAGTTCTTATCGATAACCCCCGCGTTGCTTTCGGTTACGGAATCGGAATGGTCCACCAGCATTTTAAGCTTGTTGACGTTCTTACCGCCGCTGAAAATATGGTACTTGGCCTTAACGAAAAAGGAAGGCTCAACACCAAAGCCATCGGCGAAAAAATCCGCAAAATCTGCGATCAATACGGTTTTAATATTGACCCGGACAAAAAGATTTACGATATGTCCGTTTCCGAAAAACAGACCGTTGAAATTGTAAAAATGCTTTACCGCGGCGTTGATATTCTTATTCTTGACGAACCCACCGCCGTTCTTACCCCCCAGGAAACCGAAAAACTTTTTACTGTTCTCCGCAACATGAAAAAAGACGGCAAAGCCGTTATAATCATCACCCATAAGCTCAACGAAGTTATGGCTCTTTCCGACAGAGTTGCCGTTCTTAGAAAAGGCGTACATGTCGGCGACCTCATCACTTCCGAAACCAACCCCCAGGAACTTACCAACCTTATGGTAGGACATTCCATAACCCTTAACATCAACCGGACCCTTTGTGAAAAACCGGTTAAAAAACTGGAAGTAAAAAATCTTTCCTGCGTTGGCGACGATGGCGTTAAAATTCTTGATAACGTTTCTTTCGATGCATTCGGCGGCGAAGTTCTCGGAATTGCGGGAATTTCCGGCTGTGGACAGAAAGAACTTCTTGAAGGAATTGCCGGACTTCAGAAAGTTTCCGGAAGCATTAAGTTCTATTCCGACGAAAATTCCGAACCGGAGGAACTTAACGGAAAATCCCCGAAAGATATTATCAAAAAAGGAATTTCCCTTTCCTTTGTTCCGGAAGACCGCCTTGGCATGGGCCTTATCGGAAACATGGACCTTGCGGATAACATGATGCTCCGAAGCTATAACAAGGGAAAATCCCCCTTTGCGGACAGAAAAGCCCCGGCGGAACTTGCCGAAAAAGTTGTTGACGAACTCGAGGTCGTAACTCCCGGAATCAACGTTCCGGTAAGAAACCTTTCCGGCGGTAACGTTCAGAAAATCCTTGTCGGACGCGAAATTGCTTCCGAACCTTCCGTTCTTATGAGCGCATATGCGGTTCGCGGACTTGATATCAACACTTCTTATATCATTTATAACCTTATGAATGAACAGAAAGAACGCGGTGCCGCCGTTATTTACGTCGGCGAGGACCTTGACGTTCTTGTTGAGCTTTGTGACAGAATTCTTGTTCTTTGCGACGGAAAAGTCAGCGGAATTGTTGACGGAAGAAACACCACCAAAGAAGAAGTCGGTCTTCTTATGACAAGCCTTGGCGGAGAAAAGGAGGTTGTTTCCTTATGACAGCAGAAAACATAAAAAAAGAACCCCTTATCCGTGTTGCAAAACGGCCGGAGGTTTCTTCAAAAAAAGCAATGCTTATAAGATTTTCTTCGATAATCGTTGCTCTTCTTCTCGGCGGACTTATTATTCTTGCCCTTGGATTTAACCCGGTTGCCGTTTACGGAGATATTGTAAAAGGTTCTCTCCTTTCCGGAACCGCCCTTAAAGCAACCGCAAAAATCGCCGTTCCTCTTCTTGGTGCCGCGCTTGCCATAGCGCCCGCTTTTAAGATGAAATTCTGGAACTGCGGCGCGGAAGGACAGATTACCGTCGGCGCAATCGTTTCCACCTATTTTGCGCTTAACCTTGTGGATACCCTTCCCCGGCCGGTTTTCTTTGTTGTAACTTTTGTTGTTGCGGCAATTTTCGGCGGACTTTGGGGACTTATCCCCGCTTTCTTCAAGGCAAGATGGGGAACCAACGAAACCCTTTTCACCCTTATGCTCAACTATATCGCCATCGGTTTTGTAAAATATCTCCGAATCGGTCCCTGGATGGACAAAGGACAGATGTTCCCCAAAGTTCCGATGTTCGATAAAGCCGCAAGACTTCCGGAAGTTTTCGGAGTTCACATCGGCTGGATAATTATTCTTGCGCTTGTTTTCTTTATCTATATCTATATGACCAGAACCAAGCACGGTTATGAAATTGCGGTTGTTGGCGAAAGCGTTTCCACCGCAAGATATTCCGGAATGAACGTTGCAAAAGTTATTATGAGGACAATGTTCCTTTCCGGTTCAATAGCCGGTATCGTCGGTTGGATGCTTGTTTGCGGAACAAACTACACCTTAAGCGACACCACCGCAAACGGTTACGGCTTCACCGCCATTGTTGTTGCCTGGCTTTCCAAGCTCAACCCGTTTGTAATGGTTCTTATCTCCGCTTTCCTTGCGGTTCTTCAGAAAGGTTCCAACACCATTCAGACCAACTTCGGAATTCCCGCGTCCGCTTCGGAAGTTCTTACCGGACTTATCCTTCTTTGCATGCTCGGAAGCGAATTCTTTATTAATTACCACTTTGTTTTCCGTAAAAAAACTGTTGGAGGTGAAGATTGATGGATACTTTTCTCAGCTTTATCGTTGCAGCAGTTCTTGCTTCTGCGCCGCTTCTTTTCGGAACCCTTGGCGAAATTTTAACCGAAAAAAGCGGTCACCTTAACCTTGGTGTTGAAGGTATGATGTTCATGGGCGGCGTTGCCGGCCTTGCCGGAACGTTCTATTACGAAAAAGCAACCGGCGGCGAACCTAACGCTTTTGTTTCCGTAATAATCGGCATTGTCTGCGCTTTCCTTTGTGCAATGCTCGGCGCGCTTATCTACAGTTTTCTTACCATAACCCTTCGCGCAAACCAGAACGTAACCGGTCTTGCCCTTACCACCTTTGGAACCGGTTTCGGAAACTTCTTCGGCGAAATTATGGGAACCGCCGCGGGCGGCTATGTTTCCGTTGGAACCGTTATCAAAGCGGCCTTCAACGACGGAATTCCCGTTCTTAAAGACATTCCTTTCATCGGAAAGCTCTTTTTCAACTACAGCTTTTTTGTATATCTTGCAGTTGCCGTGGCGATTATTCTTGCCTATTTCCTCAACAAAACCAAAACCGGACTTAACCTCCGTGCGGTTGGCGAAAACCCCGCAACCGCGGACGCCGCCGGAATTAACGTAACCCTTTATAAATATCTCGCAACCTGCATCGGCGGCGGAATCTGCGGCCTTGGCGGACTTTATATCGTTATGAACACCGCCAACGGAACCGGCGGCGTTTGGGTTCATAACAGCATAAGCGGTTACGGCTGGCTTGCTGTTGCAATTGTTATTTTTGCAACCTGGAGCCCGCTTAAAGCGGTTATCTGCTCTTTTGTAATCGGCGCGCTTTCCATAATTCCCTATTACTATCAGATTCCGTTTATCCATTCCGCAATTTACGAAATTTTCCCCTATCTTGCAACCGTTGCGGTTCTTGTTATGATTATTTTCCGCAAGAAAAAAAGCAACCTTCCTCCCGCAAGCCTTGGTCTTGCTTACTTCCGCGAGGAAAGATAACAAAGTTTTTTCGGGAACACCTTTTAACAAAAGGGTGTTCCTTTTTTTCATTATTCCTTCACAAATTTTCGGTTTTATTACAATAAAAACTGTTTTTCTAAAAGTTTTTTATTCAAAAGCCGCTTAAAAATAAGAACTTTTTGTTAATTTGCTTGAATTAACGGTTGTTTTATTGTATAATATGCTGTGTATTTTTATAAAAAAGAGAGGTGCATGCTTTTTGTCAATTAAACCCGCCGATAAAGAACAGGCAGGATTTGATTCCAAAATTGAATATTTGTATCTCCGTATTTATGAGTTTTTCTATATAACTGGAATTCGCTTTATCCGCCAGATCCGCGGCGGATATCATTTTGTTTTAAACCAGGCAGCATATACCAAAAACAGCATTAAGGAATGGTTTTCCAAAACCACCCGCCGTTTATATAACTCGATCCGAAACATTCTTGCCGGAAAATATCATGCGTTTTTATCCTATAATAACAAAGCCTCCGACGCTTTGAACGTTCTTAAAAACAGCAAAAACTGTGAAAAATCCGAAAGAATTACGGCGGTTAAAAACCTTTTTGAATGTTGGGGACTTCTTGTTTGGAATATTTTCTGCACAATTTTCAACTATGCTGCTCCCGTTTGCGCGGCGATTCTTCTTGTTGTAACCTTCCAGTATTTCCGCTCTCTTGAATACGGACTTGCGCTTGAATCCAACGGAAAAAACCTTGCTTACATAACAAGCGAAAGCGTTTATAACGAGGCGGAACAGATTATCCGAAGCAGAAGTTCTTCCGAAACCGCGGATATCGGTAACATTGCCCCGCAATTTTCCATCGTTCCGGTAAGCAGCCTTAAACTTACCGAAGCGGAGGACCTTGCGAACATTATTCTTAAAAACTCCGGCCAGAGCGTTTATGAAGGTTACGGCCTTTATATCGACGGCGAATTTGTCGGTTCCACCGACGAATCCGACAGCCTTCTTACAATTCTTGACGAATACAGGGAACAGTACCGCCCGGAAGGCGACACCGAATCCAAGCTCCAGTTCAAACAGAACATTGCGCTTGTTGACGGCGTTTATCCCACTTCCTCCATTATGGCAAACTCGGAATTCAAGCTTCTTCTGAACAGCGAGATTGAAGGCGAAAAATACCACACCGTTTCCGCCGGCGAATCCCCTTCCCTTATCGCGGATATGTATGATCTTTACGTAAGCGAACTTAAGGCAATGAACCCTGTTCTTCAGGAAAACCCGAACATATACGTAGGACAGGAACTTGTTGTTTCCAAATCCGTTTCCTATCTTAACGTAACAAACACCCGCCGTGAGGTTTACACCGAAGAAACCCCATATCCCACCAACAAATCCTACAGCGACAAATATTACACAACCTACTCCAAAGTAACCAAAAAAGGCGTTCCCGGCGAACAGCTTGTTACCGCCCTTGTAACCTATGAGGACGGCGTTCCGGTTTCCCGCCAGGTTCTTGCAACGGAAGTTCTTAAAGAACCCGTTGCGCGCGAAATGGTTGTTGGAACAAAGAACCCGATTTATTCCGTCGGAAATGCTTCCGGAACAAGCAAGGGCTTTATCTGGCCGACCATCGGCGGTTACGTAAGCTGCGGAATCTGGGGATACAAAGGCCACACCGGTACGGATATTGCCGGATGCGGATATGGTTCCAATATTTATGCTTCCGCCGCAGGACAGGTTGTTAAGGTTAAATGGGGTAACACCGGTTACGGTTACCATGTAATCATCAACCACGGCGACGGAATCCAGACCCTTTACGCACATATGAGCAACATCTACGTAAAACAGGGCCAGTACGTAAACCAGGGCGATATCATCGGCGCCATGGGTTCCACCGGTAACTCCACCGGAACACATCTCCATTTCGAGATACGAATAAACGGACAATATGTAAACCCGCTTAATTATGTTTCAAGATGATAAAGAAAAAAGCTTCGTTTTTCAAACGGAGCTTTTTTTATTTTTAATAAGTATATATTAAGATATTAAAGAATATTGTTGAAAAGATTTTTGATTTATGGTATTATAATTATAACTGTAACCATCTTAATTTTTAAGTTACGATAAATATTAATTTTAAGGGGATAGAACATTGGATAAATTCGTAATTAAAGGCGGCACCCCCCTTCGCGGTGAAGTTCAGGTCAGCGGCGCAAAAAACGCGGCCGTTGCAATAATTCCCGCAACAATTCTTGCTGGCGGTCCCTGCCTTCTTGAAAACATCCCTGATATCAGCGATGTTTACACCCTTTATGATATGCTTTCTCTTATGGGCGCAACCGTTCGCGTTGTAAGCCGCACCTCTGTTTTTATTGATACCAGCAACATCACTTCCCACAAAGTTCCCGAGGACCTTGCAAGACAGCTTCGCGCTTCTTATTATTTCCTTGGCGCTCTTCTTGGAAGATGCAACGAAGCAAACGTTCCGCTTCCCGGCGGATGCGACTTTGGCGTACGCCCCATTGACCAGCATATAAAAGGTTTTGAAGCTCTTGGCGCAGATGTTAACATCGGCCACGGAAGCGTTTCCATAAGCACCGAAGGCCTTCTTGGAAGCCACATTTATTTTGACGTTGTTTCCGTCGGCGCAACCATTAACGTAATGCTTGCCGCCGTTAAGGCAAAAGGCCTTACCATTCTTGAAAACGTTGCGAAAGAACCCCATATCGTTGACCTTGCAAACTTCCTCAACTCCCTTGGCGCGGATATCCGCGGCGCAGGTACCGACGTTATCAAGATCCACGGCGTTGAAAAACTCCACGGCGCAAACTATTCCATCATTCCCGACCAGATCGAAGCGGGAACTTACATGGTAGCCGCCGCCGCAACCAAAGGCAATGTTCTTATCAGAAACGTTATTCCGAAGCACCTTGAAGCAATTACCGAAAAACTTGTTAAAACCGGCGCTTCCGTTATCGAATATGATGACGCCGTCCGCGTTTCCGGCGAGGTTGACCATTTTGAGCATGTTAACGTAAAAACCATGCCCTATCCCGGCTTCCCCACCGATATGCAGCCCCAGATGACCACCCTTCTTGCTCTTGCCGAAGGAACCAGCATTGTTACCGAAGGCGTTTGGGACAACCGTTTTAAATATATTTCCGAACTTTGCAGAATGGGCGCTTCCATTTCCGTTGACGGAAAAGTTGCGGTTGTTCAGGGTGTTACCGGCCTTACCGGTGCTGCGGTTCGCGCGGCGGACCTTCGCGCAGGAGCCGCAATGGTAATCGCGGGTCTTGCCGCAACCGGAACCACCGAAATTGAGGAAATCCACCATATCGAACGCGGATACACCAACCTTGTTGATAAACTCCGCGGACTTGGCGCGGATATAAGCCGCGTTTCCGTTCCGGAAGGTTCTTCCGTTTATTCCGTTGTTTAAAAAAATCTTTAAGGCGGAGCGGTTTCCGCTCCGCTTATTATATTTTCCGGAGGTTTAGTTTTGGCAAAATTTTTTACTATAGCCAGCGGCAGTTCCGGTAATTCAAGCTTTGTCGGCGCTTCCGGGGAAGGAATTCTTATTGATTTCGGCATAAGCAGCCGCGGAGTTACAACCGCGCTTAAAAACCGCGGAATCGATCCGGATTCCCTTTCGGGAATTATTGTTACACATGAACATATTGACCACGTCCGCGGACTTTCCGTTTTTTTAAGCCACCATAACGTTCCGCTTTACGCTTCCGAAGCCGTGCTCAGATATCTTTCATCAAACGGGCTTGTTCCTTTTAACGCCGTGCTCAACAAAATCGATGAGCACGGGCAGATTATCGGCAATATGCTCGTAAAACCTTTTAAAACTTCCCACGACAGCGTCGGAAGCCTTGGTTACAGCATCATCACTCCGGATGAGCACCGGATAACCTTTTGTACCGACACCGGTTACCTAACCGAAGAAGCCCGTGAGCACCTTTTGGGAAGCCAAATTGCTCTTATTGAAGCCAACTACGATAACGGCATGCTCGATTTCGGGCCTTATCCGTATCATCTTAAAAGGCGCATAAAAGGGCCGCAGGGCCACCTTTCCAACATGGATTGCGCCGCTTTTCTTCCGGAACTTGTTAAAAGCGGCACCACACATATTGTCCTCGGACACCTTAGCAAGGAAAATAACACTCCGGAAGTTGCGCTTCAAACCTGCGTTTCTGAACTTTCCCTTGCGGGATTAAAAAAAGACCGGGATTACGTTATTTTCGCCGCGCCGAGGAACGAACTTTCCGAAAATATTTTGCTTTAAGGAGGAAAAATGCGTACAATAAATATCATCTGCGTCGGAAACTTAAAAGAAAAATATCTTCGCGATGCCGCCGCGGAATATGAAAAACGCCTTTCCGCCTACTGCAAATTGAAAATAACGGAGCTTAATGAATATAAGCTTCCGGATAAGCCTTCCCCTTCCGAAATTGCAAAATGCATCGAAACGGAAGGCGCCGCCATTTCCGCCAAAATCCCGCAAAACGCTGTGGTTGCGGCAATGTGCATTGAAGGCGAAATGCTTTCCTCCGAAAGTTTTTCGCAAAAACTTGAAAATTTAATGTCCGACGAAAGCGCCAGCGAACTTTGCTTTATAATCGGCGGTTCCTACGGACTTTCCGAAGAAATTAAAAAAAGAGCGAAACTTAAACTTTCGCTTTCACGAATGACTTTTACCCACCAGATTTCCCGTGTGCTTATTCTGGAACAGATTTATCGCGCTTTCCAGATTTCCACCGGAGGAAAATATCATAAATGATTACCGGAAAGGGAAAAAATGGCCAAGAAAAAGATTGAAAAACAGGAAACAAAACCACAGGCAAAGGCTAATTTTGAAAACGCCGGAGTGGTTGTTGACCAGCCCATTGTTGACGTTCTTGAAAAAAACTATATGCCCTACGCCATGAGCGTAATTGTAAGCCGCGCAATTCCGGAAATTGACGGTTTTAAACCCAGCCACAGAAAACTTCTTTATACAATGTATAAAATGGGTCTTCTTTCCGGCGGAAAAACCAAATCCGCAAACATCGTCGGCCAGACCATGAAGCTTAACCCCCATGGCGACCAGGCAATTTACGACACCATGGTTCGTATGTCCCGTGGTCACGCGGCTTTGCTCCATCCCTGGATCGACAGCAAAGGTAACTTTGGTAAGGCATATTCCAGAAACATGGTCTGCGCCGCTTCCCGTTACACCGAAGCAAAACTTGATAAAATCTCCGCGGAACTTTTCCGCGATATCGATAAGGATACCGTCGATTTTGTTGATAACTATGACAATACTATGAAAGAGCCTTCGCTTTTTCCGGTTACCTTCCCTTCCATCTTAGTTAACTTCAACGTCGGTATTGCGGTTGGTATGGCTTCCCAGATTTGCCCCTTCAGGCTTTCTGAAATTTGTGAAACTACCATAAAACTTATCAAGGACCCGGAACACGATATTCTTTCCACCCTTCCTGCGCCGGATTTTGCAGGCGGCGGACTTATTGTTTACGATAAGGACGAGCTTACAAAAATTTACGAAACCGGCCGCGGAAGCATAAAGGTACGTTCCAAATATAATTATGACGAAAAAAGCAAATGCATCGAAATAACCGAAATTCCTGCGACAACCTGCGTTGAAGCAATTATCGACAAAATTCTTGAACTTGTTAAGGCAAGAAAGATAACCGAAATTTCGGACATCCGCGACGAAACCGACCTTTCCGGTCTTAAGATTGCCATTGACCTTAAACGTGGAATCGACCCGGATGCCCTGATGCAGAAGCTTTATAAAAGCACACCCCTTGAAGATTCCTTCTCCGCAAACTTCAACGTGCTTATCGGCGGTTCGCCGATGGTTTTGGGCGTTCGCCAGATAATCAACGAATGGGTCGCGTTCAGACATGAATGTGTCAGAAGAAGAATTTACTTTGACCTTAAAGGCAAGAAAGACAAACTCCACCTTCTCAAAGGTCTTCAGAAAATTCTTCTTGATATCGACAAGGCGATAAAAATTATCCGCGAAACCGAAAGCGAAAGCGAAGTTGTTCCCAACCTTATGATCGGCTTCGGAATCGACCAGATCCAGGCGGAATACGTTGCGGAAATAAAACTCCGCCATCTTAACCGCGAATACATCCTTAAACGTACTGCTGACATAAGCGACCTAAAAAAAGAGATCGCAGAAATGGAAATTATTCTTAACGACCCGAAAAAAATCAATAATCTTATTATTGATGACCTTAAGGACATTATCAAGAAATATGACCAGCCGCGAAGAAGCGAAATTATCTACGTAAGCGAGGCCGCTTCCGTAGAGGTTGAGGAAGAAATTCCCGATTACCCGGTAAATCTTTTCTTCACCAAAGAGGGATATTTCAAAAAAATCACTCCCCAGTCGCTTAGAATGTCCGGCGAACACAAACTTAAAGAAGGCGACGAAATCGTTTTCTCCACCGAAAGCCATAACGCCGTTGAGCTTATGTTCTTTAGCAACAAATGCCAGGTTTATAAAACCCGCGCCTGCGACTTTGACGACACAAAAACCAGCGTAATGGGCGATTATATTCCTTCCAAACTTGGTTTTGATGAAGGCGAAAGCGCAATTTTTATGGCGGTGGTTGAAAAATACACCGGTTTTATGGTATTCTTTTTTGAGAACGGAAAGGCGGCAAAAGTTCCCCTTTCTTCCTACGAAACAAAAACAAGGCGCAAAAAACTTATCGGCGCATATTCCGATAAATCGCCTCTTGTTGCGTGTTATAATATTGAGGAAGATAAGGAATTCCTTCTTTCCTCTTCCGGCGGAAGATATCTTCTTGTTCACACCGGCGCAATTCCTTCAAAATCCGCAAGGGACACCCAGGGCGTTGCGGTTATGACCCTTAAGAAAAACGCGGTTCTTTCCGGCGCAAGGCCTTTTGCCGAAGGAATGATTGAAAACGCCCACCGCTTCAGAACAAGGAACCTTCCCGCGGCCGGCGCCATTCCAAAAGACGGCGACCTTTTTGAACAAATCAGTTTATAATATTTTTATATACCGAAAGGAGATTTGATTATGTACGCATGCTGCAGAAAATGGTTTGACAGAGCAAGAGATATTGCCGAGGACTTTGAATATAAAGATTATTTCTGGTGCTATCTTCTCGTTCTTCTCCTTGGAATTCTTTTCGGAGTTTCCGCAAACAAGGCACTTAAATACCTTACCCCCATTATTGCAATTTTTGCCGCTTTCGCTGCTTTTGAAGTTGTTTATCCCCGCCGCGAAAAATTTGCAAAAATGCTCGACGGAACTTATGAGGATCGCTTTGTTGAATTTGAAGGAACCGAAGACATCCCCGATTTTATCTGATTTATAAAAAAGGGGACGCTTTTTAATCGAATGCGTCCCCAAACAAAAAAGCCATTCGTTTTCGATTTTTTAATTTTAAGGCAAACGCTTTTTCTTTTTTTACCGGAAACAAATGGACTTGATTATATTTTTACCGTAAATGCGATTATAATACCTTATAAAACAGTCAATTTTTTGATAAAATGCTAAAAAAGCCCTTGCAAAAGATTGATAGCTGTGGTATTATATTATAGCTATCGTGTTATTTTTGGAGGTTTATCATGACTGTATTTGAAATTATCGGAAGTATTCTTCTTATCATAACCTGCGTTCTCGTAACTGTTACTGTTCTTTTCCAGAGCAGCAGCAAAGCTGACGGTATTTCCGCTCTTACCGGCGGAAAAAGCGCTTCCGCTTCCGCAGCTGAAGCAAAAAGCAACAACGCAAAACTTGCCAGAATCACCAAAGTTCTTGCCGTTGTTTTCTTTGTTGTTACTCTCGCAGTTTATGCTGTTACCATTTATCTTTAATTTCTGAAAATTCACGAAAAACTCCCGGACAAAATGTCCGGGAGTTTTTTTATTGCTGTTTAGTTTACATAAAAACCGTTTTAATGCTGTCCCCTGTTCTCTCGTAAAAAACATCGCTTCTTTTTTCATCCGTAAAAACAGAAAGCATTTCTCCAAAGCCGTCTATAAGCTTATCCGATTCAATAAGTTTTGAAAGCGGGTACCAAAAAATCTCCCCTTCTTCCGAAGATTTCAGTTCGCCCGAAAATTTATCGGCAGTATAAAGAAAAACTATGTATCGCTTTCCATCTTTAAGTCTATGGAACTCCTTAATTCCGCAAAGGCGAGGTTTTTCAACTGTTAATCCCGTTTCCTCAAAAACCTCTCGAACAACGGAAGGGGTTATGTATTCGCCTTTTTCAACGTGACCTCCGGGAAAATTCCATCCGCTCCAATTTGGGTTGTTCACCTTGTTTTGAACAAGAACGTTTCCGTTTCCGTCGGATATCATACACATATTTGTAAGTTCAACTTCTTCGTTTCTCGACATATTTTCTCCTTATTATAAAACCAAAGCCGCCGAAAATCATCCGGCGACTTTTTTTATCAGGGTCTTCTTGCGATTTTCATGGCGGGTTTCGCGGGTTTGTTTGCCGCGGGTTTTCCATTGGGTTTAGAGCCGTTCTGGGGCTTTTTGGCGGCGTTTTTCTTGGGGGTCTGCTCTCCGGGAATTCCTTTTTTGGAAAGGTTATGAAGGCCGGTAAGTTCCTCTTTCGTAAGTTCGCGCCATTTTCCCTGCTGGAGCATTCCAAGCCTTACGATGCCGATGGAAGTACGTTTAAGGCGGATAACGGTGAGCTCAACCGCTTCGCACATCTTTCTGATTTCGCGGTTTTTGCCCTCGGCAATTATAAACTGAAGAACGGTGCGTTCCTCGTTTTCTTCAAGAACGGTTACGGAAACCGGGCGGACAAATCCGGAATCGATTTTAACCCCTTCGGAAAGCTTTATAAGTTTTTCCTCAATTCCCGTTTCCCTTACGGTTACGCGGTAAGTTTTCTGGATGTTGCCGCTGGGATGCATGATCATGTTCGCAAAAGCGCCATCGTTGGTAAGAAGGATAAGTCCTTCGCTGTTGCGGTCAAGGCGGCCGATGGGATAAACCCTTGCGGGAATATCGGTTACCAGATCCATAACGGTTTTTCTTCCCATTTCGTCGGAAGTTGTTGTAACAAAACCGCGGGGTTTGTTAAGCGCAACATACCAGAGTTTTTCGCCGACACCGGTTCGGATTTCTTCGCCGTTTATGGTTATCACGTCTTTTTTTACGTCAACCTTCATGCCGATTTCCGCAAGGTGACCGTTAACTTTTACCTTGCCGGCGGAAATAAGTTCTTCCGCTTTTCTGCGGGAGGTATAGCCCGCATCGGCGATGGCTTTCTGAATTCTTGTATCCTTCATTTTATTCTCCTCAAAATCAAAAAATATCTATAATACCATTCCAAAAACTTTTGTTTTCGGAAATTGTTTCAACTTCGTTTTCCGCAAGGAGCGGAGATTCCCCAACAAGCGTTCCGTCAAGATAAAAAAACGCTTTTCCGATTATATCACCTTTTTTTACCGGCGCAAAAACAAAGGGCGGCCTGCTTATAACAACCTCTATGCGTTCCGTTTCGCCTTCAAAAAGCGAGGCGGAAAGCGCCTTTGGAACAGCCGTTACGGTTTTTGATTTTCCGCCGCAAACAGGGATTTCGGTTTTTTCAACAAGATTTTCAAGCGGAACAGACTCCAGCTTTCCGAAAAATTCGTTATAAAGCGCGGTGTGATAGTTCCAGTCGTCCGGGCAGCCGAGGGTTACGCAGATAAGCGAAACCCCTTCCCTTTCCGCGGAAGAAACAAGGCAGCGTCCCGCTTTTTTAGTAAAGCCTGTTTTAACGCCAGTTGCACCCTCAAGGGTTTTTAAAAGACGGTTGTGGTTTGTTATAACCCTTGAATACGGCGGATTTCCATATTCCGCCCTCAGGCTTTTTTGACGGCAAATTTCGGAAAAATCCGGGTTTTTAAGCGCGGTTCTTGCGATTATTGCCATTTCATAGGCTGTTGAAAAATGTTTTTCGCCGTCAAGTCCCGATGGCGTTTCGAAAGAGGTGCTTTCCAAACCCATCTCTTTCGCCCTTTTGTTCATCAGCTGAACAAATTTTTCCACCGAACCGGAAATTCTTATTGCGGCGGCGTTGGCCGCATCGTTTCCGGAAGCAAGAAGCATTCCCGCCGCAAGAGTTCGAAGAGTTACAAAATCTTCCGGCAAAAGGCCCATGGAAGAACCTTCGACCGTTACGGCTTCCCTGCTTACGGAAAAAACTTCGTCCGGATTTTCTTCTTCAAGCGCAATAATCGCCGTTAAAATCTTGGTGGTGCTCGCCATCGGGAGTTTTTCATCTTTATTAAGTTCAAAAAGCACCCTGCCGTTTTCCGAATCTATGAGCACGGCGCCTTTTGGCGCCGCAAAACATTCGGTGCTCAAAGATAAGCCATGAGCACGGCAAGAAGCAAAGCCATTTTTTTAAGCAAAACCCATCACCCCGCAAAAATTTATGCGGGGATTTTTTGTTTTATTCGCTTATTCCTGAACCGGTTCTTCCGGAACTTTTTCAATAACAGCGGGTTCGGCAGATTCAACGGTTAGGTTATCGGACTTTTTCTTGCTGATAAGGCTGGAAAAAGTGTCGATTGCATCCGGAACCATGTTCGCAACACGTTCCACAACGCTGTTTTTATCCGCAATCTGGATCATTCTTACGCTTTCGCCTTTAAGAACAAGGAAAGCAACCGGCTGAATGGTAACGCCGCCGCCGGTTCCGCCGCCGAACATTTCCTTGGGGCTTGCGGAAGGAAAATCCGAACCGCCGCAACCAAAACCGATGCTTACTTTGGAAACGGGTATTATGGTTGTTCCGTCCGGGGTATAAATCGGCGCGCCGATTATGGAGTTGGAATCCACCATTCCCTTAACCTTTTCAAGGGAAATATTAATCATGCCTTCAAGATTTTTTTCGCTCATGCAGAAGCACTCTCCTTTGCGTTTATGGTTTTCCGCGGTTTTGCGGATTTTGTTTTGCTGCTGTTTTTTATAACGTCTTTAAGGAAAACAAAAGCCATCCTTAAAGCACCGATTATTACGATAAGCGGATTGAATTCGATATCCGCGCCGCCGTAAATTTCGTCCTTTTCCGAAATAAAATCCGGAAAAACGCGGATTTTTGGATTTTCGATTTTCATAAGATTCCTGAAAAAGCCAAAAACGCCCGAAAGCCACGCACAGATTTTTCCGTATTTAAGGCCGCAGGCGGCGGCATCCTCCGCGCCCACTTTCCAATAAAGTTCAAGCCGGTGGAACCTTATATTGCCAAGAATCATTTTTGCTCCGGGACCGTATTTTTTAACGCAATCCACCGTAAAATCGATTATTTCCTCAAGGGTCATTTTGCGTTTTTCTTTTTTCTTTTCTTCCGGAGATTTTTCGTCTTTTGGTTTTTCTTCCTTCGTTTTTTCCTCTTTTTTCTTTTCATCCGCCGGGAAAAGCGAATATTCAAAGAAAAACAGGAATTTTATTTTAAGAAAAAACTTTTCCCGATATTCGGCAACCGCATGAACCGGAACCATAAGAACGGCCAAAATAAAAATTATTATGCCGAAAAAAACAAGCCATCCCGTCATACGGTCACCCCCTTTTTTGTTTTCTTAAATCAGTTTTCGCTGTCGAAAAGCGACTGTTGGTTTTCGAGTTCGGAAGAAGGAAGTTTTTCTTCGGTTTCCGCTTCGTCCGCAACCGGCGGCAGATCTTCGAGAGATTCGAGACCAAAGGAACGAAGGAAAAGCGGAGTTGTGCGGTAAGCAATCGGCTTACCGGGAAGGTCGAGCCTTCCTGCTTCTTCAATAAGTCCTTTTTCAACAAGGGTGGAAATTACGCCGGAAGAATCCACCCCGCGGACCTGTTCCGCAAAGGCCCTTGTTACCGGCTGGTTATAGGCGATTATCGCAAGAACCTCCAGCGCGGCCTGGGAAAGGGGCGCGTTGCGTTTTATTTCAAAAGCTCTTCTTATGTAAGGTTCAAATTCCGCTTTGGTGCAAAGCTGCCACTGGGTTTCAAGGCGGCGGACTTCGATAGAGCTTTCAAATTTTTCGTATTTTGTCTTAAGACTTTCAAGAACAGCCACTGCGGCATCCTCATCAAGTTCCATTGCCATTGCAACAACTTTTTGTTCAACCGGCTCTCCGCCGGCAAAAAGAATTGCTTCGGCAATTTTTTCATATTGTTCCAGCTGCAGTTTCGTCACCTTCCTTCATTTTTTTACGTTTCGGGTTTTTGTTGAGTTCAACCGTGTTTTCTTCGTTAACGCTTATTCTTCCGTTTTTTACAAGTTCCAGAACGGCAAGGAACATAGCAACGCTTTCGCTTCTTGTTGAGCCTTGGAAAAGTTCGTTCCATTTAAGCTTTGTGCGCCTGTAAAGGCGTTTTAAAAGGATTATCGCTCTGGAAGGTACGGATATCAGCTTTTTATGTACAACGCCGCTGAAGGCCTCTACCGGCGGCGGAAGCTTACGCTGTTTTCTTCCAAGGGCAGAAAGATAGGCTTTAAGAATATCTTCCGAAGGATGAATCCTTTCATAGGTGTTGTCCGCTTCGATGGACATCGGTTTTCTTGAAAAAATGCTGTTTCCGCAAAATTTTTCCTTTAGCTCCGCCGCAACAAGCTTACAGGTCTGATATTCAATAAGTTCTCCCTGAAGTTCCTGGCGGAGTTTTTCGCCTTCGTCATCATAACGCGGAAGAAGCATTGCGGTTTTTATATAAACGAGCCTTGCGGCCATTTCAAGAAATTCCGCCGCGCCGTCCATATCCTCGAAGTTTTCGATATCCTTTATGGAACGGGTATATTGCTCCAGAAGTTCCGAAATGTTTATATCGCAGATATTGAGTTTATGCTTTTGGATTAAAAAAAGCAAAAGGTCAAGAGGCCCTTCAAAAGCCTCCAGTTTATAGTTAAGTTTTTCGCTCAAAATTCTATCCCCAAAAAATCAAAATAAAATCAGAAAAAAATCGCCGTGAACCAATCTATCGGCCTTGTTGCAAAATCAAGAATTCCGGTAACCGCGTTGCTTACAAAACTTATGGGACCATCAAGAACACCGAACCAGAGAGCAACCATAAGAGCGATGAAAATTATATTTTCATACTGCATTATTTTAAAATAAATGTGCTGCGGAAGAAAATAGGTCGCAATTCTTGAACCATCAAGCGGCGGAATCGGAATAAGGTTAAAAACGCCAAGGGTGATGTTGATTGTAATCATATAAAGCAGGAAGGTCTGGATTGTGGAAATAAACGCGCCGGAAATTCCAAGATAGTTCGGAATATAGCTTAATTTATAAAGAACCATCGAAAGGAAAGCCAGACCGATGTTCGAAAGCGGACCCGCAAGGGACGAAAGCATCATTCCCTTTTTGGGGTTTTCAAAATTTATCGGGTTTATCGGAACCGGCCTTGCCCAGCCGAAGCCAAAAAGAATTATCGCAAGGGTTCCGATTGGATCAAAATGTGCAAGCGGATTAAGGGTAAGCCTTCCCTGCCTGTAGGCCGTGTGGTCGCCCATTCTGTAAGCGGCATAGCCATGGGCACATTCATGTATCGGGAGCGCAATAAGCGCAACAATAAGACGGATTACAAGAAGATAAACGGCGGATTGAATTCCACCGGAAAGAAAAGCTGGCATTTGTTTCTCCTTAAAATTAAACATAATTACTTAAATATATATTATATAGGAAACCGGCGATTATTACAAGGCGAAAGAAGTCGGTTTTTTATTAAAAGAGGTTAATTTTTTGTTAAATCCAAATCAATTTACGTTTATTATAAAAAAAACAAAATAATTTGGAAAAAATGCCGATAAATACTTGCTTTTTTCGTGAATGTTTGATATAATACGAACGTTGACTTTCTGAAAGAACAAAGGAGGTGCCACTATGGCCAAATGTGATTTCTGCGGAAAAGGTGTTAGCTTTGGTATCAAAGTATCCCACTCCCACAGACGTTCCAACAGAACCTGGAAAGCTAACGTTCGTCGCGTAAAAGCTCTTGTTGATGGCAAACCTTGCCACGTATATGCATGCACTCGCTGCCTGCGTTCCGGTAAAGTTACCCGCGCTATCTGATTTTCGAGTCTAAAGTAGCTTATTTCCCCGGAAAAAGCGCTTTTCCGGGGTATTTTCAGTGTTCGAACACCATATTTAACATGTTAACAAAAAAAGAGCAGTCGGAAACGACTGCTCTTTTTTTGTTCTTTTACTTCCAATAAAAAATGGCGGTCTGCGACCGCCGTTTTTTATTGTTCTTCGTTTTCATTTTCGGAATCATCTTCGCCGTTAAGAACCGAATGTACTCTTTTTGCGCCGAAGAAAAAGATAAGCCCCGGAAAAACCGCATACATTCCGAAAACCGGCCAGAGTTCTCCCCTGCTTTCCGCCGGAACGGAAACATACATTCCTACCCCGAGCCAGATGAAAAACAGAAAGACAACCAAAGTTATTACTGCCGTTGTTATGATTTTTTTCGCGTTTTTGGAAAACGTTATTTTTTTAAATTCAAAAAAATTTTTAGTAATCATTTTTTCCTGCTCCCGAAAGAAGGTTCGGTTCCGTTTCTAAGGCGTTTGATATTTTCCCTGTGTGCATAGAAAACCAAAAGCGCCATAAGAAGCGACATTACGGTATATGGAACAACTTCGCCGAAGAAATTTTTCCCCTGGAGGAAAAGCACAACAAAGTTAAGAACCGGATAAAGCGAAGCGCCGCAAAGGCAAACCGCGGAAACAATTTTGATGATAAAAACCATCGGCGCAACACCGACCGCAATAGTTATAAACGCAATCCAGTTAAGAACAAACATTGCGCCAAGGGCTGTTGCAATTCCCTTTCCGCCGCGGAATTTAAAATAGAGCGGATAGATATGGCCGAGCATTACAAAAAGCGCGGCGATATAGGCAAGGTCAAGGTTCATCTGAAGGTTTTTTCCGATTTCGCGCGCAACAAAAACAACGATTGCGCCTTTTAAAAAGTCGCCGATAAAAGTCCAGGTTGCCGCCCTTCTTCCAAAAATGCGAAGCATATTTGTCATGCCTGCGTTTCCGCTTCCGTGTTCGCGGATATCGCTTGATTTATGATATTTTGAAATAAGAATTGCCATATTGAAACTGCCTATAAGATACGAAACAAGGGCAGTTACAAGATATACAAAAATCACAACTGGAAATTCGTTCATTAAAATCCTCCAAGGAACAAATGAAAAATATCAGCCTTTATCGTTTCCGCGTTCACGGATTACCATTTTTATGGGCGTTCCGGTAAGGCCAAAGGTTTCTCTTATCTGGTTTTCGAGATAACGCTGATAGGAGAAATGGAAAAGATCGGAACGGTTGCAGAAGGTTACAAAAGTGGGCGGGTTGGTGGAAGCCTGGGTCATATAATAAATCTTCAGACGTTTGCCTTTATCGGACGGAGGCTGAACTTTTGCGGTTGCGTAAGCAAGCATATCGTTGAGCATACCGGTGGAAATTCTTCTGCAGTTCTGTTCATAGGTGGAAACAATAAGTTCAAAAAGCTTGTTGATTCGCTGGCCGGTTTTTGCGGAAATGAATACAAACGGAGCATAGGACATAAAGCTGAAATCCGTCTGGAGCTTTTTGGTAAATTCGCTCATGGTGTTTGTTTCTTTTTCGATTGCGTCCCATTTATTGATTGCGATTACGCAGGCTTTTCCCTGTTCGTGGGCATAACCGGCAACTTTGCTGTCCTGTTCGGTGAAGCCTTCGGTCGCGTCGATCATAATTACGCAAACGTCGCTGCGGTCAACGGCCATATAGGAACGGAGAACGCTGTATTTTTCGATTTCGTTATCAACCCTGCTTTTACGGCGGATACCCGCGGTATCGATAAGGACGAATTTTCCGAATTCATTTTCAACTTCGGTATCCGTTGCGTCGCGGGTGGTTCCCGCCATATCCGCAACAATAACTCTTTCTTCGCCTGCAATTTTGTTTACAAGGCTGCTTTTGCCTACGTTCGGTTTACCGATGATTGCAACTTTTATTGTATCATCATCTTCCTCGTCTTCCTTGTCGAAATCGATATGTTTGAAACATTCATCAAGAAGGTCGCCGGTTCCGTTTCCGTGAACGGAAGAAACCGGGAACGGATCGCCAAGGCCAAGGTTATAGAATTCATAGAATTCAGGCGGCGGCGCGCCGATTCTGTCGCATTTATTTACGCAGAGAACAACGGGTTTTCCGCTTTTGAGAAGCATGGAAGCGATATCGGCATCGTTTGCGGTTACGCCGGAATTAAGGTCGGTAACAAGGATTATAACGTCCGCGCTTTCGATGGCAACGTTTGCCTGGGCTCTCATTTTGGAAAGGATTCCGTCATCGGTTTTGGGTTCAATACCGCCGGTATCCACGAGCATTACCGTTTTGTTGAGCCATTCACATTCGCAATAAAGTCTGTCCCTTGTAACGCCGGGAGTATCTTCAACAATTGCAAGGCGCTTGCCGGTAAGCTTATTGAAAAGGGTGGATTTTCCTACGTTAGGACGACCCACGATTGCAATAATTGGTTTTGACATTTTTATATTCCTCCAAACGGAATTTTATCCGTAAATTACATCACATTCATCTTCCGCTTCTTCGCCGAGCATTGCGCAAAGAAGCTTATAGCCATCGTTCGGCACCATGAGCACCGGAACTTTAAGTTCGTGCTCAACCCATTCAGGTGTGGTATCGTCGATGAATTTATCGTGCTCATAGCGAAGAGTGCTTTCGCAGATGAGCACCGCGTCGCCGTTTTCTCTATCTTTGAGCTGTTTTGCGATATCGCCGCCGGTAAGAAGGCCTGTTACGGTTATTTTTTCTCCGAAAAACTCGTTTTCCATAGGCAAAACGTCAATTTTAAGGCCGCTGTAGCGTTTTTCCGCCGCATCCGCAAGTTCCCTTATGGTGGAAAAAGCGGCTTTACCAGTGGGGATGGTAACGTGGCGGTTATATTCCCCTTCGGGGAAATAATCCAGCGCTTCGTAAAAATCGTGCTTGAGCAGGGCGCAAAGGCCTACCCCGTCCTCAAGCTGGGTGAATTCGCCGTAATATTCATATTCCGGGAACGGAAGTTCCGCCTTGATGAAAAATTCATCCGCGGCATAGAAAACCGGTTCGCCGTATTTTTCCATACATTCCGCACGGAATTCATCAACAATTTTAATAACCCCGAGGGCACCTTCCTTATCAAAAGGAGTAAGTTTCGGAAGTCCGGCGCGGCATTTTGTTAAACCGACCGGAACGCAAACTGCACTTTCAACGGAAGGTCCAAGTTTTTCAACTTCGCGGAAACTGTAGCGAAGTTCTTCCCCATCGTTTATTCCCGGGCAGAGAACAAACTGGAGATGAAGGGTTATTCCGGCTTTTGCCATTTTTTTAAGATATTCCAGGGAATCCGCCGCATGGGGGTTCTTCATCATTTCAACCCTCAGCTTCGGGTTCATTGTATGAACGGAAACGTTTATCGGGGAAAGGCGCATTTTTATAATGCGGTCAATGTCCTTTTCCTCAAGGTTAGTGAGGGTTACATAATTTCCGAAAAGGAAACCCAGGCGGGAATCGTCGTCCTTAAAATAAAGGGTTTTTCTCATTCCCGGAGGCATCTGGTCGATAAAGCAGAAAATACATTTGTTTTTACAGGAATGTTCCTTATCCATAAGGTAATTTTCAAAATCAAGGCCAAGATCCTGGTATTCCTGTTTTTCAAGGGTTACGATTCTTGTTTCGCCGTTTTTCAAAAGCTCGATTTCGAGCTTTTTATCGGTCATATAAAAACGGTAATCAAGAACGTCCTTAATTTCGTTTCCGTTTATTGAAACAAGGCTTTCGCCAACGGAAATCCCGGCTTTTTCCGCCGGGGAATTTTTTTCAACAGATGAGATCAAAACCGCCAAGCTCCGCCCTCCTTCCGAAAATATGTTTACATTATATTATAACAAATTAAATTTGTTTTTTCCATAGTTTTATTTGCAATTATTCTTTATAAACAAAGTGTTTTACGCCATTGCCTAGCTTTGGAAGAAGTTTTGCGGAATCCGCCGGATAAATTTCCAGTTCCGCGGTTTTTTCAACCGGAACCCAATGGAATTCAAGGTCAAAATTTCTTCCTTCAAGATGTTCTTTTGCCATAAACATTCCGTCCTTCGGAACGTTTTTATCGGTTATTTCGATTGCGTAATAGAGGCATATCTGGTGGCAGGGGTTTTCTCCCCAGGGAAAAAACGCTTCCGCAACCCATTCAAGATTCCCGACTTTTATATCGGTGCCTATTTCCTCTTTAAATTCACGGACCAGCGTTTCGGCGTTGGTTTCGCCGAATTCAACGTGGCCGCCGGGAAAAGCGTAAAAATCCTCGTTGGTCGGTTTTTGTAAAAGCACCTTGCCGTTCTGAACGGCAATTCCGGCAACGCGATACGAAAACACGAAGCCGTCTTTTTTGAAAAGGATATCAGACACCGTAACACCTCCAACATATAAATTACACCTCATCCGTCTTTTTTGCCAAAAGGCAAAAAAGCCACCTTCCCCTCAGGAGGAAGGCTTATACGGCTGCAACAAAAAAGAGAGGATCTTACGACCCTCTCCTGTTTTGCAAAGATTATGCTTCTTCGACTTTGACGACTTCTCTACCTTTGTAGTATCCGCAATTCTGGCATACTACGTGGGGAGTTTTAAGTTCGCCGCACTGGGG
>JAFXBK010000048.1 GCA_017521825.1 Oscillospiraceae bacterium
GTTTTTCGCCCAAAGAGAGTCGGCGGTTGATGAAAAGCCGATGACGATTGTTTTTTGCTGTAGCTTCCGAGCCGAAGAGAAGAAAGCGGATTTCCGCAAGTAGAACTCTTCCGCGTCAGCTGCGTTAGTGCTTAGGGTTTGTCTGAACCCGATGAGCGGTGTTTTGCAACAGCAAACGCAATTTGAGTGGTACCGCGGGTTTGTTATTTTAACGGCTCGTCTCAAAGAATCATTTCTTTGGGACGGGCTTTTTTGTTTGCTCCCAGAAGAAACGGAGGATTACAAAAATGGAAAAACAGCTTACCGGACTTGAATATAAGATTCAGGAAATGGCCGAAAGAATCCGCGCCCTTCGTGAAATAACCGGACTTTCCACCGCCGAAATGGCCCAGAGAACCGGCGTTTCCGAAGAGGAATATATTGAATGTGAATCCGGCCAAAGGGACCTTAACTTTGCTTTTCTTTACCGCTGTTCCTTAAGCCTTGGCGTTGATATCACCGATATTATCGAAGGCCAGAGCCCTAAGCTTCGCGGATACACCGTTACAAGAGCCGGCCAGGGCCAGAAAATCGAACAGGCCCACGGAATGATTTATTACAACATGGCTTCCGACTTCCGCAACAGGATTTCCGAACCGCTTTTTGTTGTTAACAAATACAGCGAAGAAGCCGAACACAGCCCCATTGCCCTTACTTCCCACGAAGGTCAGGAATTTGACCTTATTATCGAAGGAAGCCTTAAAATCCAGATCGGCGAGCACACCGAAACTCTTAATAAGGGCGACTGCATTTATTTCGACAGCTCCACTCCTCACGGAATGGTTGCCGTTGGCGGAAACGACTGTATTTTCTATGCAATCGTTCTTACTCCACAAAAGGAAACTTCCACCCACAAAGCCGCAATTATGCCAAACGCACCCCATCGTTCCGACGATACCGAGCGCGTTTATAACAAATTCATCACCACCGAAAAGGATAAAAACGGCCTTTGCACCAAAATCACCTTTAAAAACGAAGAACATTTCAACTTTGCTTATGATGTTGTTGATGAACTTGGAAGAGAACAGCCGGACAAACTTGCAATGCTCCATATTGCAAACGACGGAACAGAACGCCGCTTTACCTTCCGCGATATCAAAAAAGAATCCGGCAGAGCCGCGAACTATTTCAAATCTCTCGGAATCAAAAAAGGCGACAAAGTCATGCTTGTTCTCAAACGCCATTACCAGTTCTGGTTTGCAATCCTTGCGCTCCACAAAATCGGCGCGGTTGCAATCCCGGCAACAAACCAGCTTCTTGAGCACGACTTTGAGTATCGTTTCAATTCCGCCGGCATAAGTGCCATTATCTGCACCGCAGACGGTGAAACCGCCGAAGCCGTTGATAAAGCGGCGGCCAACAGCCCTTCCCTTACCACCAAAATTATTGTTAACGGAAGCCGCGAAGGTTGGTTCAATTTCGACGAAGATTACACCATGTTCTCCAGTTCCTTCCGCAGAAACGAGGAAACCCCCTGCGGAAACGACCCGATGCTTATGTTCTTCACTTCCGGAACTTCCGGTTACCCGAAGATTGCCGCACACAACTATAAATATCCTCTGGGTCATTTCATCACCGCAAAATATTGGCACTGCGTTGATCCGGAAGGACTTCACCTTACCATTTCCGACACCGGCTGGGCAAAATCCCTTTGGGGAAAACTTTACGGCCAATGGCTTTGCGAAGCACCGATTTTTGTATATGACTTCGACAGATTCGATGCCGAAAAGATTTTGCCCATGTTCGCAAAATATCACATCACAACTTTCTGCGCGCCGCCCACCATGTACCGCATGCTGATAAAGCAGGATCTCAGCCGTTTTGACCTTTCCTCCATCAAGCATGCTTCCATTGCCGGCGAAGCGCTTAACCCGGAAGTTTTCCGCCAGTTTGAAAACGCGACCGGACTCCAGATTATGGAAGGTTTCGGGCAGAGCGAATCCACCCTTATTATTGGTAACCTTTCCGGCGGCAGCCACAAAATAGGTTCCATGGGTAAACCTTCTCCCCTTTATGACGTTCATCTTCTTGATGCGAACGGAAACGAGGTTGCCGCTGGCGACACCGGCGAAATCTGCATTAACATCAGCAAAGGCCTTCCCTGCGGACTTAGCTATCAGTATTACGGAAGCCCCGAAAAGACCGCTGAAACCTGGCGCGACGGATTCTATCACACCGGCGACCTTGCCTGGAAAGATGAGGACGGATTCTTCTGGTACGTTGGCAGAGCGGATGACCTTATTAAATCTTCCGGCTACCGCATCGGGCCGTTCGAAATTGAAAACGTCATTATGGAGCTTCCTTACGTTCTTGAATGCGGCGTTTGCGCCGCGCCCGATGAAGTTCGCGGACAGGTTGTAAAAGCCTGCATCGTGCTCACAAAAGGCACAGAACCCACCGATGAACTCAAAAAAGAAATTCAGAATTATGTTAAAACCCACACTGCTCCTTATAAATATCCGAGGATTGTTGAATTCCGCACCGAACTTCCGAAAACAACAAGCGGAAAGATTATAAGAAGCAAGCTTTGATACAAACGGCGGGAGTACCCCGGGAGTACTTCTTCGCTACGCTCAGAGCGCAGCCCCCGCCCTACAGTTTATTTCCTTGGAGGTGATTTCCTCTGGAATTCAAAAGACTTACACTTTTTGCAGGACATTACGGAAGCGGAAAAACAAATATTGCGGTCAACTACGCTTTGCTTTTGCGTGAGCACGGTTTTCCCGTAACGGTTGCAGACCTTGATATTGTAAACCCGTATTTCCGAACCCTTGACAGCGAAGAAGTTTTCCGTGAGCACGGAATAAAGCTTATATGCTCAAAGTTCGCAAACAGCAACGTTGATGCTCCGGCAATGCCGAAAGAAGTTTATAACCTTATCGACAGCAGAAGCGAATACGGTGTTCTTGATATTGGCGGAGATGACAGGGGTGCCCTTGCCCTTGGAAGATATGTTCCTTCCATTATCGAAGAAAACAATTACGAGATGCTTCTTGTTATAAACAAAGCCCGTCCTCTTACCAGAAACGCCGCCGATACGACCGAAGTTGCGGCGGAAATGGTAAAAGCCTGCGGCCTTCCCTTCACCGGGATTGTTAACAACACGAACCTTGGACCGGAAACAACCGAAGACGATGTTCTTTCCAGCGTTTCCTACGCCGAAGAAGTTTCGAAAGCTCTCGGAATTCCGGTTAAAATGACCTGCTGCGACGAAAAACTTTATGAAAAACTGAAAGACAAAGTGGAAAACCTTTTTCCTCTTTCCCTTCAGAAGTTATATTATCATTTAAATTCTTAACATAACGGAGGTGCAACGATTTTGGCAAAACTTACTTTTAAAGAAGAACTCTGTAAAGGCTGCGGCCTTTGCGTAAACGCCTGCCCGAAAAATCTGCTCCAGCTTTCGAGAGAAAGACTTAACCAAAAAGGTCATTCTCCCGTTGAGATCACCGAACCCGAAAAATGCATCGGATGCGCTTTCTGCGCCACAATGTGCCCGGACTGCGTAATCAAAGTTGAAAAATAAGGAGGCGGAAACAATGCAGGAAAAAGTTCTTATGAAGGGCAACGAAGCCCTTGCCGAAGCGGCTATCCTTGCCGGATGCCGTCACTATTTCGGATATCCCATCACTCCCCAAACCGAAGTTGCGGCATATATGTCCAAAAAAATGCCGAAAATCGGCGGAGTTTTTCTCCAGGCGGAAAGCGAAATTGCCGCAATAAACATGGTCTATGGCGTTGCCGCCACCGGCAAACGCGCGATGACTTCCTCCTCCAGCCCGGGTATTGCTCTTAAATGCGAAGGTATTTCCTATCTTGCAGGTTCCGACCTTCCCGCTCTTATCGTCAACGTACAGCGCGGTGGCCCCGGCCTTGGCGGAATTCAGCCTTCCCAGTCCGACTATTTCCTTGCAACCCGCGGACCCGGCCACGGCGACTTCCACGTAATCGTTCTTGCTCCCGCTTCCGTTCAGGAAATGGCGGATATGACCATAAAAGGCTTCGAGCTTGCGGATAAATACCGCATGCCCTGCATGCTTCTTGCGGACGGTACCATGGGCCAGATGATGGAACCGGTCGTTCTTCCGGACCCTGTTGAAATTGATAATACCCCCAAAGACTGGGCCGTTACCGGTACCGAATGCAAACGCGAACACCATATTGTAAACTCCCTTTATCTTTCCCCGAAAAAGCTTGAGGACATTAACCTTGAACGCTACGAAAGATATAAGAAAATTGAAGAAGAGGAATGCCTTTGGGAAGAATTCATGATGGAAGATGCGGAAATCTGCATCGTTTCCTGCGGAATCACCGCCCGTGTTTCCAGAAACGCAATTCTTGAAGCCAGAAAACAGGGCATCAAAGTCGGTATGATTCGCCCCATCACCCTTTGGCCTTTCCCGAAAAAGCCCCTTCTTGCAGCCGCTGATAAAGTTAAATCCTTCATCTCCGTTGAACTTAACATGGGCCAGATGAAAGAAGATATCGAACTTGCTATCCGCTGCAAAAAGCCCGTTTACGGCTGCACCAGAGTCGGCGGTATGATTACCACCGTTGACGATATTCTTGCTTCCATTAAAGAAGCAGAGAAAGGAGAGGAATAATCATGGCAGTTGTTTTTGAAAAACCGAAATCCCTTACCGATAACGTCCTTCATTACTGCCCCGGTTGCACCCACGGAATTGTTCACCGCCTTGTTGCGGAAGTTATTGACGAACTCGGAATCGAAGGCAGAACCATCGGTATTGCTCCCGTTGGCTGCTCCGTAATGGCTTATGATTATTTCACCGTTGATATGGTCGAAGCCGCCCATGGAAGAGCACCGGCAGTTGCAACCGGCGTAAAACGTTCCGACCCCAGCAAAATCGTATTCACATATCAGGGCGACGGCGACCTTGCTTCCATCGGTATGTGCGAAACCGTTCATTCCGCCGCAAGAGGTGAAAACATCACCATTATCTTCATCAACAACGCAATTTACGGAATGACCGGCGGCCAGATGGCACCCACTTCCCTTCCCGGACAGGTCACCCAGACTTCTCCTTACGGAAGAAACACCGAAACCCAGGGCTTCCCGATCCGTGTCTGCGAACTTCTCAGTGAACTTGACGGCCCGGCATATCTTGAACGCGTTACCGTTAACAATGTTAAAAACGTCCGCAACGCAAAGAAAGCAATCAAAAAAGCTTTCCAGAACCAGATTGACGGAAAAGGCTTTTCCCTTGTTGAAGTTCTTTCCTCCTGCCCCACCAACTGGGGTATGACTCCTCAGAAGGCTCTTGAATGGATCGACGAAAAAATGATTCCTTATTATCCTCTCGGAGTATATCGTGACAAGGACGGTGAAAACAATGGCTGATCATCAGATTATTATTGCCGGATTCGGCGGCCAGGGACTTCTTTTCTCCGGAAAAGTTCTTGCTTACGCAGGCCTTGCCGAGGACAGACAGCTCAGCTGGCTCCCTTCCTATGGCCCTGAAATGCGCGGCGGCACCGCAAACTGCACCGTTATTCTTTCCGATGAACCCATCGGTTCCCCCATTGTTGACCACCCGAACGTTGTTATGGTAATGAACAACCCTTCTCTCGATAAATATGAGAACATGGTTGCTCCCGGCGGAAAACTTTTCATTGATTCCGCCCTTATCAGCAGAAAAGTTGAACGTGACGACATCGACGTTTATTATATTCCCGCAACCCAGCTTGCAAAGGATATGGGCGCGCCCACCCTTGCAAACATGATTCTTCTTGGCGCAATCGTTAAGGAAACCGGATGCGTTTCCCCGGAACACCTTGAAGAAGGACTTCGCCATGCGGTTCCCGCAAGGCACGCCGACCTTATCGACCTTAACCTCCAGGCTATCGAAATCGGCAAAAATTATACCAAGGCTTAAATTGAAAGAAGGCTTTTCTTAAATGGAATTTACTTTTCCCGTAACATATACCGAAAACCCCAAAGTTAGACCCACCGACGAAGGAAAACTTGGTTTTGGAAGAACTTTCAGCGACCACATGTTCCTTATGAATTATACCGAAGGAAAAGGCTGGCACGATGGAAGAATCGTTCCCTATGCCCCTATTCCCCTTGATCCCAGTTCCATGGTTCTCCATTACGCCCAGGAAGTTTTTGAAGGCATGAAAGCTTACCGCTGGGAGGACGGTTCCATCCATCTTTTCCGCCCTTACGAAAACGCAAAACGTATGCAGAATTCCAACGAGCGTCTTTGCATGCCGGCTGTTCCGGAAGATATGTTCGTTGAAGCAATCAAAGAACTTGTTACCGTTGATGCGGAATGGGTTCCCCATAACCCCGGAACTTCCCTTTACATCCGTCCATTCATCTTCGCAACCGATGCACACCTTGGTGTACACGCTTCTGCAACCTATCTTTTCTGCATAATCTGCAGCCCTTCCGGCTCCTATTACCCCAACGGAATGAGCCCTGTTGATATTTACGTTGAAAGCCGTGACGTACGCGCCGTAAGAGGCGGTACCGGTTATACCAAATGCGGCGGTAACTATGCCGCATCTCTCCGCGCCGGCCAGGAAGCAGAGAAAAAAGGTTACGTTCAGGTTCTCTGGCTCGACGGCGTTGAACGCAAATATGTCGAAGAAGTCGGCGCAATGAACGTTATGTTCAAAGTTGGCGGAAAAGTTATTACTCCCACGCTCAGCGGTTCCATTCTTCCCGGCGTTACCAGAAAGAGCTGCATTGACCTTATCAGAAGCTGGGGAATTGAAGTTGAGGAACGTCTTATCACCGCGGAAGAGCTTTTTGAAGCGGCAGAAAACGGAACTCTTGAGGAAGCATGGGGCTGCGGCACCGCCGCTGTTATCTCCCCCATCGGTTCCATGGGTTGGGAAGATAAGAAAATCTCCATCAACGAAGGAAAAATCGGACCCACTGCACAAAAACTTTACGATACCCTTTACGGAATCCAGAGCGGTAAAGTTGAAGATACCCTTGGCTGGACTTTTAAAGTTTGCGACTGAACCCGATAAAAACATTCAAGAGCGCCGAATAAATATTCGGCGCTCTTTTTATATTATTTTATATTATTATATTATATTGACAAATTTTATAAAAAGTGGTTGAATAAGAATATTAATTATATTTTTTTGAATAATTTTTCCGAAAAATTTATATTCCCCGAAAAAGGAGATGTTAAGATGAGGAACATCATAATCAGCGACGTTACCATGAAACAAAGCGGAAAAAGCGCAGGCTTTACTCTCAGCTTCAGAGAAAAAATCGAGCTTGCAAAGCTACTTGACCGCCTTGAGGTATCCGTTATTGAACTACACCCCATCGAAAATCTCAAAATCGACAGCCTTTTGATAAAATCCATCGCATCCGCTGTAAAAAACTCCGTTGTGGCCGTTCCGGTTTCTCTTGAAGAAAAAGGCGCGGAAAACGTCTGGAACGCCCTTAAAGAAGCGAAACACCCCCGTTTACAGGTTTCCGTTCCCGTAAGCCCGGTTCAGATGGAGTATCTTTCCCACAAAAAACCGGAAGCGATGCTTCTTGCAATTAAAAACGCGGTTTCCGCCTGCAAGGCTCTTTGCCCCGACGTTGAATTTGTTGCCGGTGACGCAACCAGAAGCGATTTTTCCTTCCTTAAGGCGGCTGTTAAAACCGCAATCGAAGCAGGCGCTTCCACCGTTACTTTCTGCGACACCGCCGGCGTTATGCTTCCGGAGGAATTTTCCGCGTTTCTTGAAGAAATTTTTGCCGCGGTTCCCGAAATCAAAGATATCTCTGTCGGCGTTTCCTGCAGCGATGCCCTTTCCATGGCGGATTCCTGCGCTGTTTCCGCGGTAAGATGCGGAGCTTCCGAAATCAAGGCCACCGCCGTTGCCACCGACAACGTACGCCTTGGAAAAATTGCAAAAATTCTTGACGCAAAAGGCGAAACCTTCGGCGTTTGCGGAAAAGTTCGCATGGCTGAAATCAACCGCGTTCTTTCACAAATCGACCGCCTTTGTCACACCGAAAAAAGCAAAAATTCTCCTTTCGACGACAGCGTTCGTGAAGAAGGCGAATGGGTGCTCACCGAGCACGACGATATTTCCTCCGTGCTCAAAGCGGCGGAAAAACTTGGATATGAACTTTCCGAAGAGGACGGAGTTAAAGTTTTTGAAGCTTTCAGACAAATCGCCGTGCTCAAAAAGAAAGTTGGTTCCAAAGAGCTTGATGCAATCGTTGCTTCTTCCGCTCTTCAGGTTCCCCCTACCTATAAACTTGAAAGCTACGTTATAAACGCCAGCAATATTCTTGCCGCTTCCGCCCATCTTAAAATCAGCAAAGGCGAACACACCCTTGAGGGTATCTGCATTGGTGACGGCCCTATTGACGCGGCTTTCCTTGCCATTGAGCAGATTATCGGACTCCATTACGAACTTGACGATTTCCAGATCCAGTCCGTTACCGAAGGCCGCGAAGCAATGGGCCAGACCGTTGTTAAACTTCTTTCCGGCGGAAAACTTTATTCCGGCCGCGGAACTTCCACCGATATTGTCGGCGCAAGTATTCTTGCTTACCTCAACGCCCTCAACAAAATTGTTTATGAGGAGGAAAACGCATGAATCTTTCTTTCTCGACCCGCGGCTGGCAAGCCCTTGGCTGGGACGAAATAATAGGAATTGCGGATGAAATGCGTTTTTCCGGAATTGAACTTTATAACATCCACAAGCGTCCCGAATTTTATGAAAAAGGCTGTCCCCTTCACAAATACAGCACCAGCGCAACCGCAAGATTCCTCCGGGAACGCGGAATAAAAATCCCCTGCCTCGATACTTCTCTTGATATTTCCCTTGGGGCAGATATCAACGACAGCGTTATAAAAGGCACTATCGATACCGCGCACAACCTTAAAGTTCCCTATGTCTGCGTTGTTGCCCTTAACGATAACGAAGAAATTATCGAAACCCGCCTTGCGGACCTTATTGACTACGCCGAAACCGCCGACGTTACCCTTCTTATAAAAACCAGCGGTATTTATTCCGATACCGCAAGGCTCCGCTCCCTTATGGATGAATTTGCTTCGGATTATCTCGGCGCGCTCTGGGATATGCACCACCCCTACCGCACCAACGGCGAATCCGCCGACAGAACCATCCGCAACCTCGGCGCTTACGTAAAGCACGTTCATCTCCGGGATTCGGACGACGAGGACACCTATAACCTTATCGGCGAAGGCAACCTTCCCATTGGTGAAATGATGCGCGCCCTTTCATCCATTGACTACAACGGTTTTATATCCCTTGAATGGAAGCCTGAATGGATGGAGGACCTTCAGGAATATGAGGTTATCTTCCCCCATTTTGTAAACTATATGAACCGTTTTGAGAGCCCCAGAGGCAAAAAGAGAAGCCTTTACTATAACTTTGACCATTCCGGCCAGTTTATCTGGAAAAAGGATTCCCTTATCGATCTTACCTTCCCCCAGGTTCTTGATAAACTTTGCGAGGAATTCCCCGACCAATATGCCTTCCGTTACACAACCCTTGATTACACCAGAACCTATTCCGAATTCCGCGAGGACGTTGACCGCTTCGCAAGAGCGCTAGTTTCCATGGGCGTAAAAGCCGGAAACAAAGTTGCAATCTGGGCAACAAACGTTCCCGCATGGTATATAACTTTTTGGGCGGCAACAAAAATCGGCGCCGTTCTTGTAACCGTTAACACCGCTTATAAAATCCACGAAGCGGAATACCTTCTTTCCCAATCCGATACCCACACCCTTGTTATGATAGATTCCTGCCTGGATTCCAACTACGCGGAAATCATCAACGAACTTTGCCCGGAAATCAAGGGAACAAAGGCCGGAGCACCGCTCCATTGCAAAAAACTTCCCTTCCTCCGCAACGTAATAACCGTTGGCTTCAAAATGCCAGGATGCCTTGAATTTGACGAAGCCATGGAAAGGGCGGATTCCGTTTCCGAAGAGGAAATTGCAAGAATGGCGGCGGCCGTTCGCCCGGATGACGTTTGCAACATGCAGTACACTTCCGGAACAACCGGTTTCCCCAAAGGCGTTATGCTCACCCATTATAACGTTGCAAACAACGGAAAATGCATCGGCGACAGAATGGGACTTTCCACCGCGGACCGCCTTATGGTCCAGGTTCCCATGTTCCATTGCTTTGGAATGGTGCTTGCCATGACCGCGGCAATGACCCACGGCGCAACCCTTTGTCCGCTTCCCTATTTTTCCGCAAAAAGCTCCCTTGCCTGCATTAACCAGGAACGCATAACCGCTTTCCATGGCGTTCCCACCATGTTTATTGCAATGTTCAACCACCCGGATTACCGTACCACCGATTTTTCCCACATGAGAACCGGAATTATGGCCGGCGCGGGTTGTCCGCCCGAACTTATGAGAAGGGCGGCACAGCCTGACGAAATGAACATGCGCGGAATAATCAGCGTTTACGGCCAGACTGAATCCTCCCCCGGAAGCACCACTTCCGCCTGGGAAGATTCCCTTGACCTTCGCTGTGATACCGTTGGATATAATCTTCCCCATGTTGAAACAAAGGTTATCGATCCGGAAACCGGCGAGGAAGTTCCCGTTGGTGTTAACGGCGAATTTTGTTCCCGCGGCTATAACCTTATGAAAGGTTATTATAAAATGCCAGAAGCAACCGCCGGAACCATTGACGAGGAAGGCTGGCTCCATTCCGGCGACCTTGCCTGCAAAAACCCGGACGGAACCTACAACATCACCGGCCGTCTTAAGGATATGATTATCCGCGGAGGCGAAAATATCTATCCGAAAGAAATTGAGGAATTTATCTACACCCACGAAAAGGTAAAGGACGTTCAGGTAATCGGCGTTCCGGATAAAAAATACGGCGAAGAAATTATGGCGCAGATTGTTCTTAAAGAACCGGGCAGCATGACCGTTGAGGAAATGGCGGATTATATTAAAGGCCGCCTTGCCCGTCACAAAGTTCCGAGATACATCGAATTTGTGGAAGGCTTCCCCATGAACGCCGCAGGAAAAATCCTTAAATATAAAATGCGCGAAGAAGCCGCAAAACGCCTTGGACTTGAGCACGAAAGTTCAATTGATACCGGCAAGATTCAGAAATAAACGCAAAAAACTCCCCGAACAATGTTCGGGGAGTTTTTTATACTTCTATAACGAAGCTTGCAATCATCAAAGCAATAATTATAAAAGGCGATATTTTCCAGCCTAACTTCTGCACGAAACGGAAATAATCGCTTGGCCTTCCGCCTTCAACATCAAGGCAGTTTCTCATCTGCCAGAAAAAATCCGGATACATCATATCAAAAACAACAACAGCCGCAATCATTATAATTGCCGGAAGAAAAAGTATGTTTCCGCGAATCGCGGTTTTCTGTTGGGAAACGTCACAAAGCCAGTTATATGAAGGAAAAAGTTCCTCTTCGGGAAGAGGATATGCATACGAGGGAATTACTTTAACGGGATCTTCAAAATATTCTCCGTCTTCCGTTAAAAGAATAAAACCGGCGTGAGTACCCGTAAAAATCAATTCGCCGTTTTCATAAATCGTAACCTTTGGATTATAATTTTCGGAATTATCGAAAACGATTTCGTATCCCCTTTCGGTTTCGTTAACGGTGAAAGCAATATATGTTTTTATTCCGTCTTTTGCCATTGTCATTTCGTAACGCGCATCATTTTTTGTATCTTTTCCGGAATAAACTTCAATTCCTTCAAAAGGCGCTTTTTGTTTATAGAGAAAAATATCTCTGTACCAATAACCGGTTTTAAAAAGCAAAAAGAGATATACCGCAAAAACAATTACCGAAATTACGGCGGCAATTATACATTGTTTTTTATGGTTTTGAAAAAACTCAATCACGCTAATACCTCCTTTTCAGTTAAATTTTATCATATCAAGCTGAACTTTGCAATAAAAGCGGCGGGAAAATTCCCGCCGCTTTTATTAAGAAATTGCATGAGCGCCAACGTTATAATCTTCCCAGGTTCCCATCTGCGGCCAGGTTGCAGTGCAATCGCCGAAGAAATATGCGCCCAAAGGGCTGCGCCATTTCATGGCGTTAAATTCAAGGGTACGAAGGCCGAAATATGCATTCGGCATTTCGCCTTCATCTTTGCTGCCTGTAATTGTAAAAAGGACTCCGTTATCCCACTGATAAATGTCATTTGAACCACCCGCGGCGGTTAAATAGCCCTCGTTTTTCAGTTCTTCCATTGTAAAGTCAAGTGCCATTACACCGTGTTTACTGGCAAAAACATGGACTATTGCGGCTTTTTCCGATTCGGTAAGTCCTCCGGGAGCCTCTGAGAGGTCGATACTGACCATTTCCGCGCCGGAATTTAATCCGCTGTCCACTTCCCAAAGATCGTCCAGAACCTTTAAATAGAGCCCGCATAGGTCAAACAAAGTTCCTCCCACCTGGTTCTTTGTTCCGATGGAATAAACATGGATCGAATCAACTTCCCCAAACATTGCTGGATAGCTTTCAAGAATCATTCCGCTGTGGTGGATTTCCGCGGTCATTCCGTCCATAAGGGCGGAAGCATCCGCCGGCTCGCCATCAAGAAAAACCGGAATATTTTTTACGTTAAGGGTCATAACGTCGTGGTTTCCTTCCCCGGCAAGAACAAGATTCCCGCTTTCGGCGCCATCTACGATTTTATACATATCAACAGCAATTTCGCCCGCATAGATTCCGAAAACGTATTCGCATCTTCCGCTTTCATATTTTACGTTTACCACGTAAACATAATTTTTCCCGTTGCCCTCGATTACGAAGGAATCGTTTTCCGTTTCAACGGTTTCGGAAACTTCGTTTCCGGTATATCCGCCGTTTTCCCATCTGTCATCCTCCACCTCATACCGGATAACGTCATAGGAAACCATGCTTTCGTCAAAGGTAAGTTTTATAACCTCTTTTCCGCTTGTAAAAAAGGTCTGTATGTTCTGCATTTCCAGCGGGTGAACTCCGCAGGCAATGGTGCTCGACATTGTTCCGTCGCCGTTATCCTTGTTCCATTCGTATCCGCCTTTGGCCGCCGGGTCGGAATTTCCCCAGCTTTCAACACCGACATAAAGTTCCGGAACTTCTTTTCCGTAATTTACGTGATAAATGTTGATTTTGTTTTCTTCCGGAATTTCCGTCCGGGCGCAGGAACACAGCATAAGTATTGAAACCAAAATGATAACCAGTTTTTTCATAAAACCCGACCTCCTTTTATTCAATGGTAAATTCCGCAAAATATTCCTTCGAATCTGAATCCCCGGCTTCCCGCCAATTCATAACTCCTTTATAAATTCGGTAGGTTCCCGGTTCAAGGGTTCCGTAAAGCCATTCCCAGTTTACTTTCATCGAAACGGAATCGTCTTTCTGAATCATATATGCTTCGGCGGTCCAGGCAACGTCCCCTTCGACAATATAAGGAAGTTCGCCGTTTTTATCTTCAAGGCGGTAATAGCTCCCGGTCATAAGTTCTCCGGTTGGATTTCCGCCGGACTGTTTGAAAATCGCGGTCAGACCAGTGGCGGTTACGCTGGAAACGGAAAGGGTTATTCCCCATTCGTCCGGGGAATTTATCCGGAAACCATAATAACAGTCGCCTTTTTCATAAATTACATGGAGGTCATATACATACATTTTTCCGTCGGTGGGAACCTCGAAAACGCCGTTTTCCGAGGGAACTTTTTCGCCTTTATCAAGAACGCTGTAATCTTCGCTTTCGTAATAACCCGGTTCAACTTCCCAGCGCTGAATTTCGTAAGAAACCATTCCTTCGTCAAAAACAAGTTTTGCGGTTTTTTCCGTTCCTGCGGAAAAAGCTGCTATATTTTCCCGGAAAAGCGGGTGGTCGGAATCCGCTTCGATACAAACTTCTTTACCAAATTCAAGATATTCCCAGGAATAGGTTCCCTTGCTTGCCTTTACGGAAACATCACCGTACTGAATTTCAACCGCCGGCGGAGAAGTTACGCCTTCGGCAAACTCTGTTTTTCCGCCGATTGGCGCGCAGGAACAAAGCATTAAAACCGCAAGTAAAATCAAAACTGTTTTTTTCATAACTTCTGCCTCCATTTTTTGGCTTTCACTATAATAGTGCCAAAAATTACCGGTTTTGTTGCATTGATTTATTCTTTTTCGGCATTGTAAGCAAAAAACTGTCGCTTATAAGCGGAATTATTTCGTCATCGATCATGCTTCCATCAAGAATTATGCTTATCCAATGTTCCTTGTTCATATGATAGGCCGGAACCACCGCGGGAAAAACATTTTTCCAAAATTCGCCGGTCATGGGCTCGGCTTTAAGATTTATCCAGATTCTGCCGCAATGTTCATAAATTGCGGCGAACATTTTGTTGTTGCTTTTATGGCGCATTATGGTCCAGTTGGGGTCTTTGAATGGATAATCCTCGAAAGAATCTTCGAAGTGAAGGCAGGCTTCGATTGCTTCATCGCGGGTAATCATAAAAAATCACCTCCGTTTATAATATAACCCCGGAACGGTTATATTTCAAGGAAAAAGGCTTCGCATTTTTGCGAAGCCTTTTTTATCAGTTAAAAGACGGAGGATTTGATTCAACGTTTGTGAAACGGCTGTTTTCCGGTGAAGGTTCCGAAAGGCTGAAATACATTTTTGCTGCTTTTGTTGTTCCAAAATCCCTGTTTGAACCGGTTTTCTGAACTTTATTGAATGCTTCACGGAACATTGCGTTATGGGCTTCCTCCCTGTTCAGAAGAAAATCGATCGTTTCACGAACCTTTTTATCCTCGATCTGGCGGTAAAGATATTCATAGGTTACTTTTGCGCGCTGTTCGGAAGCAATGTTGGAAAGCAGATCCGCACAAAGATCGCCGGTTACCGTTACATAATCCGCGTTCCAAACATGGCCGGAAGCATTGA
>JAFXBK010000049.1 GCA_017521825.1 Oscillospiraceae bacterium
CAGGCTGTGAAAGAGGTTAATCCAGAACTTCTCAATGATGCATTGAATATCAAGTTGGAAAGAAAACTTTTCAAAGACTTCAAGCTACTTCCTTCCAAGCTTGCACCTTTGCTAAAGGATGCAGCGAAAAGCTATGATCGCTTGTGTATATACTCACCACTTGGCATTCCGCAATTTCCACTCGCGATTGTAAAAGCAAAATTAACGGATAAGACCGTATGCCTATGCCATGACTGTTACATCAAAGATGCTCGCCATGAAAAGAATTCTGACACCGGTTTCGTCGTAACCTGTAATCAGGATGGATATGAGCAGGGAAAAGTTGCCGCAGAAATGGCTATCAAGTTTATCAAAGAAGGGGTATACCCGGATAATAAGAAAACATACATCCCATCTCACTTGGATGTATCGATTAAATACGGGTAATCAAACTTTTTGAAGGGCTACATTCCTGAGGGTCTTTCCTGAGGGTCAAAAATCAATGAAACCCTCACGAAAGACCCTCAAAAAGTTTGGCAAACCCTCAAAAAGTTTGATTATCCGAATATAAAAGGCATAACCCAAATAGGTTACGCCTTTGTTACATGTTCATTTCTTAGAATGCAAATTTCTTTTCAAAATATGCTTTCAAATCTTCAATTTTAATCAGTTTGCTACGATTACCATGCTGAAGCGGATAACCTTATCGTTAAGGGTGTATCCTTTGCGGTAGCAATCGGTAATCACGTTTTCGCCGTAGGCCGGGTCTTCGGTGTGCATAACAGCTTCGTGAAGGTTGGGGTCAAACTGTTCGCCAACGTCCGGAATTTCCTTTACGCCCATGCCGCTGAAAACGTCTTTAAGGGTGCTTTGGATAAGGGAAATTCCCTTTTTGAATTCCTCGTCCTTACATTCATAGTTGAGCGCGCGCTCAAAGCTGTCGATTACGGGAAGAAGCTTTTTAACCGCTTCCGCTGTGGCGTCGCCGTAAATGGCGTCTTTTTCGCGCTGACTGCGCTTGCGGAAGTTGTCATATTCCGCAAGGGTGCGGAGATGCTGGTCATAAAGTTCGTCTTTTTCAGCCTTAAGGTTTTCGAGTTCCTCTTTAAGACTTTCAAGTTCCGTTTTTTCTGCGGGAACTTCGGTCTGCTCTTCTGTCTGGGTTACTTTTTCTTTATCCATTTTCATCACCTGTTTTTCTTTGATATGTTATAGAAAGCAGTGCGCCGAGTTTTTCAGCAAAATATTCAAGATGGGGAATAAGCCTTGAATAATCCATTCTTACCGGTCCGATAAGACCGATGGTTCCGCAATCGTTTTCACCGATGGAGAACCTTGCAACAAGAAGCGAACTTCCGGAAAGCTGGGAAAGGCTGTTTTCCTTTCCGATAAAAACCGTTACGCCGGAAGGGTTGTTTCCGATAACCGGCCCGATTTCATCGCGCTTGGAAATAAGCTTCATAATTTCCAGCGCCCGGTCGGAATATTCGTTATAAGTAAGAAGTTTTTCTCTTCCGCCAAGGTAATACTGGCCGTCGTAAACTTCCTTGCAAAGTTCGTAAATTCCTACGATAAGCGGGTTGAAAACCCCGGAATATTCGCCAAGTTGGATGGAAACGGAATTCATAAATTCCGCGGTTATCTCCTTAAGGGTGTGTCCGCAAAAACGGTCGTTGGCGAATTTTCTGAAGAAATCCGCAATTCCGGTGTTAACCCGGAAACCAAGGCGGCAAACCTTGCTTTTAACAACCCCGTTGGAAGCGATTACAAGAAGAACAACCGTTGTGGCGTCCGCCGGAACAATGTCGATATGTTCGACCGTAACGTAACTGGGCGTTGTGGTCATGGCAACGGTGGCACAGCCGGTATATTCCGCAAGGGCTTCGGCGGAATCCGCAAGAAGTTTATCCGGATCCGGGTCGCCGATGTTGAACAAAGCGTCGATTCCGTCTTTCTCGTCCGCCGTAAGGGGCCTTACACGCATAAGGCTGTCGATATAGGCCCGGTAACCAAGGTGGGAAGGAACTCTTCCTGCGGAAGTGTGCGGCTGTTCAAGAAGGCCCATTTCAAAAAGCGCGGCCATTTCGTTTCTTACCGTTGCGGGGGAAACGGAAATTTCCGGGAATTCGGAAAGCGTTTTTGAACCAACCGGTTCGCCGGTTCGGATATATGTTTCAACAATGGCGGAAAGGATTCTTTTCTTTCTGTCGTCAAAAAACATTCTGTCGCTCTCCTCCTTCGTTTGCTTATTTTTCTTTAGCACTCATATCTTTCGAGTGCCAACAACTATATTATACTGATATTTTTCCCGTTGTCAAGGGAATATACAAAAAATTCATAAATTTTTAGCACTTTTTTAATTGGAGTGCTAATTTTGCCGAAAAATGTAACTGCCTCCCCTATCAGGGGAGGTGTCTGCGAAGCAGACGAAAGGGTGGAACACAAAAAAGGCACGCCAAATGGCGTGCCTTTAAATAATGTTTATATATTATTCCTCAACAATAATATCCGCTGTTTTTCCTTTTACCAAAGGAATAAGAAGCAAAGGCTCAATTTCTATCTGCCTTCCGATTTTTCCGGCGCTTACGGTAACGGTTTTTAAATCAAGAACCGCTTCGTGGAAAACGGTTGGGAAAAGTTTTTTCATTCCAATGGGGGAACATCCGCCGTGGATGTAACCGGTAAGACCAAGCAAATCTGCCGAAAGAACCATGGCAACGCTTTTTTCGCCAACGGCTTTTGCGGCTTTTTTATAATCCAGTCTTGCGGCGCCGGGAACAACAAAAACGTAAAAATTTCCTTTTCCGGCCTTAAGAACAAGGGTTTTGTAAACTTCGGAAACGTCTTTGCCAATAAGTCCGGCAACGGTTACTGCGTCGCAGGGCGCGCCTTCCTCAATTTCATAACCATGGGGAATATAAGGAACTTTTTTTTGGTCAAGGATTCGCATAACGTTGGTTTTATCGTCTTTTTTCAAAAGTTTACACCTCGGTTATATCAAAATCTTCGCCCACGAAAGTGGAAAAACCTTCGTTTGCGGCAAATTCAACATCTTCCATGGAATGGACCGTCCAGGCGCAAAGCCTTGTTCCGTAAAAGCGGCAAAGGAAAAATCCAAGGCTTTTATCGTTCCATTTATAGGAAATAAAATCCGGCTTTGCTTTAAAGTTAAAAAGAAGGTTGGAAAGCATCCAGCCAAGAAAACCTTTTACTCCAAGGTTTCCGTTTCCGGCGGAAAGCTGGCCGCGGATAACTTCCGGATGGTTGTTTTTAAACCATTCCAGAACAAAGGGGTTAAAACTTATTACGTTAAAATCGCCTTTGTAATCTTTAAGGATCTGGTAAACTCCTTCAAGAAAATCCGCGTCAAAAGCCGCTCCGGCGGTTTTTATCTCGCAGGAAACGGGAACTTCGCCAAGAACTTCGAGAGCTTCGGTAAAAAGCGGGATTTTTTCTTCGGAATCTTTAAGCCGAAGCTGCGAAAGTTCCTCAAAGGTAAGTTCGGAAATGGGTCGGTCAACTCCGCAGACCCTTTTGAGGTTAAGGTCGTGGAAAACAACAATTTTTCCGTCCTTCGTCGGCTGAACGTCAAGCTCAACGCCGATTCCGTTTTCGGCGGATTTTGCGAAGGCGGGAATGCTGTTTTCCGGAAGTTTTTCGTCATGGAATCCCCGGTGACAATACGCAACGGGCATATCGAAAAAACGGAATTTGTTCGGGGTTGTCATATAGACAAAAGCGCAGGCAATAAGAAGAAAAATTATTATGAGCACCATAATAACCATTGTGAGCACGGGGTTATTCATCAGTCGTCGCCTCCAACGTCAAGAGCTTCGAGTTTGTCCTGAATTTTAACCGGCTTGCTGTCGCCGTGTTTTACCTGCATGAGCATAAGGAACGCAAGAAGTTCCATAATTACCGCATAGGGGAAGAGGATTCCGTAATTGTCGAGTTTTTCAATAATTCCGCCAACGAGCATGGGGGTTACAATCTGCGCCGCCATGGAAGCGGTGTAGTAATAACCGGTATATTTACCGATATCGCTGCCCTGGCTCATTTCCCAAATGATGGGGAAGGTGTTTACGATTACGCAGGCGTAACCGAAGCCGATTATTACAAAGAACGGGATAAGGTGGACTCCGGCGCTTCTGAAGAAGGACATTACGAGGAAGCAGAATGCCATTACGGAAAGGCCTATCATAACGGCTTTTTTGCGTCCGAACTTAGTCGCTATCATACCGGAAGGAATGTAGGAAATAATGGAGCAGACCGTTGCCACCATAAGATAGTTGGCAAAACCGCCGCCTTTAACTTCAAGGAAGTTGGTCATATAAAGGCTGAAGAAAGTTGTAACGGCGTTATATCCGAAGAAGAAAAACGCAACGCAGCCAAGCATGAAGATAAGGCTTTTAAGAACGTCTTTCGGCATTTTTTTGCCTTTGGAAAGTTCCTGGTTAAGTTCCGCTTCGGTGCTTTCATAACCGCCGGTTTCTTCCATTTCCTTAACAAGTTTGTTTTCGCGGATGGTGAGAACAAGAACAACAACCGCGCCTATCATAATGCAGGCAATAATTGCAAAAATCGGGAAGAAGTTGGGTTTGCCTTCCTTAGGAACAAGAACACTGATGAGAGCAAGGGAAATAACGCCGCCCACGGCGCCCATAAGGTTAATAACCGCGTTTCCTTTGCTGCGGAGTTTTTTGGGGGTTACGTCCGGCATAAGGGAAACCGCCGGAGAACGGTAGGTTGCCATTGCAAGAAGGGTAAGACCAAGGCAAAGAGCAAAACCAAGAAGGTTTACCCTGTTGTCAAAATAGGGAAGGAAAAGCATGCTGATAACGGCAACAACGGTTCCGAAGATGATATAAGGGGTTCTTTTTCCGATGGGGGTATGGGTTTTGTCGGAAATGGAACCAAAAAGCGGAAGCATAATAAGCGCGAGCATATTATCAATCGCCATTATCTGGCCTGTGGCGCCTTCGCCAATTCCAAAGGTGTTTTTGAGAATAAGCGGAATGATTCCGTCATAAGCCTGCCAGAAGGTGCAGATAGAAAGGAAGGCAAGGCCAACCAAAAGGGTGCGTTTGTAATTAAGTTTCATTTTTTTGACCTCCAGAAAAAAATCAGTCAACGTCACGGATAATCTGTTCCGGTTTTTCGTCAAGAATATCCGGGTGGCGAAGAATCCAATCCAGCTGTTTAAAAGCGTTTGCGTAATAATGTCCGTCGGTTATGCGTTCATCGGAAACAACGGTAAAATCGACGTATTTGTGTTTTTCAACGCTGCCGTCCTTCTGAACTTCAAGAGCGGTGCGCTTTGCGCCGAAGGAAAAGAAAATCGGGCAGGTTCCGAAATTATAAAGGTGGTGATAAATCGGCGGAATTCCAAGGGAACCAAGGTTTGTGATAAACATACTGCAATGGAAGGGCGAAGCCTTATGTATGATTTTCGGGCAAAGTCCGAAATAATCAAGAAAGTTTATGAAACCAACAAAAGCGCGAAGAATAAGAGCGGGCATATAGTTTATTATTCTTGCAACGTTATCAAAAAGGTTGGAATCTCCTTCGCCTCTTGCTTCTTCAACCGCGGCGTCTATTTTTCTGTAAACGTCATCGGCGGTATCGTAAGGTTTAAAAACAACCTTGATGGCGGATTCCTGGGCATTAAGCTCCATGCTTTTTTTGACCATCATGCTTATGGTTATGTCCTCGCCATGCTGATATATTCTTTGGCCGGCAATAAAGCGGTTCATTGCGGGTTTTTGAGAAATAAGGCGGACATAGGCGGCAAGCACAACATGAAGAAAACCAAAACCGGAAAGCCCATCCTCGCGGCGTTTTTTCTTGATGTAATTTTCAATTCTGCCAAGTTCAACAGAACCGGAGAAAAGGTTTGAAGCATCATTCCTTGTTTTCATTATAAACGGAATGATATAAGCCATCGGCGACAAAGAACGGACACGGTATCCGTCGTAACGGTCACCAAAGCGTTTTTTCCTCTTTTCCATAAAACAAAATCCTTTCTGCATAAAACTGCATATTATTAATAACATTATACCAGAAAAAAACAGATAAATCCATAAAATTTGACTGAAAGATTGGTTTAAACAAAAATAAAAGATTTATAAATTGCAAAAGTAAATTTTTTAAATACAAAAATGAAAGTTTTGGTGCAAATTGTTGAAATTGGCAACTGTTATTGTTCTAACGCTTGACTTATTTTTATATTGTGGTAGAATATATTTTAATTGGTCTTGATAGGATGGCGTCCCTTTATGTGCGAAAACAAAAATTCAGTCGAAGCAATGGCGGAAAAAATCCGCGGCGGAGATTATAACGATTTTGGAAAACTTTTGCATCTTTGCGCCTATATCCCGAAAAACGTTCTTTCCGAAGCCCAAAAACTCGGGTATGAAAAAGAGGATATCTATCAGGAATCCGTTGTGGCTTTTCTCCATGCGCTTCATTCTTATGATGAAAAAAACATGGCAAGTTTTAAAACATTTGCTTCCGTTTGCATTAAAAACCACATTTTTTCGATTTTAAGAACCGGCCGCCGGCCGAAAAATTCCGCAATGGTGGATTATGTTTCCATCGAGGATATCGACCTTGCCTCAAAAAGCGAACCGGAAGCGGATTGGATCGAAAAAGAAACTTTTTCCAATATGAAAAAGCGGATTTTCGAGGTTCTTTCGGAATTTGAAAAACAGGTTCTTAAATTATATCTCGGCGGTTTTTCCTATAAGGAAATCGGCGAAAAATTGGGAAAACCCGAAAAATCCATCGGAAACGCGCTTTCGCGTGTCCGAAAAAAACTCCGGACCGAAATCGGACCGGAAAATTAATTATTTTTGGTATGCGGTCTTAAAAGACTGGATATACGAATGCTCCGTGGCATCCCGGCAACGTATTTATGAAGGCGATTGTGGTAAACCAAGGGCAAATACATTTATTCAAAAAGAAGAGGTAAAAACAATGTACGAAGACAAAACCTTAGTGTGCAAAGAATGCGGAAAAGAATTTACTTTTACCGCCGGCGAACAGGAATTCTATGCAGAACGCGGATTTGTAAATGAACCCCAGCGCTGCAAAGAATGCCGTGATGCACGCAAGAACAAAATCAAAACCCAGAAGG
>JAFXBK010000050.1 GCA_017521825.1 Oscillospiraceae bacterium
CTAAACAAATCAAAGTCTTTGTTTCCTAAGCTTCAAGTCTCACTGACTTGCTATTACTTTTGGAATTTACTCAAATGAATACAAGGGTTTAATTCTTTTCTTCATATCTGTTGTTCAATTTTCAAGGTCCTTTGCTTTTTGTGAACCGCCGTTCAGCGGGTCAGCTTGATTAGTATATCATTCCAGAACGCAGATGTCAACGGTTTTTTTAAAGTTTTTTTCAAAAGTGTATCGCCGCCGTGTGTTCTGTGAATAACATTCAACATTTGGTTGAATTGTCGGTTTTTGGCGCTTTGTTTTCAACAAAACACCCTGTTTTTCCACCGTTTTTCAACAAAAAAGCCTTTGGATAAGAAAATCCGGCTTTTCTGTCCAAAGGCAATTTTAATCTTTTTTAATGATTTTTTATTATCCTTTAAAAAATTCTTTGTTTTTTAAACAATAATTCAAAACGGAAATAAGTGTCAGCGCGGTCATAAGAGCTATGCAAATTACCGCAAGAATTCCCAAAAAACTTTCGTTTGCGGAATGTGTTGCGCTTTTTACAAGAATAACAATTATAGCCGTATATTGGGAAACTGTCTTTGCTTTTCCCCAGATATCCGCGGCGATTACTTTTCCTTTAGAAGTTGCAATGCTGCGGAGTCCGGTTACAAAAAACTCCCTTGCCATTACAAAAACAGTTATAAGCGGGTGGATTATTCCCGCCGCAGTAAAACAAATAAACGCCGCCATTACCATAAGCTTATCCGCAAGCGGATCCATAAGTTTTCCGAAATCCGTCACGATATTTTGTTTTCTTGCAATATAACCGTCAAGAGCATCCGTTATTGCGGCAATTACAAAAATGGAAAGTGTAACCCAATCGCTTATTTTTGCCGTAAGAAACGCCGCGACAAAAAACGGTATCATTATAATCCTTAATATAGTAAGGATATTCGGAAGGTTCACTAAATACCCCTCTTTCTCTTATTCGCAAAGTTCGCCGAGAAGGTCGTATTCGGAAGATTTTACGATTTTTACTTTTACAAAATCGCCGATGCAATGTTTTTCCGGGCTTACAAAATAAACGATTCCGTCAATTTCCGGAGCATCCTGGGAGCTTCTTCCTTTAAAAACTTTGTTTTTGTTGTCATAACCTTCTACAACAACCTCCATAACGGAACCGACTTTTTTCTTAAGAAGAGCCGCAGAAACCGCGGTCTGGATTTCCATTATCACTTCGGCGCGGCGCTGTTTTGTTTCCTCGTCAAGCTGGTTAGGAAGGTCATAGGATTTTGTGCCTTCCTCCCTGGAATATGCAAAGCAACCGAGCCTGTCGAATTTAGCCTGTTTTACAAATTTGCAAAGTGCCTCAAAATCGCTGTCGCTTTCGCCGGGGAATCCGGTAAGAAGGGTGGTTCGAAGGGTGATTCCCGGAACTCTTTCCCGAAGATGTTTTACCATTGCAACAAGTTCCGCCGGGGTGCTCTGTTTTCTGTGCATGGCTTTAAGAACTTTTTTACTGCAATGCTGGAGCGGAATATCAAGATATTTTACAATTTTTTCTTCGGAAGCCATTACGTCAAGAAGCTCTTCGGTAACTCTTTCCGGATATGCGTAAAGAATTCTTATCCATCTTATGCCGTCGATTTTGCAAATCTGGCGGAGAAGTTCCGGAAGCATGCGTTTTCCGTAAATATCTTCGCCGTATCTGGTGGTATCCTGAGCGATGATGATAAATTCCTCAACGCCTTTTGCGGCAAAGGCCTTACATTCCTCAACAATACTTTCCATGGGTCTGCTGCGGTAACGTCCGCGGATCGCCGGAATTGCACAATAGGAACAACGGTTGTCGCAACCATCGGCAATTCTGATATATGCATAATAAGGATAGTTAACAAGAATTCTTTTGCCTTCCATCTCAAGATTTTCCGGGGCATAGAATTTGCGGACCTTCTGTCCTTCAAGCGCCTGGCGGATGGAAGCGGCAATTTCGTCGTTTGCACCGATTCCGAGGATTACGTCGGCTTCGGGAATAAGTTCCGCCATTTCCTCGCGGTAACGTTCCGCAAGGCAGCCGGTTACAACAACAAGTTTTACATAACCCTGTTCTTTAAGCTGGCAGCACTGGAGAATATTTTCAATGGATTCGCGTTTTGCGCTTTCAATAAAACCGCAGGTATTGACGATTACAACGTCGCATTCGGCGGCATTTTCGACAATTTCAAAACCCTCTTTTTCAAGTGCGCCAAGCATAAGCTCCGCATCCACCTGGTTTTTGTTGCATCCAAGGGCAATCATACCGATTTTTACGGTTTCATTCGTTTCCATACAGTTCATCTGCAATTTCTTCCTTTACTTTATATATCGCATCTTTTATCATATCATATCCGTAGCCAAGACGGAAGAGCGAATTTATAACTTTTTTGGAATTTTTTTCGTCGGTAAGCTGATTTTTGTACCGAAGCTCAATAATTCTGTCCAATCTTTCCTCCGGCGAACCGATTTCTTCCTCCGCCGCAAAAATTGCCTGCTCGGCAATTTCCTCATCAATGCCTTTGCGCTCAAGTTCCATCATAAGGCGGGAAGGTCCGAAAAGTTTCATCTCCATAAGGTCGTGGGCATACTGCAGCGCAAAAGCTTCGTCATCAATAAGACCGCCTTCCTCGAGCATATCGAGAACCTCGTTCACCGTTTCGGTTTCCGCAAAAACTTTAAGTTTATCAAAAAGCTCCAAACGCGAATGAGCCCTGTACTCTAACAAGTTCAGGGCTTTTTCTTTGGTCTGTTCGGTTGTAAGCTTTGTTTTCGGTTTATTCTTCGTCGTCCACATCTGCTTCGATATCAATGCCGGTTGGAGCAACGCTCAGAATTTTGGATTTTTTAGCGGGTTTGGAAAGGTCGGAAAGTTTGTCCATATTTGCGCGGACTTTTGCCTCAATTTCTTCGCAAAGAGCGGTGTTGGAACGAAGAAGTTCCTTAACGTTGTCGCGTCCCTGGCCGAGTCTTTCGCCGTTATAGGAGAACCATGCGCCGGATTTATCAACAATATCGAGTTTTACGGCAATATCGAGAAGTTCGCTTTCTTTGCTTATTCCCTGACCGTACATAATATCAAATTCCGCTTCGCGGAAAGGCGGAGCAACTTTGTTTTTAACAACCTTAACTTTGGTGTGGTTACCAATAACGTCGCCGCCCTGCTTAATCTGTTCCTGTTTGCGGACGTCAAGGCGAACGGAAGAATAGAATTTAAGTGCGCGGCCGCCGGGGGTAACTTCCGGGTTTCCGTACATAACGCCGACTTTTTCACGGAGCTGGTTGATGAAAACCGCAACGCAGTTGGTTTTGCTGATTACGCCGGTAAGTTTGCGGAGTGCCTGGGACATAAGCCTTGCCTGAAGACCAACGTGAGTATCGCCCATAAGTCCTTCGATTTCCGCCTTCGGAACCATTGCGGCAACGGAGTCCACAACAATTACGTCGATTGCGCCGGAACGGACAAGCGCTTCGGTAATTTCAAGAGCCTGTTCGCCGGTATCCGGCTGGGAAACAAGAAGAGAATCGATATCAACGCCAAGGGCTTTTGCATAAACCGGGTCAAGGGCGTGCTCAACGTCGATGAATGCGGCTTCGCCGCCTGCTTTCTGGGCGGATGCTATGATATGGAGCGCAACGGTGGTTTTACCGGAACTTTCCGGACCGTAGATCTCAACAATACGTCCTCTCGGAACACCGCCGATTCCAAGGGCGCTGTCAAGAGAGATAGAACCGGTGGAAATTGCTTCCACGTTAAGTGCCGGCGCCTGGCCGAGTTTCATAACGGTTCCTTTTCCGTACTGTTTTTCAAGCTGTTTAATTGCGGTTTCAAGTGCTTCTTTTCTGTCTGCCATAAATCTCATTCCTCCATTATCATAATATCCAATCGGCTTCATTTCTGTTTTATAGTATAATATATAATCAATTTAAAATCAATAGTTTTCGGCCAAAAAATCGAACATTTGTTCTAAACTTTTATTTGTTGGTGCGTTTTTGTCATCAAAATGCCTCCCCTATCAGGGGAGGTGGCAAAACCGAAGGTTTTGCCGGAAGGGTGGATATTTCTTTGCAGATGCTAAATAATATATATACATTATATAAGGAGATGATTTTTTGTTTAAACCCGGAAAACCCGCCGACCTTGACCGAACCCAGCTTGATAAACTTAACGCCCTTCAGCACGAAATCACCGATACTTCCGGAAACGGCGTTATACTCGTTGCCTATTGCAAAAACTGTTCCGGCTGTAACGGCTGTAAATAAAAGTCCCCCGTGCTCAAATTTTGAGCACGTTTTTTTATTCTTTTTCGTAATATTTTTTAAAAAATGTATTGACAGCGCCAGTTGATTGTATTACAATAAACTCAGTTGAATGTAATGCAATCAACCAAAAGGGAGGCGAAAATTTTGTCCGGAAAAACCCAGATGATGAAAGGAATCCTCGAAGGCTGTGTCCTTAAGCTCCTTTCGGAGGAAAAACTCTATTCCCAGGAGATATGCGAAAAATTTTCCGAATTCGGTTTTAAAGAAATAAGCCGCGGAACAATTCTTCCTCTTCTTCTGCGAATGGAAAACGAAGAACTTATTACATACGAAAAAATGCCTGTTCCGAACGGCCCCGCAAGAAAATATTATTTCACAACCGAAAAAGGTCTTTCGGAGCTCAAAGATTTCAGCAAAAACTGGAACGAATTTTACGTTTCCGTCTGCAAAATTATGAAAGGAGGCAGCGAGAATGAATGAAAAACTTTCCGGCGAATATCTTGCCGATTTTAACGAGGTAACAAAATATCTTAAAAAACATGCCGCAAAGGGCGAAAAACTGAATGAAGTTCTCGATGACCTTTCGGAACTTTATTCCGACCTTGAAGCGGAAAGCGCACCCCTTTCTTCCGCTCATGAAGGCTCCTCCGAGGATTACGCGAAAGAACTTTTGGAAAATCTTCCGAAGAAGAAAAAACTTTCCCCGAAAGTTATAACCGCAATCGTTGCTGTTGTTGTTTTTATAATTTCCGCAGTTTATTTTACAACAGACAGCAAAATAGCAATCGCCTACCGCGGACTCGACAGAGTTATCCAAAAGCCGGAACAATATGAACTTTACACAACTTCTTCAAACGGAAAATGGATTGAACTGTATCTTCAGCAACCCAATAACGGAGCTGTTTTGATAAATACGGTTCCCTGGGATAACGCTCCCTTTGTAATAAATAATTTTGATTGTTCGGAAAACGAAAAAATATATATCGAAGGTTCCGTAATTTCCGATTATCAGGGCAGCGAAGAAGGTTATATAAAAATTCCCATGCTTTATCCTTCCCTGTTTTTTAATAATCCTAAAAAATTGCTCGACTGCATAACCGATTATGATATAAACGATTTCAAAATAATTGAAGGCGCTACCACCGGAAGCTGTATCGGATTGATAGATAAAAACGGCTACCAAATTGCAACACTTTATGACGGTTATCCGACATATTACGAAATCAATAAAGACGGAAGTATCGATTTCGGTTTTGTTTATGAAATGCGCGAAAATGAATACACCGAAAAAAGCATAAAAGAATATCTTCTTAAAGAACAAAAGGTTTATCTTAATATCGGCTATGTCGAACTTTATTGGCAGCCAAAATAACTTCTCCCTGAACATAAAAACCCCCGTGCTCAAATTTTGAGCACGGGGGTTTTCCCGTTTAAACTTTGGTTTTCTTTTTGAATTTAAAAATCCGATCTCTGAAAAGAAGAATGTTCATCGCAACGAAGAAAACAAAGAGGATTCCAAGGGTAAGAAGCGGTTTTTTCGGTGCCAGCATTGCAAGAAGCATCATCGGGAAGCCGAAAACAATCGCCGGGAAGTTCTGGTAAACCATGTTATCCGCCGCCGGGGTTTCAAAATCCCCGTCAATTTCACGGAGAAGGATAGTTCCGGTGCTGGCGGTTCCGGTAAGCATGCCGTACATCATAAGGAACTGTTCCTCCGCATATTTGGGGAAAAGGGTTTTTGCAACATAGTGGTTGTAAAAATAGGTGACAAAAAGACCGGCAACGCCAAGGATAAGCATAATTCCCCAGTAATCCTCAAGGACGGAAAGGCGGATAGCCGCAATTCCGGAAACAACCATTATGTCAAAGAAAAAGTTGCTTGCGCGGGTAAGGAGGAAGTTGTTCGTATAATCCTTCTGGATTGCGTTTTTCTTTTTAAGGAATTTCATAAGTTCTTTAACAAGCGTTGCGGAAAGAACGCCAAGAAGGAAGTTAAAACCGAAGATAAGCGAAGTCATTCCCGGAATAAGCTTCGAAATTCCGTTCATAAGGAAATAGGTTATCATATATGTAACAATGATAAGCGCAATCTGAACGGTCATTTTATCAATGCTTTCCTGCATTGGAATTTCGTTTTCGCCTTCGATTTTTTCGTGGTTCAGCTTGTTGCTTGCTTTTTTGGCAATAACGCCTTTTCTTTTAAGGATATTAAGATGGATAACGCCGCCGATACTTGCGCTTAAAAAGCCAAGGGCCGCAATGGTAAGTCCAAAGCTTTTTCCGCCGTCAAAGCCAAAATCGTTTTCGTAAATTCCGCCGTAGTTCATGGCCTGGCCGGTTCCCTGACCGTAACCGAAGGGAAGAAGAACGCCAGCCGCCGGGAAGAAATCTTCAATGAAAAGTACCGCGGTCATTGTGATTATCATTCCCACAACCGCCTGAAGAAGATAGGTGGAAACGGTTGTAACGCCGGTGTTAAAAACTTCGGTTGCTCTTTCCTTTGTAATTTTTCCGTCGCCGGTTTTAAGGGTGGAAGCAATAAAGCCAAGCGCAAGGCAGTGATAGGTGAACATTTCGAGAGTTTTTGTTCCGGAAGAACCGAAAAACGCAGTATCAAACATAATATCGCCGGTTATAAGCTTATATACCCATGCAACAAGAATAAGGATTCCGCCGCCTATTACCGAAATCGGAATAAGCGAATCCTTAAGAAATCCTATGGATTTTTTTAAAATATTGCCAACAAGAAGGCTTGCGAGAAGAACCGCAACTACGTTAAGGGTTCCCCAAACACTATAGTCCCAAAAATTTTCCATCAATATTTCCCTCTTTGATATTTTTCCATCTGTAATAGATGTTTACATATTTAAGCGCGTTGAATCTTTTGCTTCCGGTAATCTGGAAAACCTCGCTTCCGGAATATACGTTCAGCTTGTTTTTTCCAAGAACCGAAACCGCCGAAAGTTCCGAAAAAGGAAGGATCCATTCTTTTTCCGTTCCTTCATCAACAACAATTCTGTTTCCGTAAAGGGAAGATTTTGCGCTTTCCCTCAGCATTTTTTTGTTTTTTCGGATAATAACTTCCTTAACTGTTATATCGTCGCAAAAAAGCGGTTTTTCGGTATATTCGTTAAGGTCAAGGCCGTTTACAAAATCCTTTTGGCAATCGTACCACTGTCCGAAAAATTCGAAAGGAAAATCAAAGCCTTTTCCGGTTATGCGTTTGTCTTCGCCGTAAGTAACGGTTTTTCCGCAGGTTTTACAAAAAGCCTCGTTTCCGTGGCTTTCGAATTCCGAAAGTCCGCAGAAAGGGCAGACATAAACCGCCCTTTCCATATATTCCGCTTTGAAATCGGATTCAAAAACCGCGTCGGCTTTTTCTTCATCAACAAAAAGCCCTTTGTTTATTCTCTCCGCAAGTTCCTCGTCAGTCATGGCGGAAAATTCTTCCGGCTTGATAACTTCCGAAACGTAAGAACGCATTTTGCCTTTTCTTATTCTGTCGCTCCAGCGTGGCTGAACGCCGTAGCCGCCCTCGATCCTGTAAAGAGCGATCGGAAGTTTAAGCTTTTTGGCAAGGGGAACAATGGCGGGGTTTATATATTCGGTTTTTCCGCTGTAAGTTCGGTTGCCTTCCGGCGCAAGGCAGATTGTTCCGCCTTCCTTCGCAACTCTTAAGCAGTTCATAACCGCGCCGACATCGGTGGTCTGTTTTTTAATCGGAATCGGGTTTACCGCAAAACGCAGCAGATCCGAAACAAATCCCATGGAAAAAATATCTTCCGTGGCAACATAATAAATCGGACCTTTGAAGGAAATTCCCATAAAAAACTGGTCAAAAGCCGTCTGGTGGTTATAAAGGATAAGGTAGGGTCTGTCTTCCTGTTCCTTGAATTTTTCTATTTTAATACCGTATTTTATCCGGCAAACCGGCCAAAGAACAGCTTTGGCTATGGCCTGGATAATACGGTGCCGGGGTTTTATCCATTTTTTTCTTTTAGCCATTTTTTCTCCTGAATTAAAAATTTATATTATCACAAAATGAACATATATGTTTATAATACTACTTTTTCCGCCAAACTTAAACATTTTTTAAAATTTTTCTTATAATTTCTTAATAAAACCTTAATAAATAACAAAAAAACGGAGCGCTTTCCTTTAAAGCGCTCCGGCATTTATCTTTATTCTTCCTCTTCTTCCATAAGGCGTTTATAAACTTCGCCTTTGGTCTGCCCGGTAAGTTTGGCGGCTTCCTTTGCCGCCATGGAAGCGGGTTTTCCTTTTTCCATAAGTTCCTTTGCAATGGAAATTGCTTCCTCCATCGGGTCGCGCATTTCTTCCTTTTCAACCTGTTCGCCTTCAAGAACAAGAACATATTCGCCTTTAGGCGGGTTTTCGGTATGATACTTCACCGCTTCCGAAAGGGTTCCGCGCCAGGAAGTTTCGTGGATTTTTGTAAGTTCCTTTACAACAACAATGTTCCTTTCGCCAAAAACGGAATTCATGTCCTTAAGGGTGCTCAGAAGTTTATGGGGTGCTTCATAAAAAACCATGGTTCTGCGCTCGTGGCGAAGTTCCATAAGATGCTCCATTCTGGAGGTGCGCTTTACGCTTAAAAAACCTTCGAAAGTCCAGCGGGAAACAGAAAGCCCGGAAACCGCAAGTGCGGAAACAACCGCGGAAGGACCCGGAACAACCTCCACCTTAACGTCGGCTTTTATGCAAAGTTTAACAAGGGTTTCGCCCGGGTCGCTGATGCAGGGCATTCCAGCATCGGTTACTATTGCACAGCTTTCGCCGTTTTGAAGCCGGGAAACAATAATATCCCCCTGCTCATATTCATTGAATTTCTGGTAAATCACCATCGGTTTTTTTATTCCGAAATGGTTAAGAAGTTTTACGGTAACGCGGGTGTCTTCCGCCGCGATAAAATCAACTTTTTCAAGGGTTTCCACCGCTCTTGGGGAAAAATCCCCAAGGTTTCCGATGGGCGTTCCCACAACATAAAGAATTCCCATAATCTTTTATCTTCCGTTCTGAATATAATTTATTTTAAGTCCGGCGTGTCCGCCTTTTTTTCCTTCGATAAGGATAAGCCAGGGTTCGGCGGAATCCGTCGCGTTGTTAACAAAGGTAAGGCGCTTCGGTTCAATTTTGTTTTTCCGCATTTCAAAAATAACGTCTGCAAGTCTTTCCGGCCGGTGGCACATGCAAAACCTTCCGCCGTATTTAAGAAGCCTTCCGGCAACTTTTGTAACCTGGGCAAGGGTGCATCCGCTTTCCCTTCTTGCAAGATCTCTGGAGGTTGTTCCGTTTTCCTTTCCGGAACCGGTTACAAAATAAGGCGGGTTAACGGTTATAAGGCTGAAGCTTTCCGCCTCCCAGTCAAGTTCGTTAAGATCCGCAAGAACCGGAAAAAACCTGTCCTGAACATTGTTTTTTTCCGCGGTCCATTTACAAAGTTCAATGGCGCCGGGCTGGATATCAACGGCGGTTACCCTGCCTTTAAAACCGTTTGCCATCATCATAACCGGAACAACTCCGCAGCCGGTGCAAAGATCAAGAACCGTATCCCTGAACTTCGGTTTTGCGAATTCCGCCAGCAAAAGCGCATCGCCGCCGAAGCCATATTCCTTTGTTGTGGCCATATCAAGGCCGTAAAAATCGTTTACGATTATATCCATCAAAAAAACCTCGTTTTCGGTAAGGCATATAAAAAACGGGAAGGAATATCCTTCCCGGAAAAATCATCTTTTTTCCTTTTTCTTCGGCGCGCCCACCGGGCATACTTTTGCACATTTTCCGCATTCTATGCATCTTCTGGGAACAATGGCATACTGTCCGCAGGTCTGGTAAATTGCGTCCTTCGGACATTCTTTTTCGCATTTTCCGCATTCAATACACGCGCCGGTAATGATATATGCCATGTTTTCGCCGCCTTTCGTAACTTTACAGATTAATTTTAACACATATTTTATAAAAATCAATATTTTGATAAAAAAAGAAGGAAGGCCGAAGCCTTCCTTCTTCAAGAAACGTTTTAATTATGCTTCTTCGGGAGCACCAACAGGGCATTCGCCGGCGCAGGAACCGCAATCAATGCATTTATCTGCGTCGATAACGTATTTGCCGTCACCTTCGGAAATTGCTTCAACAGGGCAAGCATCTGCACAAGCGCCGCACATAATGCAAGCATCGGAAATTTTGTATGCCATAATAAAAAAGCCTCCTTTTAAAAGATAATATAATTTTAACACATATTTTAAAAAAATCAATACGTAAAAAAGCGGAAAGCCAAAGCTTTCCGCTTTTTTGGCGTTTTATCAGTCGTCGCCGGGCTGTGCCGCGCCGACAGGGCAGGAATAGGAACAGGTTCCGCAATCGATGCATTTTGCAGGATTGATAACGTATTTTCCGTCGCCGGGTTCAATGGCGTTAACGGGGCAGTTTTCTGCACAGGTTCCGCATTCGATGCACATATCGGAAATTTTGTATGCCATAATAAAATCCTCCTAAAAAAATTATTCTTCGTAATTATCTTCGGGTTCGGCCTTGGGTTCTTCCCTTTCGCCGCGAATTCGTTTTACAAAAGATTTGTGGAAAGATTTGGGTGCGCCGTCCGGAGCATCGTCCATCTTAATGGAAAGCATTCCGGTCATAAGGTTAAGGTCAACAACAACGCCGTTTCCGTCCGGGGTTTTAACCGCCGCGCCGACTCTCGGCATTGTTCTTATAAGTTCCTCGTAACCTTCCTGCTCATATTTAAGGCAGCACATAAGCCTTCCGCAGGTTCCGGAAATTTTGGTCGGGTTAAGGGAAAGGCCCTGCTCCTTTGCCATTTTTACGGAAACCGGAGCAAATTCTCCAAGGAACTGGGAACAGCAAAAAGGTCTTCCGCAAATTCCAAGGCCGCCGAGCATTTTTGCTTCGTCGCGGACGCCGATCTGGCGAAGCTCAATTCTTGTGCGGAAAATTGCCGCAAGGTCTTTAACAAGCTCGCGGAAATCGATTCTTCCGTCCGCGGTAAAATAGAAAATTATCTTGCTGTTATCGAAGGTATATTCAACATCAACAAGTTTCATATCAAGGCCGTGGTCGGCAATTTTTAAAAGACATTTTTCAAAAGCCTGTTTTTCAAGTTTTTCGTTTTCTTTAACGTGTTCAAGGTCCTCCGCCGTTGCAAAACGAAGAACTTTTTTAAGGGGCATAACAACTTTGTCCTCGGTTACAAAACGGTTATCCGCCGCAACCTCGCCGCATTCGGTTCCGCGGCTGGTTTCAACAATAACTCTGTCGCCGATGGAAAATTTTTCGCCCTCCGGGTCAAAATAATAGACTTTTCCAACTTCTTTAAAGCGGACGCCTATAACTTCGATCTTTTCGCTCATAAATTTCCTCCGAAAACGCGGGAAAGCTCCATCGAAAGCCAGCTTTCGATAAGTTCAAGGGAGCAGTTTTGTAAAACCGCAAGCTTTCCGCGTTCAATAATTTCTGATGTTTTGACTGCTTCGGTCGGGGTGACCCTGACCGGGGTTGTTTTTCCGGCGGCGCGGTCAATTCCGCATCGGCCGGTTATATTGAGAAGTCTTTCGAGAAATTCCGAAAAATCCGCCCTTGTTTTGCATTTTGCGGAAAGTTCCGCCGCAAGAACATAGCTTTCGCCTTTTTTAAGAAGTTCCGGCGTTTTTGCCGCAAGAAAAACAATTTCGCCGGTTCCTTCGGAAAAACCTTTGCTTGCCGCGCCGAAATTTCCGCCGTAGGCTATGGAAAAAATCTCCGCATCTTTTTCCGAAAGTTCCGGAAAATTTTCCCGAAGGGCCGCGGAACATTCTTCCCTGGTTGGCGGTTCAAGAGTATAAACCGTCGAACGGCTTATAATCGTATCCAGAAGGCTCCTGCGGTTTTCGCAGGTAAGGATAAATCTTGCGTGTGCCGGGGGTTCCTCCAAGGATTTAAGAAGGGCGTTCTGGGCTTCCGGGGTCATGTTTTCAACGTCAAGAAGAATATAGACCTTTTGTTCGGATTCGTTCGGCGCAAGCCAGATAGATTCCTTTATCTCCCTTACTTCGTCGATATGGAAGCTTCTTGCGCCGCCGCCACCGCCGAAAATTTCCACGTCCGGGTGGTTATTGTTTTCAATTTTCCGGCAAACGGAACAGCTTCCGCAGGGGCGGTTTTCGCTTTTGCAAAGAATAGCCTTTGCAAGCCAGATTGCAAGATTTTTTCTTCCGGTTCCCTTTTCCCCTTCAATCAGAACCGCATGGGAAAGAAGGCCTTCGCGCAAGGTTGCGGAAAGCGTTCTTTTAAGTTCCTTTGTTCCGGGCATTTTAAACCTTCTCGAAATGTTCTACGTTCATTACGAAAACAGTTGCGCCGCCAACGGTAACTTCGACCGGGAATGCGGAATACATGCCAACGTCAAAGCTGTTGTTGGGAACCATCTGTTTTCTTTTTTTGCTGTGTTTTGCAATGATGGAAATAACGTCCTCAACCTGGTCGTCGTTAACGCCGATAAGAAAGGTGGTGTTTCCGCTCATAAGAAAACCGCCGGTGGTGGCAAGTTTTGTTACGGAGTATCTGGATTTTGTAAGTGCCGCGGAAACAGCGCTGCTGTCATCGCCGGAGACGATTGCCATGATCATTTTCATATTATTGTTCCTCCTTGGGAAGATTATGTAATATTTTTACCGCAAAAGCGGGAATAAACTTTATTTTATAACGTTTATTTTATCAATTCCGTATTTTTTGAGAAGTTCGGCGATTTTTTCGTCGATTACTTCCCCCGGAACCGAAAGAGCAATACACGGCGGACAAGGGAGATTAAGCCTTGCGGCAATTCTTCCAACCGCATTTTCCGTTTCGATTTCCTCCGTTTCGGAAAAAACTGCGTTTCTTACGCTCATCGCTTTTTCCGGCATTTTTGAAAGGCGTTCTTCAAAAGCGGAAAAACCGTTTCCAAAAGTTTCTTCGATGAATTTTGCGACCCTTTCAAAATCCCTTTCGGTGTTGAAAGGCGAAGCCATGAGCACCGCCCATTCATCGTTTACGTATTCCGGTTCAATTCCGTGCTCACGGAGTTTTTTCCCAAATTCTTCGCCGGTCATTCCGGTAGATTTTACCGAAAGGGTAAGCCTTGCGGGTTCAACGTTCCTTGTTTTTGGAGCAAGACCGTGCTCAAAAGCTTTATAGCGAAGATTCGCCACTTTTCCATTGAGCATGGCAAAATCGTATTTTGCCTTTGTTTCAAGATATTCCGCGCATTTATCCGCAGAAAGCATTATAAGATAGCTTGGGCTTGTTGAGGCGAAAAGCCGCATTTTTTGCTTCGCAAGTTCGCGCAAACTGCCGTCATTAAGGTGCAAAAGCGCACCGCCGGTAAGAACCGGAAGGCTTTTGTGGAGGGAATCCGCACACATATCCGCGCCGAGAGAAATCGGGTGCATCTCCGTCGGTATAAAATGGAGGTGGGCGCCGTGGGCGTTATCCACAATAAGTTTTGCTCCGTGCTCATGGGCAAGTTTCGCAAAAGCTTCGATATCGCTGAGCACGCCGAAATAATCCGGAGAGGTAAGATAAATTGCTTTTGCCTCCGGGTTTTCGGAAAAAGCCTTTTCCGCGCCTTTCAAATCCCTCGGATTTATCCATATCGGTTCAAGGTCAAGAAGTGCGATGGTGTTCACCGCTGAAGCATGGCAGTTCCTTGCGATGATAAGTTTATCGCCCGGGTTCAATGCCGTCGCCAGCATTGCCTGGATGCAAAGGGTTGAACCTCCGGCTGAAAGAAGGCTTGCGCCGCTTCCGTAGATTTTTGAAAAGCGTTTTTCCGTTTCAAAAATCGCTTCGGAAGATTCAAAAAGGCTGTCAGCACCTTCGACTTCGGTTATATCATATTTAAAATATTCCGGAAAATTTTCCGCGCCCTTGTGCCCGGGCATATGAAAACGTGAAAGGTCTTTTCCGATATATTCGTTCAAAGCATTTTCTAAAGGATTCATTTTCCAAGCTTCTTTTTAAGCTTATGGAGTTTTCCGTTAAGCTTTATCGCGTGTTTGACCATTTTCGCTGCAAGGGGTTTATAGGTTATATCAAACTCGCCGGGGAGTTCATCCACCTGGCCGTTGAAGCCACGTTTAAAGCGGTAAAGACCGTAAAGATGGTCATTTTCGTCCTCAAGGTTTCCGGAAATTCCCTGGAAGTCATAAACCTCGCATCCGGTTTCAATAGCCCATTTTATCATTTCCCACTGGATAAGATAGTTCGGCATAACGTTGCGGAAGGCGTTATCGGAAGCGCCGTAAACGTAACAGCATTTTCCGGCATAGTTTGTTGTGATTGTTCCGCAGACCGCCTGTCCGTTATAAAAACCCATATAAAGTCTTGCGTGTTCGCCGAGGGAATCGAGCATTCTTTCGAAATATTCCTTCGGGCGGATGTTGAATCCGTCGCGTTCTCCGGTGGTTTTCATAATGCGCATAAATTCATCAAGATATTCTTTTCCGACAACCTTTATTTCAACGCCGTGTTTTATGGCAACGCGGACGTTATAGCGGCATTTCTGGGTAAGGTTCATGAAAACCTCGTCCTCGGTGCGGTCTTTGATATAAAGGCGATAGTTGAAGCGGCACTGAATGGTTTCAAAACCGGTGGGACCGAATTTTCTTTTGAAACCGAGTTCTTCGGCAATTTTAAGAAATTCCTCGTTGGAAACAAGAACGTCCGGGTCCATTTTGAAGTTATGGGCGTTATGCTTTTTTGCAAGAACTTTTGCGCCGTTCATAAGGTCTTTTAAAACCGATTTATCGTGAAGGTTACAAACCGGACCCCTTGGTGCATAGAGAAAACTTGTTCCGATAAGGGGGATTTTTTGTATTAAAACAGACATTCCGCCGACGATTTCGCCGGTTTCGCTTCTGGAAACAACAACTTCGTGACCCCAGTTATTTTTAACGCCGTACCAAAGGGTGGATTGGGTAAAACCGCCCTGGGGGTGGCTTTTGCAAAAAGCCTCGTATTCGGGGTACTGTTCCTTTTTAAGGATTTCCATTTTAATCCTCCGTAATTATTTTATAGTTGCGCTCAACATTCGCCGGCTTCCAGCCATAGGAACGGTCGGAAAGATCCATTCCGGGGGTGTAAACCGGTTTTGCGCTCTCCTTGAATTCTTTAAGACCGGTGCCGTCCGCATGGCGGTTCATGGGGCAGCAATCGGTGCAGCAATCGCATCCGCAGATAAAGCCGACTTTTTTGATAAGGGCCTCGTCTTCCGGGGTAAGTTCCTTTTTCATCTGGTTGATATATGCAACGCATTTTTCCTTTTCGTAACCTTTTTCGGAAAGTGCGCCTGCGGGACATTCCCGGATGCATTTTCCGCAATCGAAGCAGGTTCCGACGGATTTTTTCGATTTTGCAAATTTTCTGGTGGTGATGATTTCGCCGATGGCGCAGCGGGTTCCGTATTCCTTGCTGATAAGAAGGTTGTTCTTTCCGCGGACTCCGAGTCCCGCAAGAACAGCCGCTCTTACTTCCGCAATGGGAGAGGAATCCACAAAAAATTTAAAAGTTTCGTCCGGGAAAGCTCTGCGAAGAATTTCCGTTGCAACGGAAAGATGTTCCGCCGCAACGTCGTGATAGTTTCTGCCAACGGCGTATCTTGCCATGTTTCTGCCTTCGTTCATGCCGGTATCCCAGGGGATAAGGCAAACGATTACGGACTGGATCCCGTCGAACATTTCTCTCTGTTTAAATCCGGTTCCGGGAAGGGTTTCGTTATAATCCGCAACGCCGAAAACTTCGATTCCGGCGGCTTTCATGATTTCTTCAAGCATTTTCAGTTCCCCCAATATTTTCTGTCAAGGCTTCTGTATTGCAGAGCTTCCGCAATATGCTGAACGTCTATATCCTCACTGCCGTCAAGATCGGCAATGGTTCTTGCAACTTTTAAAATTCTGTCATATGCCCTTGCGGAAAGACCCATGCGCTCAAAAGCGGTTTTGAGCATATTCTGGGCGCCTTCGGTAAGAACGCAGAACTGGTGAAGGAACGCCGGAGTTAACATTGCGTTGCAGGTTATTCCCGTTCCGGCATAGCGTTCGTTCTGGATCTTTCTTGCGGCGTTTACCCTTTCGCGGATTGCGGAGGAAGGCTCCGCCTTTGTTCTGTCGTTAAGGTCGGAAAATTCAACCGGCATAACTTCCACGTGAAGGTCTATTCTGTCCAGAAGCGGGCCGGAAACTTTTGAAAGATAGCGCTGGACCGAACCTTCGGAGCAGGTGCATTTTCTGGTCGGGTGTCCGTAATATCCGCAGGGACAGGGGTTCATGGCCGCAACAAGCATTATGGAGCAGGGATAGGTAAGCCTTCCCGCCGCCCTGGAAATGGTAACGGTTCCGTCCTCCAGCGGCTGGCGAAGAACTTCCATCGCGGTGCGGTTATATTCCGGAAGTTCGTCAAGGAAAAGAACTCCGTTATGGGCAAGGGAAATTTCCCCCGGCCTTGGAATGGTTCCGCCGCCGGTAAGTCCCGCCGGAGAAACCGTATGGTGCGGCGCACGGAACGGACGTTTTTTAACAAGTCCCGCTCCTTCCGGCAAAGTTCCGCAAATGGAATGGATTTTTGTTGTTTCGATGGATTCTTCAAAAGTCATTTCCGGAAGAATCGAGGGAAGGCGCTTTGCAAGCATACTTTTTCCCGCTCCGGGAGGTCCTATTAAAAGAATATTATGGAAGCCTGCGGCGGCAATTTCCAGCGCGCGTTTGGCTTCATACTGTCCTTTTACGTCCTCAAAATCCGCCTCGTAAAAATCGGCGTGGCTTTTGGAAAATTCCATGGCTTTAAGCGGTTCAAGAATTTCTTCACCCCGAAGATGGGAAACAACTTCGGAAACGGAAGCCACCGCATATACTTCGATTCCTTCAACAATGCTGCCTTCCGGCGCGTTGCCTTCGGGAATAAAAATCTTTTCGATTCCGAGTTTCTTTGCTTCAAGAACCATCGGAAGAATTCCGGTAACGGGTTTTATCGTTCCTTCAAGGGAAAGTTCGCCGATAAAGGCGCAATCGCGGAAATCGCAATCGATCTGTCCGTCCGCCCTTAAAATTCCGATGAGGATCGGAAGGTCATAAAGGGAACCGGCCTTTTTAACGTCGCTTGGAGCAAGGTTTACAACAATTTTTCCGATTGGAAAATCAAAACCGCTGTTTATAATGGCGGTGCGGACTCTGTCCCGGGATTCCTTTACCGCAACGTCCGGAAGACCGACTATATCAAAACCGGGAAAAGATTCGGAAAGGTCCACTTCCACCGCAACTTTATAAGCGTTTATGCCGAGAAGTCCCATGCTGGTGCAGGTGCAGAACATTTTTCCAAATCCCCTTTCCGAAAAAAAGATATATATAATCAATTTATTATATAACATATCGGGTGATAAATACAAGCCAATTTTAAAATTCATTTGCGCGAAACTGCTTTTTAACACATATTTTCATAATTAATTCAAACAAAAAACCCATGTTCAAAACATGGGCTTTTTATTTTATTTTATTTTTCAAAAATACCATCACAAATTGTTGCTAATTCTGATATCCCGTTTCCTTCCGGATAAAAAATCGTAAGATACTCTACTCCATTTATATCAATTTCAAAATATTGCGGTTTGCATCCGGCTTTTGTTTTATCACTTTTAAAAAGTAATTTTGAATCACCATAAATTTCAAAACATGAACCAAAGTCCGTTGTTCTTAAATCATACGGAAGAATGCAAACTCCCGAGAATTTATTATACTCTCCGGCTAAATAATATGTTGCATAGTAATCGTGAGAAAGATTGTCTCCAATATAATATCCATATTCGTACTCATTCCCATAGTTATCTACTGGAAAACTTTCTTTAACAATATTTCCTTTTTTGTCCAGATAATCAAGGTTGTTTAAGCTGGTTGGAAGTGCATCAAAATGTTCTTCATATTTTGTTCGAATATCATTTTCGCTTTGAATGTATTTTCCATTATCTGGTTCTTTTTTACAACCTACTAAAACAAAAAGCAAGGCCAGTACAAAAAGTAAAATCAAAATTTTCTTTTTCATGTTTTCTCCTTCAACTTACATTATTTTTATCAAAATACAAAACTGCACCAACTATGGTCATTAACAAAAAACAAAAAGCAAGAAAAAGCATAACTAATTCTCTTTCATTGTAAGGAGGAAGATAGTCCATCACAAGCCAATGGGAAATATCCGAACCTATTGTGAAAAGAGAAAAAATTTCACCAAATGCACCAACAATTAATAGTATCATTGCTGTAATTTTTTTAAATGCCATGTGTTCACCTTCTTTCATAAATTTCACATAAATTATAGCCCTTTTATGGGCAATCGTCAATAGCTGGGCAATATTTTATTATTGAATTATAATTCTGAAAAGAGGAAGAAACAATGATAATTTTTGATAAGCTTTGGCTCACTCTCAAAGAAAAAGGAATTTCCCAATATTCGTTGATAAAAGACTATCATATCAGCACGGGACAACTTGACCGCCTTCGCAAAAACGGAAACATAAGCACATACACTTTAAATCAGCTTTGTAAAATAATTGGATGTAAACTTTCTGACATTGCTGAATATATAGAAGATTAAAACTTTGCACCGTTTCCACGGTGCTTTTTAGTACAAATTTGCGATATTTTTAAGTTGCTTTTGCCAAAGATTGGGTCTATAATTAATGTGTATGATTATGTTTTAAAAAGGAGTGCGGATAATTTATGAAAGTACTGCTTGTTAACGGAAGCCCCCATAAAAACGGTTCCACCTATTCCGCTTTGCGCGAAGTTGAAACCGCTCTTAATAACGAAGGAATCGAAACTTCCATCGTTTGGCTCGGAACCGAAGCAATTTCCGGTTGCCTTGCCTGCGGATATTGTTCCCGCAACGGAAAATGCGTTAAAAACGATATCGTAAACGAATTTGCCCAAAGGGCAAAAAACGCCGACGGATTCGTTTTCGGAACTCCGGTACACTATGCCGGTGCCTCCGGCGCAATCGTTTCTTTCCTTGACAGACTTTTCTATTCCTCTTCCGGTTCTTTGCGCCACAAACCCGCGGCAGTAATAACCGTTGCAAGAAGGGGCGGAACCACCGCGGCTTTTGACCAGCTTATAAAATATCCCGCCATTGCGGAAATGCCGATTATTTCCTCCAACTATTGGAACATGGTCCACGGCGCCGTTGCTTCCGACGTTCCGGAAGATAAGGAAGGTATCCAGACCATGCGCGTCCTTGGAAAAAACATGGCATATTTCTTAAAATGCATCGAAGCCGGTAAAAAAGCCGGAATTGAACTTCCGAAACCCGAAAAGAAAGAAATCACAAACTTTATCCGTTAATTATCCCCGGGAGGTTTTACATAATGACTGAAAACGAAAAATATCTTGAATGGAAAGAATTTGTCCGCGACGAAGAACTTTCTTCCGACCTTGCCAAAGTTGAGGGCAACGAAGAGGAAATTTTTGAGCGTTTTTATCGCAGTCTTGAATTCGGCACCGCCGGACTCCGCGGAATTCTTGGCGCAGGCACCAACAGAATGAACATCTACACCGTTCGCCAGGCAACCCAGGGTCTTGCTGAATATCTTAACGCGCATAAAGAAGGTGCTTCCGTAGCAATTGCTTACGACACCCGCCACAATTCCGAAAAATTCGCAAAGGAAGCCGCCTGCGTTCTTGTTGCAAACGGAATAAAAGTATGGCTCTATGATGCTCCCGCTCCCACCCCGATGCTTTCCTACGCAGTACGCGAAAGATATTGCGATGCCGGAATCGTTATTACCGCAAGCCACAACCCCGCAAAATATAACGGATATAAAGTATATGGTTCCGACGGCTGCCAGATTTCCCCCGAAGTTGCGAAGGAAATCCTTGCCGTAATCGATAAAACCGACGTTCTTCGCGGCGCTTCCATCTGCGATTACGAAACCGCCGTTTCCGAAAAGAAAATCGTTCTTATCCCGGATTCCTTCTGGAGAAGATTTTACGCAAGAGTTCTTCAGGAAGGCGTTGACAGAGAAAACCATTCCAAAAACGACCTTACCGTTGTTTACACTCCCCTTAACGGAACCGGCGCGATCCCGGTTGTAACAACTCTTTCCCTTGCGGGTTTCGGAAACATCGAAATGATCCGCGAACAGGAAAAACCGGACGGAAACTTCCCCACCTGCCCTTTCCCGAACCCGGAACTTCGCGAGGCGCTTGCTCTTGCGCTTAAAAAAGCGGAGGAAATCGGCGCGGATCTTGTTCTTGCAACCGACCCCGACGCCGACCGCGTCGGAATTGCTTCCAACGAAAAAGACGGCTTCCGCATCTTCACCGGAAACGAAGTCGGCGCACTTCTTCTTGATTTCATCGCTTCCGCAAGGGAACAGAACGGAACCATGCCGGAAAACCCCGTTGCAGTCCGCTCCCTTGTTTCCACCAAACTTGCGGATGCGGTTGCCGCCGGCCACGGAATTGAAATGCGAAGCGTTTTCACCGGCTTCCGCTTTATCGGAAAAGTTATTGCCGAACTCGAAGCCATTGAACAGCCCGAAAGATTCCTCTTCGGATTTGAGGAAAGCTGCGGCTATCTTTCCGGAACCTATGTCCGCGACAAAGACGCAGTCGACGCTTCCCTTCTTATCTGCGAAGCCGCAAACTTCTGGAAACTCCGCGGAAAAACCCTTGGCGAAGCCCTTGCGGAAATCCAGGCAAAATACGGTTACTACCACGATTTCCAGGATAACTTCTATTGCGAAGGCGCCGACGGCGCAAAACGCATTGCAAAAATCATGAGCGATCTCCGCGAAGAAGCACCCAAAGCAATCTGCGGAAAAACCGTTGTTGCCGCAAAGGATTATAAACCCGACGCAAACATGATCGAATATACCCTTGAAGGCGGTTCCAGCTTTATCGTCCGTCCTTCCGGAACCGAACCCAAGCTTAAAATTTATTATTCCGTAAAAGCCGCGGATTTTGAATCCGCAAAAGCCGAAGGCGAAGCAATCAAAGCCGAAGTTACCGCTCTTCTTGGTTTCTGATAAAAAAATTTGCTTTTGGAAGAAATTTTCCGAAAAAAATTGTTGCAATCCGCTTCGGATTGTGATATGATATCAATACTGATGTAAAAAAAGGACTTGTAATATAAGCTCTGTAGAGAAAGAGGTGACATAGATGAAAGAAGGTCTTCATCCTAATTACAAACCCACCACCATTACCTGCGCTTGCGGCGCAACTTGGGAAACCGGTTCCAC
>JAFXBK010000051.1 GCA_017521825.1 Oscillospiraceae bacterium
CAGCCAGCTGGACCCCATTGCCGCAAGGGAATTTCTCGAAAACGTGCGCAAGATAAACCTGGAACTGGGCACAACCATAATCATCACCGAGCACAATCTTGAAGAGGTTTACGGCTATGCGGATAAAGTTTTGCTTATGGAAAACGGAACGGTTAAAAAATATCTTCCTCCGCAGGAAATGGCCCAGTACCTTGCGGAAAACGAAATGGACGGAATGTATAAAGCTTTGCCAACCCCGGCAAGAATGTACGGAAGCGTGCTTAAAGGCGAGTGCCCGCTAAGCATAGTAGAGGGCAGAAGCTGGTTCAGCCGCCTTGTAAACGAAAAGCACCCAAAATCTCCCGTGCTTGGCGAGCACGAACGCCCTGCGGAAAAAGTTATTGATATAAACGAAGTGTGGTTCCAGTACGAAAAAGGCGCTGATCCGGTGCTTCGGGATCTTTCATTCAGCGTGAGAAAAGGAGAAATCTGTTCCGTTCTGGGCGGCAACGGCGCCGGAAAAACCACCATGCTTTCCGTTGTTTCTCAAAAACGCAAATACAACCTTGGCAGCATAAAAATCTGCGGAAAAGAACTTAACAAATATAAAGGCACAGAACTTTTTGACCGCAATATGGCTGTTTTGCCGCAAAACCCCCAGTCGCTTTTTGTTTTCGAAACTTTGCGCCGTGATCTGGAAGAGGTTTTTAACGGAAAGAAAATCCCAAAGGAAGAAATTGAACAAAGGGTTCTTTCCGTTGCAAAAAAGATGGAGGTGGATACCCTTCTGGACCGCCACCCATACGATCTTTCCGGCGGAGAAATGCAGAAGGCGGCCCTTGCAAAAATACTTCTTCTGGAACCAAAGCTTCTGCTTCTTGATGAACCCACAAAAGGAATGGATGCGCTTTCCAAAGAAAACATGGGCAGTATTCTGCGCGAACTTGCGGCAGAGGGCGCAACCGTTCTTATGGTTACGCACGATATAGAATTCTGCGCAAAATATTCCGATCACTGCATGCTTTTCTTTGACGGATACATTGTTTCGGAGGGTTATCCCAAAAAGTTCTTTTCCGAAAACAGCTTTTATACCACCGCCGCAAGCCGCATGACAAGGCATCTTGTGCGAAATATAATAACCTGTGAAGAAGGTGAACAGCTTTGCAGAAGCCTTCTTTAAAAAACAGCCGCACAAAGGTTATGTTTGTGCTTGTGTGCCTGCTTTTTCCGCTTACTTTGTGGATATTTATGGCAACGGGCGCAAAGAATTACGGCCTTATAAGCATGGTGATGGTTATTTTGGCCATGGTGCCGTTGTTAATGCTTTACGAGATGAAAAAGCCCCAGGCAAGGGAATGGATACCCCTTGCCGTAATGGCGGCCATTGCCGCCGTTGGCAGGGCGGCGTTTGCCTTTGTGCCGCATTTTAAACCAACCTCCGCAATAATTGTGATAACCGCAATGGTCTTTGGACCCGAAGCCGGATTCCTTACCGGTGCCATTTCCGCTTTGGCTTCCAACCTGTTTTTCGGGCAGGGACCGTGGACTCCGTGGCAAATGTTTGCATGGGGACTTATAGGATTTCTTGCGGGAATTCTTTCCAAACACGGTCTGCTTAAAAAGAAGTGGCAGCTTATTGTGTTCGGCGCAGTCTGCGGATACATCTATGGCTGGATACTCAACATCTGGTCCGGTGCCGGATTTGTTTACGGCCTTTCGTGGCAAAGCTATATAAGCCTTTGCGTAACAAGTCTTTTGCCGGATACCATACACGGCGCGGCAACGGTTATATTTCTGCTGCTGCTTTCGGATTCCTGGGGAGCAAAGCTGCGCAGGGTGAAGCAAAAATTTGGAATACTTGCAAGTTAGTAAAAAGCTTCGTCACTTTGTGGCGAAGCTTTTTGTATTACCGCAGCTAATTATTAAAGCTTTATTAAATATTTTTCTGTTTTGTTGCAACATAAACGCGGATTTGATACACTATATTTATATAAGGAGGGATTTTATGTATAAAAAAATCACCTGCGCACGCTGCGGAAAAATTCTGGAATTTGTAAAATCCGGTGCAGTTCAGCTTGGAAGAGAAACCATGTTTATGGATAGGGACTACGAAAAAGATTTTCTTCCGGTGGATATTTATCTTTGCCCGGAATGCGGAGAATACCATTTTATTAAATGTGAACCCTGCAAAAAAGAAGAACTTATAAAATGCAAATGGTGCTGTAAAATGGTCGATCCCACATATCCACATTGCCCGAACTGTGGGCACGACCCCAAAAACTGGTAATTTTAGCAGAAAGTGAATTTTTGATATGGCAGAATTAAAACTTGTTAACGTAACAAAAATTTTCCCCTGGGCAAATTCCGCGGAAAAAGAAAAAGCCAAAGAAAATAATAACCCGCAATATTCCGAAGAAGGCGTTGCCGCCGTAAGGGGTTTTTCCATCGAGGTTGCGGATAAGGAATTTATTGTTCTGGTCGGTCCTTCCGGCTGCGGAAAATCCACCACC
>JAFXBK010000052.1 GCA_017521825.1 Oscillospiraceae bacterium
TGTTTTATTAACACTCAAACTTTTCGCACGACAAAACAAAATATTTTTTCTGTAAGTTTGGAAACTCACCCGCATAGCGGGTGGTTTGTTGTACCCGAAACGCTTTACCGTTTCGGGTACATGCTAATAGCATAATAAAAATAAATAAGGCACGGATTTTCCGTGCCTTATTTATTTATCAGGCAAAAAGTGGTATAATAATTTTATAAATTTTGCTTTCCGGAGGATTTTTATGGATAAATTAACCGCCGAAAAAAGAATTGTCGAACTGCGCGATCTGGTCCGCTATCACAGCAGGCTTTATTATGAACTTGATGCGCCGGAACTTGATGACTATGAATATGATTTGCTCTACCACGAACTTCTTGACCTTGAAACGGCTTTTCCGGAGCTTTTGACACCGGATTCTCCGACTCAGAAAGTCGGCGGCGCCGCTTCGCTTAAATTTGAACCTGTTCAGCACGCTGTTCAGATGGGAAGCCTTCAGGATGTTTTCAGCTATGAGGAACTTTTTGAATTTGATAACCGCGTCCGTTCCGTAATTGATGCCCCTGAATATGTTGTTGAAACAAAAATAGACGGGCTTTCTGTTTCTCTTGAGTACAGAAACGGAATGTTTGTCCGGGGTTCAACCCGCGGCGACGGCTTCGTCGGCGAAGACGTTACCCACAACCTTCTGACCATTGCGTCAATTCCTAAAAAGATAAACTGCCCCGAGGTTTCTTACATTGAACTTCGCGGGGAAGTTTATATTTCCAAAGAAACCTTTAAAAAACTTGTTGATGCACAGGAACTTTCCGGCGAAAAACCTTTTAAAAATCCGCGAAATGCCGCCGCAGGTTCTCTCCGCCAGAAGGACCCCAAAATCAGCGCAAAGCGCGGGCTTGATATATTCATCTTCAACATCCAGCAATGTGAAGGAAAAACTTTTAAAAGCCACAGCGAAAGTCTTGATTTTGTAAAAAGCCTTGGTTTTCCAGTTTCCGTTCTTTATAATCGTTACAGCAATATTCACGATGCCGTTGAAAATATAAAATATATCGGCGAAAACCGCGATAATTTCAGTTTCGATATTGACGGAGCTGTTATAAAAGTAAATAACCTTGAGGACAGGGAAAAACTTGGTTCCACCGCAAAATATCCAAAATGGGCCGTTGCGTTCAAATATCCTCCGGAAGAAAAGGTTACCAAACTTCTTGATATCGAAGTACAGGTCGGAAGAACCGGAGCGCTTACACCAACCGCTGTTTTTGAACCCATTCAGCTTGCGGGAACAAGCGTTTCCAGAGCGGTTCTTCATAATCAGGATTTTATCGATTCCAAAAACATAAACATCGGCGACAGTATTATAGTAAGAAAAGCAGGGGAGATAATCCCGGAGGTCGTTGCTCTTGCCGCCAAAGGCCCCCTTGAAGGCACTTTTAAATTACCCGAATTCTGTCCCGCCTGTGGAACAAAAGCCGTAAGAGAAGCCGATGAGGCCGTTTTGCGCTGTCCTAATCCGGATTGTCCGGCTCAGCTTCTTCGCAATCTTATTCATTTTGCAAGCCGCGACGCCATGGATATCGACGGAATGGGTCCGGCGGTGCTCACTGCGCTTGTTGAAAACGGAATCATTAAATCTCAGCCGGATATTTACGGAATTATAGCCACCGACATTTCTTCCATTGAAAGAATGGGCGAAAAATCCGCAAGCAACCTTATTTCCGCAATAGAAAAATCAAAATCCGCCGGACTTGCAAGGGTTATCTATGCGCTTGGAATCCGCAACATCGGACAAAAAACCGCGGATATTCTTGCGGAAAAATTCGGGAATATCGATTCTCTCATGAAAGCAGATATGGATGAGCTTTGTTCCATCGACGGATTCGGAGAAATTATGGCAAAATCTTTGGTCGAATATTTTTCTCTTGAACAATCCGTAAAACTCATCGAAAGACTTAAGGAATATGGTGTGGATATGACGGCGGAAATAAAGGAAAAATCCGATATTTTTGCCGGCCTTACCTTTGTTCTTACCGGAACTCTTCCGACAATGACCAGAAACGAGGCTTCCGACATCATAACCGCAAACGGCGGAAAAGTTTCTTCCTCCGTTTCCAAAAAAACAAGCTACGTTCTTGCCGGCGAAGAAGCAGGAAGCAAACTTACCAAAGCACAATCTCTAGGAATAAAAATTATTGATGAAAACGAATTCCTTAAAATGATTAAATAAAATAAGAGCAAAAAAGTCGCGGAAAAATCCGCGACTTTTTTATGCATATTTTTGGACTTGCCTTCATAAGATTTCACAAAAGAAGGTGAAAACTTTGGAAAAACGTTTTGAAAAAATTTTTTCTGCTCTTGAAAATATATTGAGCGAAAGGGAACTTTTAAAATTTGCAACTTTTAATAGCGTAAAAGAAATAAGGATAACCGTTAATTTTCCCGTTGAGGTTATAACCGATGAAAGACGGTTTTACATAAATAACAGAAAAATTTCCATTTCCGAAATAAACGAGATTTTTTCTTCCTTTTGCGAATATTCCGTACATGCTTTTAAAAACGAAATATGCGAAGGTTTTATAACTTCCGAAGGCGGAATAAGAATAGGAATCTGCGGAACGGCAATATATTCGGACGGAAAAATATCTAATATAAAAAACATTTCCTCCCTTAACATCAGAATTCCGCACGAAATCAAAGGTACTTCGGAAAATATAATAAATTTTATAGAAAACGGCGGAATTTTGATAATCGGGCCGCCATGTTCCGGAAAAACGACCCTTTTAAGGGATTTTTCAAGAAAAGCTTCGGAAAAATATCTTGTTACAATAGTGGACGAGCGCATGGAAATTTCCGGAACGGCGGAAGGAATCCCTTCTTTTGACGTTAGTAATTCTTCGGTGCTCAACGGTTTTATCAAAAGCGACGGAATAAAAACCGCCGTCCGTTCAATGGCGCCGGAAATTATTGTCTGTGATGAATTCGGGGACGAAAACGACATAAATTCTGCTTTGTTCGCAATGAAAAGCGGCGTAAAAATTGTCGCAAGCATACATTCTTCGGATAAAAACGACTTTTTAACAAAGCCTTTTGTGAAAGAAATTCTGGAAAAGAAAATTTTCGAAACATTCATCTTTTTAAACAAAAAACATAAAATTACCGAAATTTTAAAAACGGAGGAATTTTATCCATGAAAATTTTTGGACTTGCTTTGCTGTTTTCCGCCTTTCTTTATTCCGGTTTCTTTATAGGAAGCAGATATATTTCCGCATTAAAGGAGATTGAACGATCTGGAAACTTACTTAAAAATATCATTTTTTGCTTAAAAAAAGAAAATATGACAGTAAGCAAAATTTTTGAAACCTGTTCTTTGGAATCCGACGGCGAAACAAAAAATTTTATTCTTTCGCTTTCACCCAAAAACTTTGATAATATCGAAATTTTATCCGCAAAAACCAACTTTTGTAAGGTTAAATCCGCCAACAGAATTTTGCAGGAAGCGTTTTCGGTGCTTGGAAAATATTCCGCCGATGAACAGCTTTCCGAAATTGAATTTTGCAGAAAAAAGCTGATAAATCTTTACGAAAAAAGCGAGGAACCCTTTAAATCAAAAGCAAAACTTTTCAGATATTTCGGAATTCTTGCCGGAGCGTTTTTTGTAATAATTTTTATTTAAAACAATGGAGATATTTTAAAATGGATGTTGACATGATTTTTAAAATTGCCGCAATCGGAATAATTGTTGCGGTGCTCAACCAGGTGCTCATCCGTTCCGGAAGGGAAGAACAGGCAATGATGACAACCCTTGCGGGACTTATTGCGGTGCTCATGATGCTCATTAACGAAATAAGCAATCTTTTCAGCACTGTAAAATCCGTTTTCGGCCTATGAACGATATTTTTATAATCTCCGGGATCGGAATAGTTTCCGCCGCAATTATAATTATTTTAAAACAATATAAGCCGGAATTTGCCTTTGCCGCGGCCCTTTCCTCCGGAATTTTGATACTTTTATTGAGCCTTTCATATTTTACGGAAATTTTTGATTTTATTAAAAAACTTATTTCCGTTTCCGGAATTGAGGCTGAAAAATTTGAAATTTTGTTCAAATGCTTCGGAATATGCGTTGTTACAAAAATCGCTTCCGAAACCTGCCGTGACTGTGGGCTGGAATCCATTTCATCAAAAATAGATTTTTCCGGAAAAACGATTATTCTAATTTCTTCGCTTCCGCTTTTTTCCGAAATAATCGAAGTGATTGAAAAACTTATTTTTTTATGAAAACAAAACTGATTATTCTTATTTTAATTTTTTCGGTTTTCCTTTCGGGTTCATATTCCGAAATAATTGATAAACAGCTTGAAACCGCCGAAGAAAAAGGTTTTTCCGATGGTCTTTCCGAAACCACAAAAGATATTTTAAGAAAAATCGGAGCGGAAAATCTTTCTTATGAAAACCTTGCTTCCTTTTCGCTAAAAGAATTTTTAACCCTTCTTGCGGAAAGTTTTATTTCAAAAATAACGGAACCTTTTAAAGCCGTTTTTTCCATAACCGCCGGAGCAATCATCTGTTCGGTTATCCATAATTTTTGCGAAAATTTTTCCCAGACCGGAAAAATAATAAACGCCGTTACCGCGCTTTCGGTTTCTTCGGTTTTTCTGATTCCCATTAAAAACACTATCACAAATTCCGTTTCGGTAATTGAGGAATGTTCGGATTTTATGCTTGGTTTTATTCCTGTTTATTCTTCGGCGATAATTGCTTCCGGAAACATTTCTTCCGCCGCCGGATTCAGAACACTTATGCTCGGGGCCGTTACGGTAATTACAAGGATTTCCGGAGAAATTATAGCGCCGCTTATTTGCATATATATCGCGCTTTGCATATCTTCATCGGTTTCCGACGTAAATATCGGAGAAATTTCCAAAACCATAAAAAATTTTTCCGTTTGGCTTCTTACTTTTTTGGCAACCGTTTTTTCCGGAATTCTCGGCCTTGGAACACTCATTTCATCTTCCGGTGACAAAGCCTTATCCAAAACCGCAAAACTTTTTATCGGAACGGCCGTTCCCATTGTGGGCGGAACTGTTTCGGACGCTTTTACCACCGTAAGAAGCTGCCTTGAAATTACAAAAAACGTTCTTGGAACCTACGCAATTTTTGTTATTTCCGCAATTTTTCTTCCTTCAATAATCTCGCTTCTTTCGTGGAAAATCTGTCTTTCCATATCCGCCGGAATAGGAGAAATTTTGGAAAACAAAAAACTTTCGTCGCTTCTTTCCGCCGCTTCGGGAATTATGGGAATAATGCTTGCGCTTATTATTACAACAGCAATTATGTTTATTTTTTCAATTTCAATAATGATCATGACCGGGGTGAACTGAATGGAAACGGTTAAAAACTGGGCTTTTGCCGTTTGCTGCGCTTCGATTTTCGGAGCAATTTTAAATTTTTTACTTCCGGAAAGCGGCGTTCAAAAAATTTATAAAACTGTTTTTTGCGTATTTTTTCTTTGCGTTCTTATAAGTCCGCTTTCGGAAATCGATTTTTCAAAATTCGGAGAATTAAATATAAAAAATGATAAAATTTATGATGAAAATTTAAACGAAAATGAATTCAACAAAAATTCCGCCGAATATATCGAAAAGGAAATTTTCCGTTCTGCAAAAGAAATTATCGAAGAGGAAAATTTGGATTTTAACGATATTTCGGTAAAAGTTAATATTTCCGAGGTCGGAAGCATAAATATTACCAAGTTCGCTTTGACTTTTAACGACCTTGAAAATCCGGATTATCTGGCTGAAAAAATCCGGGATAAAACGGGGCTCAGGCCGGAAATTTTTGTTTCGGGAGAAGAATAAAATGGAAGAAATAAAAATATTAAATAAAAAAACAAAGGATTTTATTTCCGGATTAAAAAACAAAAAAGCCGTTTTTGCGGTTGTTCTCGGAGTTTTGGGAATTTTTCTGATTTTCCTTTCCGAAATTATTCCCGAAAAAGATAAAAATATCGAAAACACGGAAAACGCTTTTTCCGTAAATTTTTCGGAATGTGAAACGGAACTTGAAAAAAGGCTTGAAGAAGCGGTTTCAAAAATAAACGGCGCAGGAAAAACGGATATCACCATAACCATCGATTCTTCAAAAGAATTTTTCTACGCAAAAAATTCTTCCGAAAACACGGGTGATTTTGAAAGCGAATCCGAATCGGAATTTGTTATAATCGAAGGAAAAAACGGTGAGGAACCGCTTGTTTTAAAAACTTCCGAAGCAAAAATAAGGGGTGTTCTGGTTATTTGCGAAGGCGGAGAAAACCCTTTGGTCCGCGAAAAAATCCTGGAAGCGATTTGTGCGCTTCTGGATATCCCGTCAAACAAAGTCAGCGTTGCCAAAATGGCATAATTGAATAATAAGGAGGAAAACCAATGACAAGCATCAGTAATTATGAGAGCGTTGAGCTCCCGATTGAACCCAAAAAAGAAAAACGGAATATTTTTGATTTTGTTAAAAATTTTAAAGGAAAAAACTTTAATTTTTCGTTAAAAAAGAAGCATATTGCGGTGGCTTCCATGGTTCTTATGCTTTCAGCTGCGGTTTACGTGAATTATCTTTACGCCGCAGGCGATATTGAAAATTTCATGCAAACCGGAAAAAACTACGGAGATTCCATTCTTGTTGAGGGAAGCGCAAGCGAAAATATAACTGATTCCGAAACATATTTCAGCGAAGCAAGAGTTTCGAGACAAAAATCCCGCGACGAAGCGGTTGCAACAATCGAAAATCTTTACGGCGTTGCAACGGAGGATTCGGAGGATATTTCCGTTCTTGCGGAAAAAGCAGGGGAAATTGCCTCGAACATGGAACTTGAAAACAAGATCGAAAGCATGATAAAAGCAAAAGGTTTTGAAGATTGCATTGTATATATTTCCGGAGAATATGCGGATGTAATGGTCCAGACGGAGGGACTTCTTCCGACCGAAGCCGCCGTTATAAAAGAGGCTATTATTAAAGAAACTTCCGTCCCGGTTGAAAATATTTCCATTGTTGAAGTCAATAAATAAATTTCGCTTTAAAAAGACCGCTTTGCGGTCTTTTTTTAAAATGTATATTCATAAAAATTTTGCATAATTTTTATATTTATCTATTGTAAATATATTAAAAGGTGGTATAATTATTTCTGTAAATTTATGTTGTTTGAAAATTTAAAGCGAGTTTTCCCTCCTCGGCAAAAATCGGGGAGGTTTTTTATTGGAGGATTATAAAAATGACAAGAAAAGAAGCCAGAGAAATCGCATTTGCAATTGTTTTTGAAAGCAGCTTCCACAGCGAAGGACTTGATTACATCCTTGAGAACGCTGCCGAAGGAAGAGACCTTTCTCTTCCGGACGGTTCCTTCGCAAAGGAACTTGCAAGAAAAACCATTGAAAAACGCGATGAAATTGACGAAATCATCGCTTCCTGTTCCAACCATTGGAAACCCGGAAGAATGGCAAAAGCAACCCTTGCCATTCTCAGAATTTCCGTCTGCGAAATTTATAATTTCAGCGAAGAAGTTCCCGCAAGCGTTTCCATAAACGAAGCAGTTGAGCTTGCAAAAGTTTATTGCGGTGACGATGATCCCGGTTTTGTAAACGGCGTTCTTGGCGCAGTTTATAAAAAGAAAAACGAAGGCTGCGAAGAATAAATGTTTCTTGGAATCGACACAAGCAACTACACAACCTCCGCCGCTCTTTATGACGAAGAAAAAGGCGAAATAATCCAGAAGAAAAAACTTCTTCCGGTTAAGGAAGGGGAACTTGGGCTTCGCCAGTCCGACGCTGTTTTTGCCCATGTAAAACAGCTTGGCGGAATTGTTGAGGAGCTTTTTGACGGAAAAAAACACGATATCAGCGCCATCGGCGTTTCCACAAGGCCGCGTGATATCGAAGGTTCCTATATGCCTTGTTTTATGGTAGGCGATATGGTTACTAAAACTCTTTCTTCCGCCATGAATATTCCTCGGTACGAATTTTCTCATCAGCAAGGGCACATTGCGGCGGCGCTTTTTTCTGCCGGAAGACTTGATCTGATTAATGAAAAATTTATTGCCTTCCATCTTTCCGGCGGAACAACCGAAGCTCTTTTGGTAACTCCGGACGAAAACCGCATTATAAAATGCGAAAAAGTAGCCGGTTCCGCGGATCTTAAAGCCGGCCAGGCTGTTGACAGAGTTGGCGTAATGCTTGGGCTTCCTTTTCCTGCGGGAAAATATCTTGAAGAACTTGCGCTTTTAAGCACCGCAAAATTCAAAATAAAACCCACCATGAAGGGGAGCGAATGTTGCCTTTCCGGAATTGAAAACAAATGCAGAAAAATGCTTGATTCCGGCGAAAAACATGAAGATATTGCCCTTTTCTGCTTAAAATCGATCGAGGCGGCTCTTTGCGGAATGACGGATGCTCTTGTTTCCGAATACGGAAAACTTCCTCTTATCTATGCCGGCGGGGTTATGTCAAATAAAATAATCCGAAAAACAATGGAGGAAAAATACGGCGGAATTTTTGCAAAGCCGGAATTTTCTTCCGATAACGCGGCCGGAACAGCCGTGCTCACGGCCATTGCGGCAAAAAAAGTTTTATAAGAAAAAGGGGGTATCTTTTTGGCAGGATTCAATATTCTTACCGTTACACAGATAACCTCCTATTTAAAATCATATATAGACGAAAACAAAAAACTTTCCGGAATTTATATCAAAGGCGAAATTACGGATTTTAAAGCAAATTTTTATTCCGGGCATTTTTATTTTTCGCTTAAAGATTCCGGTTCGGAAATAAGCTGCGTTATGTTCCGCAGTTATGCCGAACGGATTCGCTTTACTCCCGAAAACGGAATGTCCGTAATAGTAAGGTGCGATCTTTCGGTTTATCAAAAAGCGTGCTCATGCCAGCTTTATGTTTACGATATCCAGCCGGATGGACTTGGCGCAAAGCATCTTGCTTTTGAACAGCTTAAAACAAAGCTGGAATCCGAAGGACTTTTTAACGAAAAATATAAAAAAGCGCTTCCGGTTTATCCGGAAAAAATCGGCGTTGTAACTTCCGAAAGCGGCGCGGCGCTTCAGGATATTATAAACGTGCTCAAACGAAGATGGCCCGTTGCAAAAATCATGCTCACGCCCGTTTCCGTCCAGGGTGAAGATGCTCCGGCGCAGCTTTTATCCGCAATTACAAAACAGGATAAAGTAATAAAACCCGACGTTATAATCATCGGAAGGGGAGGCGGAAGTTCCGAAGACCTTTCCTCGTTTAATGACGAAATGCTCGCAAGAGCGATTTTTAACTGTAAAACGCCGGTTGTTTCCGCCGTCGGACACGAAACAGATTTTTCCATCTGTGATTTTGTTTCGGATCTTCGCGCACCCACCCCTTCCGCTGCCGCGGAACTCGTCAGCCCGGATATAAACTCCTTGCGCCAGGTTTTTGACGATAACCTTGAATGGATGTGCGACTTTATTCAAAGAAAATGCGATAAATACGCGGATTATTTAAATAATTTCAGCCGTGCAAAGTATTTTAACTTTACAGATATTTTTATAAATAAACAGCAGAATAAACTTGATATCCTTAACGAAAAACTTAAACTGAATTTCAAAAATATAATTTTCAATAAGGAATCCGAATTTTCTTTTGCGCTTGCGAAGCTTGATTCCAACAATCCCGCAAAAATTCTTTCAAAAAACTTTTGCAGAATTGAAAAAGATAAAAAAACAATCGCTTCCGTTGCTGACGTGAAACCCGGCGACAAAATAGAAATCTTTTTCAGCGACGGCGTGCTCAAAGCAACCGTTGATGAAAAACAGGAAGGAGAAATTTTGTTTTGAAAAAGGATATTAAATTTGAAGAAGCTCTTGAAAAACTTGCCGAAATTAATCAAAAACTTGAATCTGATGAAATTTCCCTTGAAGAATCCGTAAATTTGTTTAAGGAAGGCCTTGAACTCAGCAAACTTTGTCAGAAAAAACTTGACGAAGCAAAGCTTGAAATTGAAAAATTTGAAATTGATTGAACCGGAGGAAAAAATGTCCTTTCTTGTTGATGATAAAAATTTGATTGATTGTGCAATGAGCACCGAACTTTTTTCAGAATCTTCCGATTATAAATTAATTATCGACGCAATGAGATATTCCGCCCTTGGCGGAAAAAGGCTCCGCGGAATATTAACCCTTGAATTTGCAAAAATGTTCGGCTGCGGTTTTGAAGAGGCCATGCCTTATGCCGTTGCGGTTGAATGTGTTCAGGCCTATTCGCTTATACATGACGATCTTCCATGTATGGATAATGACGACATGAGAAGGGGAAAACCTTCCTGCCATATAGCTTTTGGAGAAGCAAACGCTCTTCTTGCCGGCGATGCGCTTTTGACCCACGCTTTCAGCGCTATTTCCGAAAGCGAATCCGCCGCAAATCACCCGGAAAGAGCTGTAAAAGCCGTAAAATGCCTTTCGGAACTTGCGGGTTTCCGCGGAATGGTCGGAGGACAGGTTCTTGACCTTGAAGCGGCAGAAAAGGAAGTTGACGGAAAAACCCTCGGGCTTATACATAAGCTTAAAACCGGAGCTTTGATAAAATCTTCCGTGCTCATGGGTTGTTATGCCGCAGGGGCGGATTTTGAACTTTGCGAACTTTCCGAAAAATATGCCTCCGAATTTGGCTTTGCTTTCCAGATAATCGACGATATTCTTGATTTTGACGGAAATTATGAAACCTGTGAACTCAATTCCTATGTTAAAGTGCATGGTCTTGAAAAGGCAAGGGAAGACGCCTTTGCTCACATCGAAAAAGCAAAACAAATCCTTGCCGAACTTTCCGAAAAAGGATTTGATACATCGAACTTTGAGGAACTTCTTGATTTCCTCATCAAACGTATGAAATAAACGGAGAACAAAATGGAACACGAAATTCTTGAAAGCATTAAAACCACCGGCGATATAAAAAAACTTAATAACGATCGGCTCGAAAAGCTTTGTTCGGAACTTCGTGATGAAATTATCAATAAAGTTTCCGAAACCGGAGGACATCTTGCCTCAAACCTCGGCGCTGTTGAGCTTACGGTAGCCCTTCATTATGTTTTCGATTCGCCGAACGAACCTATCATCTGGGACGTAGGTCACCAGTGTTACAGCCATAAAATCCTTACGGGACGCGATATAACCGGAATCCGTACCGAAGGCGGACTTTCCGGCTTTCCGAAATCTGCGGAAAGCGAGCACGATCTTTTTGTTGCCGGACATGCCAGTACCTCAATTTCCGCCGCTTTGGGAATTGCGGAAGCAAAAAAAATCGCCGGAAGCGATGATTCCGTAATCGCCGTTGTCGGCGACGGCGCTTTTTCCGGCGGAATGATTTTTGAAGCAATGAACAACGCCGGAAGAAGCAAAACAAACCTTATCGTCGTGCTCAACGATAACGAGATGAGCATTTCTCCCAACGTTGGAGCAATGGCCAAATATCTCGCAAACATTCGCTCCAAAGAAAGTTATTTCCGTTTTAAAGATAATCTTGAACACGCTCTTTTGAAAATTCCGGCAATAGGAAAAGGAATTTTTACAGCTTTGCGCTCGGTTAAAACATTTTTTAAAGATATGTTTTATTCGAGCAACACTTTTGAGCACCTTGGTTTCACTTATCTCGGACCTGCTGACGGACACGATATTGAAATGCTTATAAGAACGCTTAACCGTGCGAAAAGCATAAAACGCCCGGTTCTTGTCCATATAAATACCGTTAAGGGAAAAGGATACGAACCGGCAGAAAAAAATCCTTCAAAATTCCACGGTGTCGCGCCTTTTTATAAAGAAACCGGCGAACTTAAAAAATCTTCCGGAAATTCATTTTCTTCAGAATTCGGAAAAAACATTTGTAAATTAGCCGAAAAAGACGGAAAAATCTGTGCAATAACCGCCGCTATGACCGACGGAACCGGACTTCGTGAATTTTCCGAAAAATATCCGGAACGCTTTTTTGACGTTGGAATTGCCGAAGAACACGCCATGACTTTTGCGGCAGGTCTTGCTGCCGGAGGAATGAAGCCGGTTTTCGCCGTCTATTCAACTTTCCTCCAGCGCGCTTATGACCAGATTCTGCACGATGCTTCCATTGAACCGAAGCACGTTGTAATAGGAATCGACCGGGCAGGCATTGTCGGAGGCGACGGCGAAACCCACCAGGGAACTTTTGATGTTCCGCTTCTTACAACCATTCCGGGGATCACGGTTTATTCTCCTTCCGATTATTCCGAACTTGGAAGAAATCTTGAAAAAGCTTTTTCTTCAGAAGGAGTTCAGGCGGTAAGATATCCGAGGGATTCCGAAAAAGAAATTCCCGAAAAATTCAAAAAAGAATACGGTGATTTTGATTATTTCAAAGGCGAAAAGAATTGCCTTATTGTCACATACGGAAGGCTTTTTGTTGAAGCAGCTTTCGCCGCCGAGGAAACCGGTTCTTCCGTGCTTAAAATCGGAAAGATTTTTCCGATTGAGCAGGAACTTATCGAAATTGCAAAAAAATACGAAAAGGTGCTTTTCTTTGAGGAATCCGTTGAAAACGGAAGCATTGCAGAACATTTCGGAAAAATGCTTATTGAATCCGGTTTTGACGGAAAATATAAAACTTTCTGCGTTTCCGGTTTTGTTCCTCATATGAAAGTTGAAAACGCCATGAAAATCCACGGTCTTGACCGTGAATCCATGATTAACGCCGTTAAGGAGGCTTTGAAATGAGCGAAAAACAGCGTCTTGACGCAGAACTTGTTGCAAGAGGAATAATTCAAAGCCGCGAACAGGCAAAAGCGGCGATTATGGCCGGACAGGTTTATGTAAACAACCAGAAAGCAGACAAAGCCGGCGAACAGGTCACCGCCGAAGACAAAATCGAATTCCGCGGCGAAAACCTTAAATATGTCAGCCGCGGCGGACTTAAACTTGAAAAAGCAATGGAGCTTTACGGCTTCAAACTTGATAGTAAAATATGTATGGATGTAGGCGCTTCCACCGGCGGTTTTACCGATTGCATGCTCCAGAAAGGCGCAACAAAAGTTTATTCCATTGATGTTGGCTACGGCCAGCTTGCATGGAAACTCCGCCAGGACGAAAGGGTAGTGAACCTTGAACGCACCAACGTTCGTTATATAACAAACGAACAGGTTCCCGATACCGTTGATTTTGTAAGCATTGACGTTTCGTTTATCTCTCTCGGCCTTGTAATCCCGGTTCTTGTTCCTTTTCTTTCCGATGAAGCAATGATGGTTTGTCTTGTTAAACCGCAGTTTGAAGCCGGTAAAGATAAGGTTGGTAAACATGGCGTTGTCCGCGACCCGGCAACCCATAGGGAAGTTCTCGAAAGGGCAGTTGGTTTTGCAAAAAACGCAGGCTTCGGTATAGTCGGCCTTGAGTTTTCTCCTATCAAAGGACCCCAGGGAAACATAGAATATCTTATGGTGCTAACCAGAAAAGAACCGGAACTTTCCGTTTCTTCCGAAGAAATAAAAGCGCTTGTCGAATCTTCCCATAACGAACTTGACTGATACGAAAGGAGGTTTTCCGGATTGAAAAAAAGCGATAAAATAAAGCTTTTCCGTGGAAAGTCAAAAGCTTTTGTCTTTGCAAATCTTACAAGACAAAACGTTTTTCCCTGCGCGGAAAAACTTATCGATTTACTGCTGAAAAACAAAATCGAAACCTATATGGTTCCCGAAGCAAAGGAACATATCAGCAACTCAAATATAATTTTTTCCGAACCGGAAAATATACTTTCGCAAGTTGATATTGTTTTTATAATCGGCGGCGACGGAACCATTCTTCGCGCGGCAAAACACGCAATTAAATACGATAAACCGATAATCGGAATAAACGCCGGAAGGCTTGGTTTCCTTTCCGATATTGAAGCTGAAAGCCTTTTTGAAATTGAAAAACTTTTCAAATCCGGTTGCCCCATCGAAAAGCGAACCGTTCTTGAAATAGAAAACGGAGAAAACAAAACTCTTGCTATAAACGATGTTTTTGTAAGCAAATCCGTTCCCGGAAAAATTGCGGAACTTTTTGTTGAATGTAACGGCCATGAAGTTTGCCGTTACCGCGCGGACGGAATTGTTCTTTCAACTCCGGATGGTTCCACAGCATATTCGATGTCCGCAGGCGGACCCGTGCTTGATACAAACCTAAACGCAATAATTATGACGCCGGTTTGTCCGCATTCGCTTATTTCCTGTTCGGTAGTCTTTTCCCCGGAAAAAATAATAACCGTTGGTTCCTCCTTAATTTTTGGTGAAAAGGAGCTTGATGTTGTTGTTGACGGCGAAAAGGTGTTTGAACTTAGTAAAGACGAAAAAATAACCATAAAATGCTCCGAAAAGAGTGTAAAGTTTATAAACTTGTCAGGACGCGGATTTTACGAAATCCTTAACCAAAAAATAATTGGAAGAAGATAAAAAGGGGACAGAATCATGAAAACAAAACGCCACTCCAAAATTCTTGAACTTATTTCCGAAAAAGATATCGCAACCCAGGAAGATCTCCTTGTTTATCTTCGTGAAAGCGGTTTTGACGTTACCCAGGCTACGGTTTCCCGCGATATTAAAGAACTTCGCCTTGTTAAAACAATGGTAAGCGACGGAAAATACCGTTATTCTCCGGCTTCTTCCGAAGGCAGTTCCGATGTTGGCACCAAATATGCGGTTTTTAACCAGTCCGCAAAAAGCGTTGATTACGCAAACAATATGATTGTAATTAAATGCTATACCGGCATGGCAAACGCCGCCTGCGCCGTTCTTGACGCCATGAACCACGAAGGCGTTGTGGGAACTCTTGCCGGTGACGATACCATTTTTGTGCTCATGCGCGATGAAAAAATGGCTGTTGCCCTTGTTGAAAACATAAAAAAACTTATCGGCTGATAAATCTTATCTGAAAGGAGGGAAACCTGCCCGATGCTTTCCCAGCTTTTTATAAAAAATGTTGCGGTAATTGAAAGCGCTTCCATAGATTTTGAAAACGGATTTAACGTTTTTACGGGCGAAACCGGCGCAGGCAAATCCATCCTTATCGATTCTATCAATGCCGTGCTCGGCGGAAGAACCAGCCGCGACCTTGTCAGAACCGGCGAAAGCAAGGCCCTTGTTTCCGCGGTTTTTACCAACGTTTCCAAAGAAGCGGAAACTGTTCTTGAAGAACTTGGATATGATTCCGAAGAAGAACTTATGATTTCCAGGGAAATTTCCGCCGAAGGAAAAAGCATCTGCAAAGTCAATATGCGTCCGGCCACCGCCGGCGTGCTCAAACAGCTTTCTTCCGTGCTCATCGATGTTCACGGTCAGCACGACAGCGCCGTTTTACAAAACCCGGAACTTCATATAGGCTATATCGATTCCTTCGGAAATACCGATAAAGAGCTTTCCGAATATTCCGAAAGCTATAAGAAACTTAAATCCGTTGAGCGTGAAATTAAAAAAATCCAGAATGACGATTCCGACAAAACCGCCAGAATCGATATGCTCAAATTCCAGATAGGCGAGATAGAAGCCGCTTCCATTGAGGAAGGCGAAGAAGAAGAACTTCTTGCGCTGAGCAAGCGCATTAAAAGCGCGGAAAATATTATGGAACTTATTTCCGAAACAATCTCCGCCCTTGACGGAAACGGCGAAAGCGAAGGCGCTCTCGAAGGTCTTTCTTCCGCCATCGAAAACTGTGCAAGGCTTGCGGAATTTTTTCCTCAATATGAAGGTCTTTCCGAAAAATTTAAGGAAATGTACTATGAATTTGAGGAATTCGCAAACGACGTAAAAGATAACGCCGATGAACTGGATTTTGATCCCGCTCTCCAAAACCGTACCGAACGCAGACTTGACCAGATTTTCCGCCTTAAGCGCAAATACGGCGGAAGCGTTGAGGAAATGTTCAAATACTACCAGAAGGCTGTAAACGAGCTTGAAAACATCGAATTTTCCGAAGAACGGCTTGAAAAACTCCAGAAGGAGCAAAAACAGCTTTTTTCCGAAACCGCAAAATTTGCCGACGCTCTCACCAAAAAGCGTCACAGAGCCGCAGAGGCTTTTGAAAAGGCAGTTTCCGAAGAACTTTCCTATCTCAATATGCCAAATGTGCGTTTTTCCGTACATTTTGAAGAAACCGAATTTACCGAATCCGGAAAAGATAACCTTGAATTTTATATTGCCACAAATGCCGGCGAACCGCTTAAGCCTCTTACCAAAATTGCTTCCGGCGGCGAACTTTCAAGAATCATGCTCAGCATAAAAAATGTCCTTGCTGATAAGGACAATGTTGACACCCTTATTTTCGACGAGGTAGATACCGGAATTTCCGGTTCCGCGGCTCAAAAAGTCGGACAGAAACTTAAACAGGTTTCAAAAGGCCGCCAGATTATTTGCGTAACCCACCTTGCCCAGGTTGCGGCCTATGCCGATAACCACATGCTTATTTCCAAAAATACCGAAGGCGGAAAAACCTTTACTTCCGTCGAAAGTCTTGGAAAAGAGGGCAGGGTAAACGAACTTGCAAGGATTATGGGCGGCGGACTTACCGATTCGCTCAAAAAGAGCGCCGAGGAACTTTTGGAGCTTTCAAAATAAGGTTGACAAAAGTTATTCTATAATATATAATGCAAACATATTGCAAAAAGCTATGAAGGAAAAAAGTAACCCCGTTCCATGCGGCAAAGAGAGCTTTCGGTTGGTGTAAGAAAGCGGGCAGAGCGGTGGCGAATACATTCCCGAGCCATAATTCCGAAAATAAAAGTAGGTTTTATCCGGTGCGCCGGTTACAGCGTTTTAAAGGTCAGCTTTTCGCTGACGAACCAGAGGTGGTACCGCGCTAATTCGCCCTCTGTCGGTTTTTGCCGACGGAGGGTTTTATTATGCTATTAGCATGTACCCGAAACGGTAAAGCGTTTCGGGTACAACAAACCACCCGCTATGCGGGTGAGTTTCCAAACTTACAGAAAAAATATTTTGTTTTGTCGTGCGAAAAGTTTGAGTGTTAATAAAACAA
>JAFXBK010000053.1 GCA_017521825.1 Oscillospiraceae bacterium
CGAAAGGAGAACCCCGGAAGAGGTTGGAAAACTTATCTATTTCTTTGAAATCGCATGTGCGGTTTCGGGCTATATGCTTGGGGTAAACCCCTTCAACCAGCCCGGCGTCGATAGCTATAAAAAGAATATGTTCGCACTTCTTGGAAAACCGGGATACGAAGATATGAAAGCGGCTATCGAAGCAAAACTCGACTGATTTTCGGTCAAACTGCGTTCGCGCAATGATAATACATTTTGAACAGAGGGAGACATTACCATGATCAAACTTATTCTTGGCCTTAAAGGCTCCGGCAAAACCAAATACCTTATCGACAACATCGAAGAAGCAGTTAAAACCAGCGAAGGTTGCGTAGTTGCAATCGAACGCGGCGCAACCCTTCGTTTCGACGTAAGCCATGACGTACGTCTCATCGATATCGATGAATATGATATTACCGATTTCAATTCCTTCTATGGATTCCTTTCCGGCCTTATCGCAGGCAACTACGATATCAGCCACATCTTTGTTGACGCAACCTTCAAAATCGGCGGCCGCGATTACGATGCATTCGCAAAAATGACCGATAAACTCAAAAGACTTTGCGATGATTCCGACATCACCATGACCTTCACCGCTTCCTGCGAAAAAGAAGATCTTCCCGAAAGAATCCACAAATACATCGTCGAAAGATAATCGAAAACGGAATAAAAAGCGCAGTCCACCAACCGTGGATTGCGCTTTTTTCTTTTGCGTATTATAATTTAAACCGCAGGGCGGGGGATTTCTCCCGCCGCAGAAAGAGGTGGTTTTATTATGACCAAAGACGAACTCGGAAGATTTATTGCAGAAAACAGAAAATCTCTCGGAATGACCCAGGAAGAATTGGCGCAGAAACTTTTTGTCACAAACAAAGCCGTTTCAAAATGGGAAAAAGGTCAGAGTTTTCCGGATATCGTTCTTTTTGAACCTTTGGCGGATGCGCTTGGAGTTTCCGTTGCGGAACTTTTTTCCGGAGAAAAAGAAGAAAAAGACGTTTCGGTAAAAGCCGTTCTTGAACTTTCAAAATCCGTTGTCAGAAAAGAAAAGAAGAAGCTTAATAACGCAATCGGAATCGTGATTTTTACAATTGTAGCTTTGCTGATAGTTTTTTCCAAAAATATAGCAACCGCTATTGATGACAGAAATATGAGTTACCTTTACTGGCAGGGTTTTTATTATATTCCGACAAAAGAACCTATTGCGGTAAACTGGCTGGGTGAACCGGTCGGTACGGTAAGAGAAGCCGGAAGAAGAAACAAAGATAATTACGGCGGAGATTCAAACATCGCCGACCCGGGAACGGAAATTTATCAGCTTGCTGCGTGGAAAGTTTCAGAAGGAAGCAGAATTGGCGAATATGAAAATATTCTGATTGCGGAGGTAGATGGCGTTTATACCGTTTTTCGCTTTACTTTTTGGGAAAGGCATGACTTTGAAAGATTTTTTAAAGTCAACATCAAAGAGGGAGAATGGGAAAAAGGTTTTATAAAAACAGAAGATATGTATTGAGAATATAACAAAAAGCACCTCCGTATATTTTTTTCGGAGGTGTTTTTTTATGAAAAAAATTGCAATAATCGGCGCGGGAAATGTAGGAATTGCCGCGGCAAAGGCGCTTTTGGAAGCGCCGGATATGGAACTTTGCGGCTTTGTCCGAAGGAAAGCAAAACTGGTTCCGGGTTTTGAAAATGTTCCGGCCGCTAAAAGCGTTTTTGAATTGCCGGAAAAGCCGGAAGGCGCAATAATAACCGTTCCGTCAAGGCTTGCTGAACCGATTGAAAGAAAGCTTTTGGAAAACGGAATTTATACCGTCGATGCCTTCGATATTCACGAAAAACTTTCCGCAATGCGAAAAAGGCTCGACGTTTCCGCAAAGGCGGGAAAAGTTTCCGCGATAATCGGAGCGGGTTGGGATCCGGGGCTGGATTCCGTTATAAGAACGCTTATGTCCGCTTCGTTTCCGAAGGGAAAAATCAGCACAAATTTCGGCCCGGGAATGAGCATGGGACATTCCGCCGCGGTAAGGGCCGTTGACGGAGTTCTGGATGCGGTGTCGGTTACAATTCCGCTCGGAAGCGGAAAACACGCCAGAAAAATCTATGCGGTGCTCGAAGAAAACGCGGATAAAAAGGCGGTTGAGCACGCGATTTTATCTGACGGATATTTTGAGCACGATGAATGCTCGGTGGAATTTGTAAAGGATGTTGCACCGTTTTTTAACACGGAACATGGGGTTTTTATCGAAAACATTTTTGAAAACCAAAAGATGAATTTCAAAATGAGAATTGATAACCCGACCCTTACGGGAAATGTTCTTGTTTCGGCAATGCGGGCGGCTTTTTTGCAAAAGCCCGGTGCATATTTTATGCCGGAAGTTCCGACCTGCGATTTTTACGCAGGCAACCTGGAAACACTGCTTTAAACTGAATTAAATTATTTTCCCCTTACAAATTCGTCAATGGATACCCCGAAAAAATCCGCCATTTTTATAATCATTTCAAGGTCCGGCTCGGATTCGCCCCGTTCATATTTACTGACGGAAGTTTGTGAAATATGTAAAGCAATCGCAAGGTCGCGCTGGGTAATTCTGTTCTTTTTTCTCAAAACTTTAAGCATAGTAAGCAAAATTTTTCACCTCAAAAATATTATATAATATACAAAATGATAAAAATACAGGTAAGTTTTGCCTCTTTTTTGCAAAAATTTGCCGTATTTGTGAATTTTAAAATAAAGTTCTATATTAATAGTAACTTTTTTTGCAGTTTTTGTTGCAAAACATAATAATATTTTGTTATAATAGCATTGTACGACACATTGTGAAAGGGGATTAACAACTTTGAAACAGTACAAAGCAAAAGATATCAGAAATATCGCACTTGCCGGTCACGGCGGCGACGGCAAAACCAGCCTTGCTGAGGCTCTTCTTTATATGGCCGGCGCTACCGACAGACTTGGTTCCGTAACCGAAGGAAACACCGTTTGCGACTTCGACCCCGAAGAAATCAAACGCCACATTTCCGTAAGCTCCGCAGTAGCTCCCTTCGAGTATGACGGTGTTAAAGTTAACATCATCGACACTCCTGGACTTTTCGACTTTGCAGGCGGCTTCCATGAAGGCGTTCGCGCAGCAGACGCAGTAATCATCACTCTTTCTGCAAAATCCGGCGTTCTTGTCGGTACCGAAAAAGCATGGAAACTTGCTACCGCACAGAAAAAAGCAAAAGCATTCTACGTTTCCAAAATGGATCTCGAAAACGCAGACTTCAACAAAGTTCTCGAAGCTCTTAAAGAAAAATTCGGAACCGCGGTTTGCCCCGCAGTAATTCCCGTAGGCAACGTTTACGTTGACCTTATCACCAAAAAGGCATTCACTTTTGACGCAAAAGGCAAGAGCACCAAAGTTGATCTTCCCGACGATCCCATGATCGAAGAACTTGAAGATGCAATCAACGAAGCAATCGCAGAAGCAGACGACGAACTTATGGAAAAATTCTTCGAAGGCGAAGAATTTACCGAAGAAGAACGTTTCCGCGGCTTTGAAGAAGGCGTTGCAGCCGGCATCATCGCTCCCGTTTATTGCGGCGACTCCGTAACCCTTCGCGGAATCGAAATGCTTCTTCACGAATTCAAAAAAATCTTCCCCTCCGCAGAAGAAGTTGCTTCCGAAGTTGCAACCGATGCTGACGGCAAAGAAGTTAAACTTACCTGCACCGAAGACGAACCTCTTGCAGCATACGTTTTCAAAACCGTTGCAGACCCCTTCGTTGGAAAACTTTCCTTCGTAAAAGTTATTTCCGGTGTTCTTAACGCAACTTCCGCTGTTACCAACTCCAGAACCGGCAACCCCGAAAGACTTGGTAAACTTGTTATCATGCACGGAAAAAACCAGGAACCTACCGAAGTAGTAGGCGCCGGCGATATCTGCGCTATCACCAAACTTGCTGAAGCACAGACCGGCGATACCCTTTGCGATCCCAAACGCGTTGTTTCCTGCAAAAAAACCGAATTCCCATATGCCTGCCTCAGAATGGCTATGTATCCCAAGGGCAAAACCGATGACTCCAAAATTGCCGGCGCAATCGCAAGAATTATGGAAGAAGACGCAACCGTTGCTTACGAAAACAACGCAGAAACCAAACAGCAGATTCTTGCAGGTCTTGGCGAACAGCACCTTGACGTAATCTGCAGCAAACTCAAATCCAAATTCGGCGTAGAACTCGGCCTTGAAAAACCCCGTGTTCCTTACCGTGAAACCATCCGTAAAAAGGTTAAAGTTCAGGGTAAACATAAGAAACAGTCCGGCGGCCATGGCCAGTACGGTGACGTTTGGATCGAATTTGAGCCTACCGAATCCGAAGAAATGGTATTCGAAGAAGCAGTATTCGGCGGTTCCGTTCCGAGAAACTTCTTCCCTGCAGTAGAAAAAGGCCTCCGCGAAGCATGCAAAACCGGTATGCTCGCAGGTTATCCCATGGTTGGCGTTCTCGGCAGACTTGTTGATGGTTCCTACCATCCCGTTGACTCCAACGATATGTCCTTCCAGATGGCTGCAAGACTTGCTTATAAAGCAGGTATCCCCCAGGCTGGTCCCGCAATCCTTGAACCTATCGGTTCCCTTAAAGTTGTTGTTCCGGATTCCAACACCGGTGATATCATCGGCGACGTTAACAAACGCCGCGGCCGTGTTCTCGGTATGAACCCCGTTGAAGGCGAAGACGGTTATTCCGAAGTTGAAGCAGAAGTTCCTATGAGCGAAATGCACGATTTCACCACCTCTCTCCGTTCTTCCACCCAGGGCAGAGGCTCCTTCACCTTCGAATTCGACCACTACGAAGAACTTCGTGACGAAACCCTTAAACAGGCTGTAATCGAAGAAGCAAAACAGTGGATGACCGAAGAAAAAGAATAATTCTTCCGAATAATCAAAAAATCCCCGTCATAATATTGACGGGGATTTTTTATATATTGGAGATGATTTTTTGCTTACTGCTTCCGTTAAGACAACAAAAACAAAAATTCTCGGAACAATTTGCGTTATTCTTGCAGTAATAATTGGAATAATACTTTTCTTCGGCGGCAAAAGCGCCGGAAATGCCGCAGAATCGATTTCTCTCCACGTTACGAATAACGAAGAGAGGACAAAATATATCGCTTCAAAAGGCTTTGAAGCGCTTGAGGAACCGTTTACAATTGAAGATGTTCTTCTTCCGGAAGAACCGGACGAAATTCTTTCGGAATATAACGAAATTCAAAAAATTTCCGGTTTCGATCTTTCACCCTATTACGGAAAAACGGTGAAAAAATATGTTTATCCCTTAAAAGACGAAGCGGAAACATTTGTTACGCTTTATATTTTTGAAGAAAAAATAATCGCCGCGGACGTTGCTTCCCATATTGAAGGCTGGCAAAGACCTATTGACGGCGGGAAAAATATAGGATAAAATATTTTTAATAAATTAAGGAAACGGGTAAAATAATGGATTACAGAAAAATAAAAATCGAAGATTTGCCGGAACTTGCAAAAATCTATGCGGAAACGTTCAATTCCGACCCATGGTACGATAAATGGACCCAAAAAACCGCCGAAAAACGCCTTTCCAGAATGATCAGAAGCGAAGGATTCTTCGGAATGGTTTCGTATAACGAAGAAGGAATAACCGGAATGATCCTTGGAGAAGATGAACAGTATTTTGACGGCGTTATTTTTAATATAAAAGAATTCTGCGTGAGGAATGTCCTCCGGGGAAAGGGAATCGGAACCGAACTTCTTGCGGAGTTTGAAAGGAACCTTAAAGGAATGGGAATCCGCGAAACGGTTCTTATGACTAACCTTGAGGACGAGGATTTTTATAAAAAACGCGGTTTCCACCGCAGCCGCGGCGTAATTTACATGGGAAAAGAAATGTGATTTTTATTCCGAAACGGAATAAAATGTTCATAAAATTATGCTTGATTAGTATTCCTTTCTGAAATAAAATATAGTTGCAAAAAACAGTATCATGAGGGGAGAAACGGAAATGAAAAAAATCTTTGTTTTCCTTCTTGCTTTCGCAATGGTTGTGTCTTTTGCCGCTTGCGGAACAAATGAGGAAAAATCTTTTGCAACAGTCAATGCGAAGGATTGTTTCAGAGATGCAGGCTATATCCAATTATTTAAAGACGGAGCGGCAGAATCCACCGAACTTACCTTCACCGCTGAAAATTCGGAAGGAACCGAATGGAGCGTATATGTTTTTGATGAAAAATTCGAAGACGGTTTCAGGTATATCTCCCAGGCGGCGGAACCTGTTCTTACCGGCAACGGAAGCATTGTGATTGAGCCCGGACAGTTTGTTTATATTTATTGTTCAACAAATGAATTTACTTCCGAAGCTCCGGACGAAAACGCAAAACTTAATATTTATATCGGCTGATTTAAAAACAAAAAAACTCCGTGCTCATTTGAGCACGGAGTTTTTTATATCCGTTTTTTAATTATTCTTCTTTGTTTTCGGTTTTTGCTTTTTCGGCAAGTTTCTGCGCTTTTTTATATTCTTTTCTTGCTTTTCTTGCGGCTTTGCGTTCCTGCCATTTTTCGTTATTTTTAAGGAAATGTCTTGCGGCAAAAACAATCACAAAAATTACGATTGCCCAGATGATGAAGTAGGGGATGCTTGCAACAAACCAGACGAAGAAATCCTGAGCACCAACCCAGATGTCGTAAATGTTATCGCCGAAATCCGCGGAAATTCTTTCCCAAACGGTTTCCTTTTCGGTGGCGGTAACGCGTTTTACTTCGTTTACGTTAAGGTGAACGGTGCTGTAATCAACAAGGTTATCATAAGTGCGAAGCTGGCTTTGGTAACTTTCAAGCTGATAGCGAACGTCGGTTATGCGCTGTTCAAGAAGGATTATGGTGTCGATGTTTTCCGCTTCTGCAAGAAGCTCAAGAAGGCGGTCGTATTCCGTCTGGAGGGATTTTATCCTTGCTTCGGTGTCAACGTAATTAAGGGTAACGTCGGTGGTGTCCTCGTAAGAATAAGTAACGTTTCCAAGTCCGCCAACCGTTCCGACAAATTCGTCAAGTTTGGCGGAAGGAATTCTGCAGGTAAAATTTGCGTTTCTGTAGGAGCTGTAATTATAGGAATTTCCGCTTACGCTGGAACTTTCAATATAACCGCCGAGGGAGGAAATTTCCGCCTTTATTTCCGCAATAAATTTTTCAAAATCAAGGGTTTCAACGTCAAGGTTAAAGGTGCGGATAAGCTTGCGGTTTCCGGAATATCCGTTTTCGGAAATATTCGCGGAAGGGGAGCTGCTGTCAAGAAGCGAATCTTCGGTAACGGCTTCCATTTCCGGTAATTCCATGGGTGCTTCCGGTTCAACCGGCATCATTTCTTCAAACATGCCCGCATCATAAGATTCGTTTTTTGAAACGTAATCAAGGCTGGAAGCGCCGCACCCGCTGAAAATTACGGTGATGGCAATGATAAGGGTAAAAATTCTTAAATTTTTCATGGTATCAAACCTCCTTACATAATATAAGTGCCAAAAAAATCCGTTTTTGTTGCATTATTTTTTCAAAGTTCCGGAAAAATTTTTTCCTCCGGACCTTTATATTCGCGGTAAGGCGGAACATCCGCCGGAGATCTTACGATGGTAAGGTCCTCGTCCGGAGAAATTTCTGTTTCAAAAAAGTCCGTTTCCTTTTTACCAAGATATTCGGTCATAAGGTTATAATCGTCTTCACGGCGCTTTTTATCAAAATGGAAGAAAATCATGTAACATATAAGGCCGATTGCGGAAACCGCGCTTATTGTTGCGCCAAGCTTAAGACCCGGGGTTTCGTAAACAAAAACAATTTCGTTGAATCCTTTTTCGGCAAAAACCGCCATAAAGCCAACGTCAACTTTTTCGATAACCGTTTCCTTTCCGTTAACAAAAGCGCTCCAGCCTTTTTCATAAGGAACGGAAAAGAAAACAAGGTTATCCTTCGGAAGGTGGATTTTGGAGGTAAAACCTTTGTGGTCATATTCAAATCCATAGGAGGAAGAGGATTTCCTTCTAAGAGCAATTTCGGAAAATTCCTCATAGCTGAGGTTTATCATCGGGTTGTGTTCGTGTTCCAGATACTGCCCGTAAAGTTTTTCCTGGCTTTCGTTAAGAACAATGGAAGAAAGAAGAACCTGGCTTCGGACATCTTCAAAAACCTCGTAAAACTGTTCTTCGGTAATATAACTGTCAAAGGTAAATCCCATGGGAATATAGTTTTGGTTCTGATAAATATGATATCCGTTTTCGGTGTCATAATATTCAAATCCCTCGCAGAAAACGGAATCCTCGGAAGCTTCGTCTGCGTCGGCGTAAATATATTTTACGGAAAGAAGCGCGCGAAGTTCGGAAAGGGAAAAATCCGGCTTGCTGGAAACGTCTCGCTTAACGCCGACAGTTGGGTAAAATTCCATAATGGAAGGGGTAACAACGCTGTGGAAACAGCGGATAGAAGGAATGTTCCAATAAAGTCCCATGTTCTCAAAACATTCGTAAAAATCCGCCCTTGCGAAAGAATCAAAAGTTTTCGGAAGTTCCATTTCTTCCGAAAGTCCGACGGCGTCCTCGATAATTTCGTCATGGTCGCCCGCAAAGGTGTAACCAAGGTTGATGTAAGCAAAACCGTATGCGGCGCAGATAAACGCAGTAAGCGCAACCAGAAGGTTCTTGTAATATTTTTTCTTCTGAATGAACCAGAGAATAACCGTAAGAACACAGCAGATTGCCGCAAAACCCGCGCTTAAGAAGAACCAGGAATCGTTATAAAGAAGACCCATTTCCCAGTTTCCGTCGTCATAGTGGACGGGCGTAAGGAAAAGGATAAGAATAAGACCGACTATTACGCAGATGGAAGGAATAATACCTTTTTTAAGGTCGATGGCGGCGGAATCCTCAGCGGAGGCGGAGGATTCAAGAGCCTTGGCCGTTGCAAGAACAAGCATAAGGATGAACATATAGTACCAGCGCGCATAGAAGGAATGGTTGAAAAGAATGAAAAGGGAATTGAGAACCGGAACAAGCGCAAAGATACAGCAGGCAATAATCATCTTTTTAAGCCAGTCGTTTTTAACACAGCGAACATAGGCGATAACGCCGGTCATTCCGAAAAGCGGAAGCCAACCCGCCATGGAAGCCCATTGCGCGCCCTGGCCGGTGAACATATTCTGTTTTGAAGGCATATCCGGAGGGAAGAAAAAGCTTGCGATAATCGCCGGAACACGCTGTTCGCTGTAATAAAGCCAAAGGTTCCAGCCGTTGATAAAGTTATCCGCGCCGGTTCTTGGGTTATCAAGAATCGCCAGAACGGAAGGAAGAACAACAACCGCCGAAACCAAAAGCCCGATAACGGATTCCAGCGCAACGAAAAAGAATTTTTTGAATTTGTGTGTAATGTTTTTGTCGGTTATGCGGATGCAGAAATAAAGAACGGTAAAAACAACTTCGCCGATGAAAAACCAATAGTTAACAATGGCGTTAAGCGCAACCGCCAGAGCAAAAGGACCGTGTTTGTCCTCGGTTATAAGCATTTCGAGCCCGATTAAAAGAAGAGGGAAAAACGCAACAACGTCAAGAAAATGGTTGAAGAAAAGGTTGTAAATGCAGTAACCGCTGAAAGCGTAGAGAAGTCCGCCGATTGCGGCAAAACGGTTATCTTTTACAAAGCGCGCAACGTAAAAATATGCCGTTATGGCGCAGGTCATGAATTTAAGAACAAAAAGCGGAGCCATAAGATAGGGCACCATGGAAGTATCAAAAGGAAGGGTGAGCCAGAAAAACGGGCTGAAAAGAAGATAGAAGGAATAGGAACCGATAAAGCTTACGCCAAGGTCGGTGTTCCAGTCCCAGCCGATCTGTCCGTTTGTAACAAGTTCGTGGGCGTGCATGTAAAACGCTATTTGCTGGCAGTTATAATCGCCGTAATATGTAAAAATTCCGCCGTTGCGGTAAACAACAAGCCCAACGGTCAAAATTCCGCAGATTGCCGCCAAAAGCAAAACCCACCAGTGCATATTCTTGTTGATTTGTTTTAAATCCTTAGTCATAAAAAATCCTCGAAAAAAATTTATATTGTTAAATTGCGTAAAAATTTCGCTGTATATAAAAATCCATTATATATTATAAACCTTTTTACATTATTTTTAAAGTGGAAAACCAAAAAATAACCCGCAAAGGGTCGGAACATACAAAAAAGACTGTTATTTTTTGAAAAAATGTCTTATAATATAATTTACGTATGGTCCGCTTGGTGGTGGCCTTTGCGGGTTATAAAAATTTTCGGAACTTTTTTGTTCCATTATATAAGTGTAAAAAAATTTTGTTTTTGTTGCATTCGGGAGGAATTAATTTTGAAGGAAAGCAGATTTTACGCATATATTTCAAGAATGAAGCATATTTTCCGCTGGTCGCTTATGAAAAACAGCCAGCAGGAATCCCTTTCGGTCCATACTCTTGATACAGCCGTAATTGCCCATTGCCTCGGGCTTTTAAGAAACCGCCGCTTCGGCGGAAACTGCGACGTCGAACGCCTTGTAATGCTTGCTATGTATCATGATTGCAGCGAAATTTTAACCGGCGATATGCCCACCCCGATCAAATATTATAATCCGGAAATAAAGGACGCTTATAAGGAAGTTGAAGCGGTTGCAAACAAAAAACTGCTCGAAATGCTTCCGGAGGATCTTCGCCCGGATTATAAACCCTTTTTTGACCATTCGGGCGAAGACCCGGAACTTCTTAAATTGCTCAAAGCGGCGGATAAAATTTCCGCCCTTATAAAATGCGTTGAGGAGGAAAATTCCGGAAACCGCGAATTTTCAAAAGCCAAAATCAGCATAATGGATTCCATTGAGGAAATGGGCGTTCCGGAAGCAAAAACCTTTGTGGAAGAATTTCTTCCAAGCTATGGCCTTACCATTGATGAACTTAATTAACGCATAATGCTGGAAATTCCATTTGCAATGTTGCCAACGGCCTTTACGGTTTTTGCGGCGCTTTTTCTCATTCTTTTAACGCTTGAACCGCGGCGGTTGTTCATCATATAAACCGCTGTTCCAATGGCCGCGGCTGCGGCCGCACCGCTCATAACGGCGGAAACTGTTCTGTTCATAAAAAATCCCTCCATTCTTTGTTTTGTAAAAATATTTTCCGCAATTTTAAAAAACAGATACGCGGAATTTTTCGGCGAAAAAAATGGAGAAAAATTTTAAAAAAGAGGTGTCCCAATGGAAAAAAGACCGGCAAGAGTTGCCGCGATCCACGATCTTTCCGGATTCGGAAGATGTTCCGTTTCCGTAATACTTCCCGTTCTTTCCGCTATGGGGAACCAGGTTTGCCCGGTGCTTACCGCCGTTCTTTCAACCCATACCGGCGGCTTCGGCGAAGTTGTTTTCCGGGATTTGACGGATTATATAAAACCAGCCCTTGAACATTATAAAAACCTTGATATAGATTTTGAAGCAGTATATTCCGGCTTTCTCGGAAGCGAAGAACAGGTGGATTCCTGCCTGGAGTTTTTCAAAAGCTATCCCAATGCGCTTAAAGTTGTGGATCCGGTTATGGGCGATAACGGAAAAGCCTATAAAACCTGCACCAAAAGCCTTCAGAACCGGATGAAGGAACTTGTTGAGGTTGCGGACTTGATTACGCCGAACCTTACGGAAGCCGCAATGCTCCTTGGCGAAAATTACCGCACCGAACCTATGACCGTTAACGAGGCCAGAAGCCTTCTTTTAAAACTCCATGGACTCGGTCCTAAAAAAATCGTTGTCACCGGTGTCGAACTTGCGACCGGAATTCTCGCAAACATCGGCTATGACGGCGAACAGGGTTCCTTCTGGTATTCTCCCTGCGAATATATCCCGGTACATTATCCCGGATGCGGCGATATCTTCGCTTCGGTTCTTATCGGCGCAATGCTCGGCGGTGCAAGCCTTCCCATTGCGATAGGAAAGGCAACGGATTTTGCGGAACTTTGCGTAAAAACAACTTTCAGCTACGGAAGCGACCCGCGCCATGGCGTTATGCTCGAATCCGTCCTCGGAAGCCTTATCCGCGGCGATATTATTCCAAAGTATAAAACTTTATAAAATTCAACCTGCGGCGGGAATTTGCTCCCGCCGTTTTTTAAACCAAAAAAGAAGGACGGCTTTGCCGTCCTTTTTGTTTTATGCAAACTGGGAAGTGTAAAGGGTGCTGTAAAATCCGCCGAGTTCAAGAAGTTCTTTGTGGGTGCCCTGTTCCGTAATGGTTCCGTCCCGAACAACAAGAATGTTGTCCGCGTTCTGAATTGTGGAAAGGCGGTGGGCAATTACAAAACAGGTTCTGCCTTTCATAAGTTCGCTCATGGCTTCCTGGATTTTTATTTCGGTTCTGGAGTCAACGTTGCTGGTCGCTTCGTCAAGAATAAGCATTGGCGCTTTTGAAAGGAAAGCCCTTGCAATGGTAATAAGCTGGCGCTGACCTTTGGAGATGTTTACGCCGTCATCGGAAAGAACGGTGTCGTAACCGTCCGGAAGGCTTTCGATATATTTATCGATCCTTGCGGCTTTTGCGGCGGCTTTAACCTCCTCAAGGGTTGCGTTTTCCCGGCCGTAAACAATGTTTTCGAAAATCGTTCCGTGGAAAAGCCATGTATCCTGTAAAACCATGGTAAATGCTTTGCGAAGGTCTTTTCGTTTTATTTCCTTTGCCGGAATTCCTTCAAGGCGGATCTCGCCGGAATCCACGTCATAAAAACGCATAAGAAGGTTTATAATTGTTGTTTTTCCGGCGCCGGTGGGTCCTACTATAGCGATGGTTTTGCCCGGTTCCGCTTTGACGGAAACGTTTTTGAGAATCGGTTTTTCCGGAACATATCCGAAGGTGATGTCATCAACTTCAACGGAGCCTTTTACATCATCAAGACCGACAGCATCGGGAGCATCTGCCGGTTCCGGTTCTTCGTCAATGATTCTGAAAACCCTTTCCGCCGCGGAAAAAGCGGATTGGAATTCGTGAAGAATGTTTGCGAATTCGTTTATCGGGCCGGCGAATTTTCTGGAATACTGAACAAACTGTGCGATTCCGCCGAGAGTTATGAAGAAAATCGAAGTTTCCTCAACTTTTCCGCCGAAGGAAAGCATATAAAGAATTCCGCCGAGCATTGCAACCAGTGACATGGAAAAGTTGTTGATAAAGTTTACGGAAGGCCCAAGGGTCGCTCCGTAATATTCCGCTTTATAGTAGGCTTCCATGGCCGCTTCGTTTTTTACGTTGAACCTTCCGGAGATAACGTCCTGCTTTCCGTAAGCTTCAATAGAGCGGGTTCCGGAAAGCATTTCTTCCGCAAAACCGTTGAGTTCACCAAGCTTTTTGGAACGTTCGCTGAAAAGCGGGCGAACTTTTTTCGAACGGTAACGTGTGAAAAGAATCGAAGCCGGAACGGTGAACGCAAAGATGAGTATCATCGGCTTCGAAATATTCCACATAAAAACAAGGGAACCCAAAACCGTATAGATACTGGTCATAACCTGAACAAGGTCGTGGGAAAGGGAGGCGTTGATGGTATCGATATCATAGGAAATTCGGCTGATGATATCGCCGGTCGGATGTGTGTCAAAATATCCTACCGGAAGGGTGTTAAGTTTTTCAAAAAGCTGTTTTCTCATGCGGTAAACAATCTTCTGGCTTAAATGCACCATAATAACCGCAAGGAAATAGGCAAGAATTGCCGAAAGGGCATAGCAAACAGCCATTCGGAAAACGTTTTCCCAAACTTCCGGAAGGTTGTTTCCGCCGGAAAGGCTGATTGCGTCAATCGCCGCGCCGGAATATTTAGGACCAAGAAGGGAAAGCTGGTTTGAAAGAAGGGTGAAGATAACCGCAGAAATAAAGAGCGGCCATTCTTTAAGAACGTATTTTCCGAGACGGAGAAGGATTCCTTTTGTATCTTTGGGTTTTTTGTTTTCAGTCAACAAAAGCACCTCCCATCTGAGAATCGCTGATTTCCTTATATTCGTGGCAAGTTTCCAAAAGTTCTTCGTGGGTTCCTCTTCCGATAACCTTTCCGTTATCAAGAACAAGAATTTCTCCGCAGTTTTTAACGGAACTTACCCTTTGTGCAATGGTGATGACGGTGGAATCGGAAAGTTCGGAATCAAGCGCTTTCCGAAGCGCCGCATCGGTTTTGTAGTCAAGAGCAGAGGAAGAATCGTCAAGGATTATGATATCCGGTTTTGCGGCAACGGCCCTTGCGATAAGAAGGCGCTGGCGCTGTCCGCCGGAAAGGTTGGTTCCTTTCGGCGCGATAACGTGTTCATATTTTTCCGGAAGCGCTTCGATGAAATCTTCCGCCTGGGCAATTTTTGCCGCTCTTTTTATTTCTTCATCGGAAAGTTCTCTTCCAAAGGAAATGTTTTCGCGGATTGTGTCCGCATAAAGAAAATCGTTCTGAAGCGCAACGCCGAAAAGGGAAGTGAGTTCTTCCCGGCCGTAGGAAGTTATATCTCTTCCGCCGATTTTGATTTTTCCGGAATCCGCTTCGTAAGAACGCATAAGAAGTTTTGCAAAGGTGGATTTTCCGCTTCCGGTTGCGCCGATTATTCCCAAAGTTCCGCCTTTGGGAACAAAAACGGAAAGATTATCAATGTTGTTCTTTTTCCCGAGATAGGAGAAAGAAACGTTTTCGAAAGAAATAAAATTTTCGCTGTCGCTTTCGTAAGAATCTTCGGTGACGAAAAAGCTGTCCGGAGTTTCAAGAACTTCCGAAATTCGTTTTGCGGAAGCGGCGCATTTTGTGTACATTACAAAAATTCTTGAAATTACCATCATCGCCATGGAAATAAGGGTAAAATACTGAACAAACGCAATAACCGTTGCCGGGGTGGAAATTCCTTTCTGGACGGTAAAGGCGCTTACCGCAACAACGGCGGTGATTCCAAGGTTCATAAGAAGGGTCATAATAGGGTTAACGGAACCCATAATGGTTCCGGCCTTGCGTTCTTCTTTGGAAAGCGTAAGGTTAACTTCGTCATAACGGCGATTTTCGTAATCGTTTTTGGAAAGCGCTTTGATAACACGGATTCCCTGGGTGTCCTCGCGGACAACGCGAACCATTCCGTCAACTTTTTCCTGAACTTTTGCGTAAAGCGGAATTCCGTTCCGGGAAATGGAATAGACTGTAATGAAAATGAAGGGAAGGGTGGCAAGCATAATAAGCGCAAGGCTCGGGTCCATAAAAAAGCTTATGGCCATTCCGCCAATCAGGAGAATAGGCGCGCGAACGCCCATTCTTTGCATCATGCTTACAAAGTTATGTACGTTATAAGTATCGGTGGTTATTCTGGATTCCAGCGAGGGAATTGTAAAAGCGTCGGTTTGTGCTTCGGAAAGATAAAGGGTTTTTGCAAAAAGGTCTTTTCTCATCTTTTTGGAAAAATCCTTGGAAGTTTTCGCCGCCATTCTGTTGGCGATAATGTTTCCGGCGCAGGCCAAAGCCGCGCAGATTATCATCATAATTCCCCAGAAAACAACCTTTTCAATTCTAAGCGTTCCAATAACATTGTCGAGAATGTGGGTGAGGATATAGGGAAGAAAAAGCTCCACAACCGTTCCCGCAATTTTTATCGCAAGGCCAACGGTCATTCGCTTTTTAAATGGTTTAAGGTAAGTAAGTAAAAATCTCATCTGTCTGCGCCTTCCTCCAATCCTTTTATAATCTGCCTTGCGTTGTTTTCCATCCTTAAAATAACGGATTCAAAAACAGCAAGTTCCTCTTCGGAAATCCCCTGAGAAACAAGCGAATTCCATTCCGCGGTGGTTTCGCGGATTTTAGGAAGAACGGAAATAAGTTTTTCCGTGGGTTCAACAATGGTTTTGCGTTTGTTCATGGGGTCGGGTCTTCTTAAAACAAAATCTTCCGCTTCAAGGGAAGCAAGGGCCCTTGCAACGCCGCTTTTGTTTATGCAGATATCTTTTGCAAGTTCGTCCTGGCTTCTTCCGGGTCCGCGGCAAAGAGCAAGAATAAGGGAATGGTAACAGCCGGCCGGTTCTCCTTCCATTTTTTTGGTACGGAATGCGGATTGGCAGCGGCTTATAACGTTAAGACTTCTCATAAATTTCGGCATAAATCTTCCTCCTTTTCCTGGATAATGATAGTTGCGAAAACAACTGTTGCTTACGCAACAATTATAGCATAAAATTTCCTTACAGTCAAATTAATTTTTGAGCACGGGACTTTTACACCGTGCTCAAACTGTTTTATAAATATTTAATAATTCCTGTTTTTCTTGGAAAAATATTTTAAGGAAAGGTGGAATTTTATGAATATTTCAACAGATATCGAAGCCAATAAACTGCATTTTGATGCGCTTTTTTGCACAAAGCGCAACTTTGATTTAAAGAAAAGGGAACTTGTTGTTGCGGGAAGAAAAGCGGTGCTCTATATGATAGACGGCTTTTTGCGAAGCGACGTTCTGGAACGTATCCTTTCGGATTTTTTGCTTATGGGGGAAGGGGAGGTTCCTTCCGAAAACGAGTTTTTTGAAAAATATATTCCCTTCGGAGGCGTTGACAGGGAAAGCGATTCCGCCGCAATAGTAACCGCCGTGCTCAGCGGAAGAACCGTGCTCATGGTTGACGGATTCCAGAACGCCTTTGTTTTTGAACTTCGTAACTATCCCCAAAGGGATAATGCCGAACCCGACAGGGATAAGGTTTTGCGCGGTTCAAGGGACGGCTTTACCGAAACAATGCTTTTTAACGCGGCGCTTATCCGCCGAAGAATTCGCGACTGCGATTTGAGCATTGAATATCAGTCCATCGGAACGGTTTCCAAAACCGATATAGCGCTTTGCTATCTGAGCAAAAAAGTTGATAAAACAATGCTCGAGGACGTCCGTAACAAAATAAAAAATTCAAAAATCGAAGCGCTGACCATGAGCCAGGAGGATATGGCAAACGTTATTAACGGAAAACAGCGCTGGAACCCTTTTCCAAAATATAAATTCACCGAGCGTCCGGACGTTGCCGCCGCCCAGATTATGCAGGGCGACCTTATTGTTCTGGTGGATAACACACCAACCGCGATGATTATGCCGGCGACGATTTTCGATATTGCCGAAGACGCCAACGATTATTATTTTCCGCCGCTTACCGGCGCATATCTCCGGATAACCCGAATTTTAACGATGATTGTTACGCTTTTTGTAACGCCGGTGTGGCTTCTTGCGCTGGAATATCCGGAAAAAGTTCCGGAAGTTTTCGGCTTTGTTCTTGTAACGGAAAACCAGAATATCCCGATAATATGGCAGCTTCTGATTCTTGAATTTGTAATCGACGGTTTAAAACTTTCTTCCCTTAACACTCCCGGAATGCTATCTTCAACTTTTTCGATAATCGCCGGAATAATCGTAAGCGATTTTGCGGTAAAAAGCGGTTGGTTCGCTTCGGAAACAATGCTTTACATGGCTTTTGTTGCAATGGCAAATTACAGCCAGCCGGGTTATGAACTTGGCTACGCAATAAAATTCATGCGTATGTTCATGCTTATCGGAACGGCGATTTTCGGAATCTGGGGTTTTCTTGCGGGAATTGTTCTTACGCTTTACCTTCTTCTTTCAACAAAAATCCACGGAAAAGGCGGATATTTTTCTCCGATTATCCCTTTTTCCGCAAAAGGTTTTGCAAAGCTCCTGTTCCGGCTTAAATAATCTTTTCCGGAATAATTTTGTTATGAAATTGTTAAAAAATTCAATACCTGTTGAAAAGGCAGTAAAAATAGGTTATTATATTTTTACTGTCGTAACAAAAAGTTCGCTTAAAAACGACATCAGATAGATAAACAAAAACAAAGGACGGACGACAAAAATATGGTATTTGCAAACTTATTTTTCCTCTATCTCTTCCTGCCGGTTAACCTGATTCTCTATTTTTCGACAAAAAACAGAGTTTTCAGAAACGCGGTTCTTATTTTCTTTTCGCTTTTCTTCTACGCATGGGGCGAACCGGTTTGGGTAACTCTTCTTATTTTCAGCGCGACAATCGACTATTTCCACGGCCGCATAATCGAAAAATACCGCGGCCAGATCGGCGCAAAACTTGCGCTTATTTCATCCCTTGTCCTTAACCTCGGACTTCTCGGAATTTTCAAATACAGCGGTTTTTTTGTGGAAAACATCAACGCACTCACCGGCCTTGCTCTTCCGGTTCCGGAATTCGCTCTTCCAATCGGTATAAGCTTCTACACTTTCCAGACGCTCAGTTACACCATTGAAGTTTATAAGGGCAACGTTGAACCCCAGCATAACTATATGAAGTTCTTCATGTATGTTTCGCTCTATACCCAGCTTGTTGCCGGCCCGATTGTTCGCTATGCCGATGTTGCGGTTGAAGTAAACAACCGCCAGGAAAATCTCGAAGATATCTGGAGCGGTACCGCAAGATTCCTTGTTGGTCTTACCAAAAAAGTGTTTATCGCAAACGTTGCCGGCCAGTTTGCCGAAACCTATCTTACCGGTGACCTTACGGCAAGAAGCACCGCCGCGGTCTGGTTCGGCGTTCTTATGTTCTCGATTCAGATTTATTACGATTTCTCCGGTTATTCCGATATGGCTATCGGCCTTGGAAAAGTATTCGGTTTCCATTTCCTCGAAAACTTCAACTATCCTTATATCTCCCGTTCCGCTACGGAATTCTGGAGAAGATGGCATATGTCCCTTGGCGGATTCTTCCGCGACTATGTCTATATTCCCCTTGGCGGCAACAGAAAACATCAGTATCTCAACCTCTTTATTGTCTGGTTCCTTACCGGTTTCTGGCATGGCGCAAGCTGGAACTTTATTATCTGGGGCCTTTGGTTCGGCGCTCTTATCATCATCGAAAAACTCTTCCTTCTCAAATGGCTCAAAAAACTTCCGGTTCTCTCCAACATCTATCTTCTCTTTGTTGCGGTTCTCGGCTGGGTAATGTTCTATTTTGAGGATATGGGACAGATGTTTGATTGCTTTGCTGTAATGTTCGGCGCAAAAGGCACCGGATTCTGGGATATTTCTCTGGAAATCACCCTTCTCGGCAATATTTTCTGGATTATTCTTGCGGTTGCTTTCTGCTGCCCGATTCTTCCGGCGGCAAAAAAATTCGTCGAAAACCGCCCGAAGCTCCAGATGCCCGCAAAAATCCTTATGATTCCCGCGAACGCTGTTATGCTTATTATGAACACCGCCCTTCTTGTGGGTATGAGCTATAACCCGTTCCTCTATTACAAATTCTGATGAAAGGAGAAGGCTTTTTATGAAAATTGATAAATCCGCCTACGGCGAAGATTATAACAAAGAAAGAAACGATAAACTTGTAAAAATCGCAAGCGTTGCGGTTTGCCTTCTTCTTATCTTCGTAATCGGAATCCTTGCCTGGGCGCTTCCCCAGCCGACTTATTCCGAATATGAAAAACGCGACCTTAACCAGATGCCGGAATTCAGCTTTGAATCCCTTTTCAAAGGTGAATATACCCTCGGAATCGAACTTGCCTATGCGGATACTTTCACCTTCCGTGAAAGTTTTGTAAAACTCCAGTCCTGGATGGAAGATATACGCGGAATCCATATCGACGGCGCCCAGATTTACGGACCCGTTCCCGGAACAACCGGTGATGAAGTTCCACCGGCTTCTTCTGAAAGCAGTTCTTCCGAAACCCAAAGCGAACCTTCCGTAAATCCTTCCTCCGGAAGCGAAAGCCAGCCGGAAAATCCCGTTTCCTCCGAAAGCAGTTCTTCCGAGCCGGAAACAAGTTCCGAACCCCAGCAGCCTGTTGTTGACGAAGGCGAACAGGGCGAAACCGTTGCAGGAATTTTTGTCTATAAAGGCATTGCGTTCGAACTTTTCGGCGGAAGCAAATCCGCTTCGGAATATTATGCTTCCGTTGTAAATAAATATGGCGATGCCTTCGGAAGCGGCGTTCAGGTTTATAACATGGTTATTCCCAAACATGCGGAATTCTATCCTTTCCCGAAAAAATACCAGAACATCTCCAATTCCGAAAAGGACAGCATTGATTATATCTATTCCATGCTGGATTCCGATGTAAAATCCGTTGATGCCTACAGCGTTCTTGAAGCCCATAAAGACGAATATCTTTACTTCAACACCGACCACCACTGGACCGGTCTCGGCGCATATTACGCATATACCGCGTTTATGGATGCCGCCGGACTCAGTTATTACGATTACGGTTCCTACACCAAACACACCATAAACGGCTTCCTCGGAACCCTTTATTCCGGAACCAACATGGCAAAAGCCCTTGAGGAAAATCCGGACTATGTCGAATGGTGCGAATTCCCGGTTGCAAACAAAACCTATCAGTATAACAAAGGCGACCTTCAGAATTATTTCTCTTCTTCCGTAATGCATGGCTACGCCAGCGGCCCCTATTCCTACGGCGTATTCCTTGGCGGCGACTATCCGCTTACCGTTATCAAAACCAACGTCAATAACGGAAGAAAACTTGTTATTATCAAGGAATCTTACGGAAACGCCCCGGCAACCTATATCGCTTCCGGCTTTGAGGAAACCTACGTTGTTGACGAGCGTTACTATGATGGAAACCTTGTTGAGCTTGTTGAAAGCCGCGGAATCACCGACGTGCTCATAATCAACAACTGCGCCGCCGCGAACACCAACTTCCATATTTCAAATATCGAAAGCCTTCTTACCCAAAGCTATTCCGGCGCAATAGCATATCCGGAGGGTTAAAATGGAGAAGAAATTTTTGATAAAAGAAAACAGTTTTATCGAAACCGAAATAACCGCTGTCACAAACGAGGGCAGCGGTGTTTCGCGTTATGAGGGAATGGTTGTTTTCACTCCGCTTACTGCGCCCGGCGACCTTGCAAAAGTTAAAGTCGCAAAGGTCGGAAAAAACTGCATCTATGGCGAGCTCGATTCCGTGCTCAAACCTTCCATGGAGAGAATTGACCCGGATTGCGAGGTTTTCGGTGAATGCGGAGGATGCTCGCTCCGCCATATGAAATATGAAGCGGAACTGCGGGAAAAAACAAGCTGGGTGCGCGACCACATTCAGCGAATCGGCGGATTTGACCTTGAACCTTTTCCGGCAATAGGTTCGCCTAAGACGGAAGAATACCGTAACAAAGCCATTTATCAGGTCGGAAAAGGGGAAAAAGGCGAACCGGTTTTTGGCTTTTACCGCAAAAAAAGCCACGAGGTAATGGATTGTAAAAACTGCCGCCTTCAGCCGAAGGAATTTTCGGATATCCTCACCGCCATCGGCTTTTTTGTAAAACAAAACAAAATTTCCATCTACGACGAAAAATCCCACAGCGGACTTCTTCGCGCCGTTTATATCAGAAAAGGCGAGGTTACCGAAGAAATCGGGATCTGCCTTGTGCTCAACGGAGATAAACTTCCCGGCGAAAAACTGCTTGTTTCGCTTTTGAGCACCCAGTTTAAAAACGTTGTGAGCATCGTGCTCAACACCAACAAAGACCGCACAAACGTTGTGCTCGGAAGAAAATCCAGAACAATTTTCGGAAAAGACGGAATCACCGACGTCCTCTGCGGAGTTACCGTTGATATTTCTCCCGCCGCTTTCTATCAGGTCAACCATTCCGGCGCGGAAATACTTTACAAAACCGCCGCGGATTTTGCTTCTCTTTCCGGCGGCGAACTTGTTCTCGATCTTTATTGCGGCGCGGGAACCATCGGACTTTCCATGGCGGAAAAAGCCGGAAAACTTATCGGGGTGGAAATTGTTCCGGAAGCTATTGAAAATGCAAAAATCAACGCAAAGCGTATGGGCGTTAAAAACGCCGAATTCATTTGCGGAGACGCGGGAACAGCCGCAACTGAACTTGAAAAACGCGGAACAGCTCCGGACGTTATAATCCTCGATCCGCCGAGAAAAGGCTGTAGCGAAGACACCCTTGAAGCAGTTGCAAAGATGGCGCCGAAGCGGGTCGTTTATGTTTCCTGCAACACCGCCACCATGGCGCGTGATTTCAAAATTATGCAGTCCCTCGGCTATGAACCGGAAAAAATCCAGTCGGTGGATATGTTTCCGAAAACCGCTCACGTTGAGGGAGTGGGGCTTTTGATTAAACGCTGAAAAAAAGGTGACCCCACGAACGAAGAATGCTTTATCTGCAAAGCGCCTACCGTTTACATAAAAAGCCATAATTTATGTAAGATGTATAAAGGTATGCTGTCCGTTCAATCCTTTTAACAATAAATTAGATTGAAAAGAGGAAAAAATAATGAAAAAACTTCTCTATATCGATTCCTGTATCCGTAGCGAACTTTCCCGCACAAAACGAATCGCAACACCGATTGTTGAAAAACTTAAGGAACGTTACGATGTGGAAACCATCACAATAAACGAACTGGAACTGAACCCGGTTCAGTATGACGAAAACCGCCGCAGAGCAGGCGGAACCGTTTCCGAAGAAGCCATTTGCTGGGCAAACAAAATAAAGGAAGCGGACAGAATCGTAATTGCCGCGCCTTTCTGGGATATGTCCATTCCGGCGGCGCTTAAAACCTTTTTCGAGCTTTGCTCGCTTTTCGGCGTAACCTTCGACAGCAACGATAAAACCTGCTTCGGCCTTTGTAAGGCGGAAAACGCAATGTTTATAACCACCCGCGGAATGGAAATAAAAACCTGCGACCCTCTCGAGCAGGCAACCCCATATCTTAAAGCGCTTTTCTGGCTTTGGGGTATAAAAGGTTTTGAAGTTGTCGCAAGGGAAAATTTCGATTATCTTCCGGCGGAAAAAATAGAAGAGGAAATTTCTTCCGCAATAAAAGAGGGACTTGAAATTGCAGAAACTTTCTAAATCCTTTGCGGTTCTTTCATATATATTTGCCGGAATTTTGCTTTTGATATATTTCGGCGCGGAAATAGTTCCAAGGCTTTTCCTTTCAACGCTGGGAAGGCTTGTTCTTCTTTGCACAAGCTGCGGATTTCTTTGGCTTGGCGGTTTTCTTTTAACAAAACAAAGCGGAAACAACCACCCGATGAAGATAAACCTTCGGATTTTCCTCTGTCTTTATCTTCTCCTTTTTGCAACGCTGACCCTTTTTGATCCCCTTTGGGGAAGAAACGGCGGATTTGTAACCTGGAACAAAGAACTTTTTGAAATGTACGTTCAAAACAGCCTTAATATTGTTCCGTTCAAAACCATTGTTCAGTATTTTTTAAAAGGTAATCTGAACCAGTTTTTCGTGAATATAATCGGAAATTTTGTCTGCCTTATGCCCCTTGGAATTTTGCTTCCGCTTAATTTTGAAAAACAGCGGAAAACGGGAATTTTTCTTCTTACCTGCGCCGCAATTGTTTCTGCGGTGGAAATTCTCCAGTTCATAACCCTTTCCGGAAGCTGTGATATTGATGATTTGATTTTAAACGTGGCCGGCGCGTTTCTGATTTATCTTTTTACAAAAAACAAAGCAGCCTTCGGATTTTTAAAACGAATATTTCTGGCTGAATAAAAAAACGCACCCGACGAAAGTCGGGTGCGTTTTTTATCCGGATTTTAACCGAAAGGACAGTCATATTTTATATAAACATCGAAACCTTTGTTGATGGTTCCGTTTTTGTCGGATTCCGCGGTGTGCCATTGGGTTGAAACAAGAATAACTTCCGGAACAGCCGGATTTGCGTAAACGTCAAAAACCCCATAATTGGAATGAAGATTTTCCTTAGGAACGGTATCGTGCCCGGAAAATTCGGTTTTTCCAAGGAAGGAAAAACCTTCCGGAGGTTCGCCTTCGATTCGTATTCCATAGGTGGCTTCAATATAATCATAGTATTCCGCCGTGACGTCGGGTTCTTCACCGTAAGGCCTTACGCTCCACATGGAAATAAAATGCTCTCCATCGATGTTTACAAGCTGTGCGCCGCGGATTCTTATATCAACATAACGGAGGTAGGCTTTATGCGGTTCTGTCGGAATAAGGGTTCCGAAGGAATCCAGCTCGCCGTTAGAGTAAACCGTCTGGTAAACGTAAACCCATTCCGGAATATCCGGATTTGTATAAAACGGAACGTTTTCGTATCCGCCTGCGTTTGTTTCGCCGGAATATTCAAACCCTTCAGGAAGTTCATTGGAAATTGCGTCCGCATAAGGGGAAACAAAAAATTCTCTTCCGTCCGAAAGGGTAAACCATGGTCCGGAATCGCCCGGTTCAACCGGAGCTTTTTCCGGAGTGAAAACCGGAATCATAAAAACAAGAAAGATTATTGCCGCCGCGGAAAAAATCCATTTTAAATTTTTGTTTTTCGGTTTTTCTTCCGCTTTTTCAATAAGTTCCGGGTCGATAAATTCAAGTTTTTCCAAAAATTCTTCGCCTTTCAAATTTCAAAACCCTCCTTTTCAAGATATTCCCGAAGATTTTTCCGAAGGCGGAAAAGGGTTGTTTTAACGTTGCTTTCCGAAAGAGAAAAGCGTTTTGAAATTTCCGAAACGGAATCCAAAAACCAGTACCTCCGGATAAAAATATTACGTTTTTCTTTTTCAAGATTCCTTAAAAAAGCGCTTATTGCTTCGCCAAAGGCAATATCGTCAATCCGGCAGTTCATGTCGTCCGGCGAAGGAATACATTCCTCCATTTCCGCGCTCAGTTCGCAGATAAAAGCCTTGCGCTTAAGGGTTTCTTTTTCCCGGCAGCGGTTTAAGGAAAGGTTCCTTGTTATCCGGGCAAGAAAAGCATAAAGATAACTCTTCGGTTCGTGCGGCGGAATTCTGTTCCATGCTTCAAGATATGTATCGTTTTCACATTCTTCCGCCGTTTCAAAATTTTTGGTTATTCCGAAGGCAACGGAAAAAAGCCGTTTTCCGAATTTTTCGGAAGTTTTTTTGATTGCGTCTTCGTTGCGTTTAAAAAACAGTTCAACAATTTCAAAGTCCTCCAAAAAAAATCCGCCTCCTTTTCTCTGTTTTTGAAAGACCTTTCACCCTTAAAAGCAATTTTTTTGGCCGGAAGGTTACAGCTTTTTCAGAAAAAATTAAAAAAATTGCCGGTTTGATTTAAAAACCGGCAAAAATTTTATTGAGCAAGATATTCTTCAAGGCAAAGTCCGGATTCTTTGATAAGAACGGCCTGTTCTTTTCCAACATAACGGAAATGCCAGGGTTCGTGTTCAAAACCGGTTATATCCTCTTTTCCTTCCGGGTAACGAAGGATGAAGCCATATTCATGGGCGTGTTCAAGAAGCCATGCTTCCTCCGGCGAACCTTCAAAATATCCGGAAGCGCAGCTGATATCCACCGCAAGTCCGCTGTTATGTTCGCTTGTTCCCGGGGCGGCTGTTGTTGTTCCGGCCTCGAAAAATTCTTTTTGTTTCGCGTAGGTTCTGAAAGCCGTCTGAATAACAAAATCAAGTCCTTCGCTTTCTCCGGCGGAAATCATTGCGGAAAGGTCGTCAAAAATCCTTGCGTCAACAACGCGTCCTCTTTCGTCAATAACCGCAGTTTCTATCGAAAAATCCTCGGAAAGAGGGTTTTCCTTGTTTACAAGAATCATAAACCATTCGTCCCTCGGAATCTGGGGTTCTTCCGGAACGGGTTCTTCAATAACGGGGATTTCCGGTTCGGGTTCGCTTGTTTCGGGAACCTGGGGTTCCTCCGGAACGGATTCCGGTTCTTCGGGAATCTCCGGTTCGTAAGGAAGGGAAGGTTCTTCGGTTTCGGAAGAAGCCGGTTTTTTTGTGATTACAGAAGTAAATCCAAAATCCGGACCGTATTCCACAAAGGCATAAACTCCGCCGCCAAGCGCAACGATAAGTATAACGGAAAGAACCGCAAGAACAATTTTTCTTCCGGTGTGTTTCGGCTGCCTTAATTTAATTGCGCGGGGTTCGCGTTCTTCCGGGTCAATTCTTGTGCCGTTGGACATTATAGCTTTCTCCTTTTTCTTTTCCAAAAGGTTTGTAAAATCAAAATTACCACAAATACAACTATAATAAAAAATTGCGGTTTTGTCAACCAAACCAAAAAAACGGTGGTTAATATGCACAAAACCGCTTTCCAAAATATGCTTGTTTTTGATTATGAAAAGGTGTATCATAACTTTATTATAAAATAAAATGCGGAGGGCATCGTTTTATGACAGAAACAGAAAAGCGCGACGCCGGAATGATGTTCCAGGCTTCAAGTTTTCTTAAGGAAATGTTTGCGGCAAGAGATAAATGTACCGAATATAACAATATTCCGTATTCGGAATTTGACAGAAGGGTCGAATTTATTAAAAACCTTTTTGCAAAAACCGGAAAAAACTGCTTTGTCGAAAACGGTTTTAAATGTAACCAGGGTTCAAACATTTCCGTGGGCGATAATTTTTATTGCAACTTCAACTGCACCATTTACGATTCCTGCGCGGTAAATATCGGGAACAACGTTATGATAGGTCCATGCGTAACCATTTGCACCGCTACCCACCCGATAAAAGCCTGCGAACGCATAAACGAAGAAGGAAACGAGCTTGCCTTTCCGATAACCATAGGCGATGACGTATGGATAGGCGGAGGCGCATTTATAAACCCGGGCGTAACCATCGGAAAAGGCGCTGTTATTGCTTCCGGAGCTGTTGTGACAAAAAACGTTCCGGAAAACGCCCTTGTTGCCGGAGTTCCGGCGGCTGTCAAAAAGATAATAGACAACGAAAAAAGGGCTTCCGATGAATATAAGCCCTTTGATTTTGAAAGAATGTAAAAAAAGAAAATCCGAAAGGAAAAACAGATGAAAATAGTAATTATCGGCGCCGGAAAAGTAGGAAGCACCCTTGCGGGCGAACTTGTTAAGGAAGGTCACGAAGTTCTTGTAATGGATACAAATGAAGAACGTCTTGAGGATCTTCAGAACAGAATCGATATAATGACCCTTTGCGGAAACGGTGCATCAAAGGAATATCTTGAGGAGGCGGAAATTGCCGAATCCGACCTTGTAATTGCCGCAACTTCCGCGGACGAAGTCAATATCCTTTCCTGCTTTATCGCAAGACAGATCGGCGCAAAGAAAACCATCGCAAGGGTAAGAAACCCGGAATACAGAAACCAGCTCGAACTTATGAAGGAAGAACTCGGGCTTTCCATGATCGTTAACCCGGAACTTTCCGCCGCAAGCGAAATTTCAAGAATTCTCCGTTTCCCTTCCGCAAACGATGTTGAACTTTTCTGCCGCGGCCACGTTGAACTTGTTGAATATACCATAGGAAAAGAATGTCCTCTCTGCGACCTTGCGCTTAAAGACATCTATGGAAAATATAAGATAAAAGTTCTTGTCTGCGCTGTAAGAAGGGGAGAAGATATTACAATTCCCCGAGGCGATTTTATCCTTCGTGAAGGTGATAAAATCAACATAACCGCTTCCCCGAAGAATATCCACGATTTCTTCGAGGCAATAGGAAGCTTCAAACGCCCGGTTAAAAGCGTAATGATAGTCGGCGGTTCGATGATAGCTTATTATCTTGCGAACCAGCTTATCGATATGAGGATCGACGTAAAAATTGTTGAACAGAACCAGAAGAGATGTGAAGAACTTTCCGAACTTCTTCCGAAAGCTTCAATCGTCTGTGCAAACGCAACGGAAAAGGACGTTCTCCTCGAAGAAGGAATTATTGATTTCGACGGCTTTGTCGCCCTCACCGGACTTGATGAAATGAACATAATCTATGGAATGTACGCAAAGGCAAAGGATGTTGAAAAAGTAATAACAAAAGTTCATCATCTTTCCTTCCCGGAAGTTATTGAAACAAGCGGAATCGAAAGCGTTGTTTCCCCGAAACTTATTACAGCTGAGCGCATAAGTTCCTATGTTCGCGCTATTCAGAACTCCTACAGCAAGAATAAGGTTGAATCCCTTAGAAGAATTGTAGATAACCGTATCGAAGCTCTTGAATTTGTCGTAAGGGACGATGCGGATTATATAGGGGTTCAACTGAAGGATCTTCCAATAAAACAAAACGTTCTTGTTGCGGCAATAGTAAGAAAAGGCCGCGCGATAATCCCCGGAGGTTTTGATTGTATTAAGAAAGGAGATTCCGTCGTTGTAATCACCGAAGGCGTAAACACCATTGATGAACTCGACGATATCATGAGATAAAATGAACTATAAAATGATTCGCTATATCATCGGTATGATTTTAATGGCGGAATCCGCTTTTATGGTTTTACCGATGCTTGTTTCCGTTTTTTACGGTGAATATGAAGTTTTAATGCCGTTTGTTTACAGCATTGCGGTAACTTTTTGCGTTGCCGCGATGTTCGGTTTTAAAAAGCCGAAAAACGACCTTGTTTTTGCAAGGGAAAGCTATATTGCCGTTGCGGCGGGCTGGATTTTTGTTTCGTTTTTCGGAGCAATGCCGTTTTATTTAAGCGGCTCAATCCCTTCGCTTATCGATGCGTTTTTTGAAACCGTTTCCGGCTTCACAACAACCGGTGCAACAATTCTCGAAGATGTGGAAATCCTTCCGAAAGGAATCCTTTTCTGGCGCGCGTTCACCCATTGGATAGGCGGTATGGGAATAATTATGTTTCTCCTTATGCTTACCCAGTTTTCAGAAGGACATTCGCTCTATATTATGAGGGCGGAAGTTCCGGGACCGACGGTTGGTAAAATTGCTCCGAAATCCAGTTCAAACGCCCTTATCCTTTATGGAATCTATTCCGGACTTACTGTTATCGAGGCGGTTTTGCTCCTTTTCGGCGGAATTGGAGTTTTCGATGCGGTAACAACCGCGATGTCGACCGCGGGAACGGGCGGTTTCAGCGTCCGCAATGCGGGAATTGCGGCTTATGAAAGCGCCTATGTTGAGTGGGTTGTCGGATTTTTTATGATTGTTTTTGGAGTGAACTTCAACCTCTATTACCTTATGCTTCTCCGCCGTTTCAAAATTGTTTTTAAAAGTGAAGAACTTAGGGTTTTCCTTGCAATAGTTGCCGTAAGCACAGTAATAATGGGAATAAATGCGACAGAATATTACGGAGATTTCGGCGTTGCAATAAGAAAGGCGTTTTTCCAAACAGGTGCGATAATTTCCACAACCGGTTTCGGAGGCGTTGAATTTATGAATTGGCCAATGCTTTGCCATTCCGTAATTCTGGTGCTTCTTTTTACAGGTGCCTGTGCCGGTTCAACCGCCGGCGGTATTAAAATAAGCCGAATTATAATGATGTTCAAAATGCTCCGAAAGGAATCTCATCGTCTTGCCCACCCGCATGAAATTACTACCATTAAATTTGAAGGCAAGATTATTGACAAAGAAACCAGAAGTTTTATAATGGTATATATAAGTGCGTTTTTTGCAATTCTTGCCGTCGCAAGTATTGTAATAATGATGATGGGGCACGATTATGAAACCTCTTTCAGTGCGGTTCTTTCATGCTTCAACAACGTAGGACCCGCTTTGGGCGAAGTCGGCCACGGCGGAGTTTATAACGTGTTCAGCGGAATTGAAAAACTTTTCCTTTCGCTTTTAATGCTTACCGGAAGACTTGAAATTTTCCCGATGCTGATTCTCTTTATGCCTTCCACCTGGCGGAGACATTGATTTTATAAAAAAGAAAGGATTTGAAAACATTGAAAAAATTTATTGAAGAATTCAAAACTTTTATTGCAAAAGGCAACGTCCTTGATATGGCTGTCGGTGTTATCATCGCAACCGCCTTCGGAAAAATCACAACGTCCCTTGTAAACGATGTTTTCATGCCTTTCATCGGATGGATAATCGGCGACGTTGACCTTGCCGAACTTAATATCGTTCTTACGCCCGAAGTTGTTAACGAAGCCGGCGAAGTTACCGATCCCGCCGTTGTTATGGCAATCGGAACTTTTATTTCCACAATTATCGATTTCATCCTCATCGCTTTTGTTGTTTTCCTTATCGTCAAAACCTTCAACGCCGCGAAAGAAAAAGCGGAAGCAAAGAAAAAGGCCGAAGAGGAAGCAGCCGCAGCTGCCGCTGCAGCTGCTGAAGCAGAAAAAGAACCGGAACTTTCCGAAGAAGTAAAACTTCTTATGGAAATCCGTGATCTTCTTAAAAAATAAAAAATTTAAAGTAGGGCGGGGGCTTGCTCCCGCCGTATTTTTTGAAAGGAGCGGTTTGGAAAAATGCGGGAACTTGTGTTCAATATAACCGATGAGCACGACGGAAAACAGGCATATCATTATCTGCGCTATTGCCAGAATTTTTCATACGCTCTGATAGTAAAAATGCGCCATACCGAAAATTCGCTTTTGCTCGATGGGGTTCCGATCCGCACCATCGACAGAATAAAATCCGGTTCCGTGCTCAAGGCTTATATTCCGGAAGGGGAAAGCTATTTTACCCCGAATCCCGACCTTGAGATAGAAATGCTTTACGAGGACGAAGATATCGTTGTGTTCAATAAGCCGGTTAATATACCGGTTCATCCTTCCAAAAACCACCAGACGGATACCGTCGCAAACTATTGCGCCGCACGTTACGGAAACGCAAAATTCCACGTTGTGGGCCGCCTTGATATGGATACTTCCGGAATAATCGTAATCGGGAAACATTCCCATTCCGCGGCGGTGCTCACAAAAAACGGCGGCGAAAAGGAATATATTGCAATAGTCGAAGGCGTGCTCGAAAACCCTTGCGGAACGATTGATGCACCCATCGATGACAGCGACCCGGCGGTTCACAAAAGCTTTATTGCGGAAAGCGGTCAGCCTTCCGTAACCGAATACGAAACCATAGCGGCAAACGGCGTGCTCACAGCTGTTCGGGTTCGCCCGAAAACCGGAAGGACCCACCAGATAAGGGTGCATTTTGCCCATATAGGCCACCCGCTTTGCGGCGATGAACTTTATGGCGGAAGCCTTGAGCATATCAAAAGACAGGCTCTTCACAGAAGCAAAATGGTTTTTGAGCACCCGATAACCGGCGCGGTGCTCAAATTCGAAAGCCCTCTTCCAGAGGATATGCAAAGCCTTCTTGAAAAAATCGAAAAAGGAAGTGAAAGGGAATGAACGAAGATATAACAAATTTCGAAAGCGGAATAGATGTCGATGCGGCTTCTGATATAATGGCGGAAAATCCGGATCCGGAATTCATGCGCGATTTTTTCGGAAGAATCGGAAACGCAAATTTCCTTGTTCCTTACCGCGATAAAGTTAACACGATTCCGCTTCTTGATATTAAGGATAAAGGAAAAATGATTCCGATTTTTTCAAGTTTTTTCGCTTTTGAAAAAAGCCCTTTGCCGAAAGATAAAGCAAATATTATGCCTTTTTCCAAAATTGACGAAATTGTAAGGAAAAGCGACGGAAAAATCGCCGGAATAATCATCAACCCCCA
>JAFXBK010000054.1 GCA_017521825.1 Oscillospiraceae bacterium
ATGACGAAAACGGATTTGTTGAATATATAAAATTATAAAAAACAAACGGAGGAATCTTTATGTGGAAATGTCCGAACTGCGGCCGGGAATTCAAAAACACAAACCAGGGGCATTATTGCGGAAAAGCTCCCGAAACCGTTGATGAATATATCGAACAGCAGATTCCGGAAGCAAAAGAACATATTGTGAAACTCCGGAACATTATAAAAAAATGCGTTCCCGGGGTTTCGGAATATATATCCTGGAGCATGCCTTATTACGAAAAAAACGGACAAAAAATTTCCTTCGCCGCCTGCAAAACTTATATAAGTTTTTATCTCGGGGCGGAAATTCTTGAAAAATTTGTACCTTGTAATTGTAAAGAAAAAATGTTAAAATTAATATGTATTTTTATGACCGCGCAAAAATGGGAGGAAATGCTTTATGAGCGATAATTTAAGACCGCTTTCTTTTGAAAAGCTGATGGGACTGCTTATTGAGGAACACAACGCCTTTGGCAGTATCTTTGGCATAAAGGATTTTTATAAAGCAGGCAGGGCAAGACTGCCCATTTTTGGAATGCGCATAGAAAACCCTGTGGGCCCTGCGGCCGGACCTGTTACACAGACTGCCCAGGGAATTATTGCGGCATATCTTTCCGGCGCAAGATTTTTTGAACTTAAAACCGTTTTTCCGGAATGTGAAAAGGCGGAAAAACCAAACACCTATGTTGGTGACAGAACGTATTCTTCCGAAGAACCTTCCGAACTTTCTGTTGCGGAAGCTTTTGGAGAATATGTAAAAGCATGGTATGCAATAAAGCTTATCAGCACGGCATTTGAACTTGGCGTGCCGGAAGGCTTTGTATTCAATATGTCCGTTGGCGGAAGCCTTGAGGATTTAAAATCCGAAAAGATGAACAGCTTTATCGAAGGCCTTAAATCCGCGGAATATACTCCCGTATGGCGCGAATGCGAAAACTGGGCAAGGGCGCATATGGACGAACTTGACGGCATTGATAATACATATATTTCCGATATCAGTCCAAGGGTGTGTTCTTCTGCGGTTTTTGTTCCGAGGGAAGGACTTTCCGCTGCGGAAATTGAAGAAGCGGCGGCCTATCTTATTGAAGAAAAACGCCTGCACACTTTTGTAAGAATAAGCCCGGATCTTTTGGGATACTATACCGTTCGTGGAATTCTTGATATCAACGGATACGATGATATAGTCATCAGCAAGGAACGCCTGGAAAGCGGCGCCCTTTATGATGACCTTAAACCCGCTTTTCTGCGTTTGCAGAACAAGGCGGATATGAAGCGTCTTGAATTCGGAGTAAAAGTCTGCGACGGACTTATTATCGAAAGCGCGAAGAAAACTCCCGTTAAAAACGGAAGACTTACCGGCAGGGCGCTTTTCCCCATAGCGTTTTCTCTTGCGGAAAAAATCGCCAACGATTTTGGCGGCGGACTTCGCATTTGCTTTGCGGGCGGTGCGGATTATTACACTGCTTCCAGACTTTTTAATGCGGGCATCTGGCCTGTTACGGTGGTTTCCGATATTATAAGACCCGGCGGCCTTGCAAGATTCCGCCAGCTTGCGGACGATGTTTCCAAATGCGATTACGCGCAGTTTTCCGGAATTCTTACTTCCGATCTTCCGGATATTGAAAAAGAGGTTTATGCCGGCGGAAGATATAAAAATAAAGATGGCGCACAGCCAAAAAAGGCAAACGGCCCCATTCCTCATATAAACTGCACAAAGGCGCAGTGCCGTGCGGCCTGTCCCCTTGGTGCGGATATTCCTCTTATAATGCGTCTTATTAAAAACGGCAGAAGCCTTGATGCTCTGCGTGTTATTATTGAACGCAACCCGATGCCTTTTACAGTAGAAAGCCTTTGTTCGCACCCCTGCACGGAAAGCTGTTCCAGAAGATTTTATGAATATCCTCTTGCCATCTGCAAGGAAAATTACCAGGCGGCAAAAAATGCCTGTTTTGACCTTTTGGACGAAACACAGCTTAAATCCGGAGCGGGCGCAAAG
>JAFXBK010000055.1 GCA_017521825.1 Oscillospiraceae bacterium
CAATCCGCCGCTTGAAGCGTGAAGCCCGTGACGCTGGGAAGCCTATTCCTTCCGTGTGCAATGAAATTTCCTTGAAGATTATGAAAAGCCGCTTCACGGAAGACGAACACCGGGCGAAGCTTATCTTTGACGGCAAGCATAGCACCTTCAACCTTCGGGCATACCAGGCGGACGGCTTCACCCCCTACAAGGGCGGGACACCCTGGGACGATTAACAGAAAAACACGAAAAAAGGGGCGGAACCTTCACGGGATCCGCCTTTTTCTTTGCTATGCCGTAGAACCGCCCAGGAAGCCCAAATTTGCCCTTTTCTTCCAGGACATATAAACACCTTCGGAAGGTTTGAAACCCGCCTTAAAACGCAAATAGGAAAGCCGTTTTTTCACCATGAAGCCGGAAAAAGGGCGGAAAATAGTCGGAAAGTAGTCGGGAATAGGTTGGGAATGATTGGGAAACATTGGGAAACGGATCCGAAGGAAAAAGAAGAAAAACGAAGCCCAGGAAGGGGCGTAAATGGAAATATCATCTTCCCGGCGTTTCAATGTTAAGGTTTGTTTGTACCTATTCTTTGAACAAGAAATATAATAAACACCGTTGACACCACGGACACCAAAGACAAAAGAAACACAAAAAACACTTGCAATAAACCTTCCGTTTTGGTATAATGATAACAAGGAATATAAAGAACATTCCGAACACCAAAACCACCACAAACACCAGCAAGGAAGGAAGTGAAAGACATGAAGCTAAACGGCGTTGAAGAAGACTTGTTAAACGAAGTGCGGAAAGCAAACCCGCAAGATTGTTTAACGATTATCCGGGTATTGCACGCCCTGGAAGGACAAGAAGACGAAGCCGGGGAATTAACGCCCCTGGGGGAACTTGTTTTAGCAATCAACGGCGAACTTGCCACGAATGGCATTATCAAAATGGCATGAAGCACGGCATTGAAAAGCGTTTGCACGCCCTGGAAGCGTTGGCAAAAGAATCAAACAACGGACTATTTACCGCCGTTTATAAGGACGGGCGGCGGCGGATCTTGACCCCGCTGGAAGCGTTGGCAGTAACACCAGCGAAGCCGGGGAAATATCTTCCTTTGAAGGGGCAACGGGATCCGGCAAGGGGATCCTTGTGGAAGTAGTAAACTATATTCTTCACGGCGAAGATGGAAAGGAAAACACGCTATGAAAAAGAACAGAAACGAAAATTCCGTATTAAGCGAAGCCGCACGAAAAGCCCGGAACGAATATAAACGGAATTGGGTGAAGAATAACCCGGAAAAGGTGAAGGCGGCAACCGTCCGATATTGGGAACGTAAAGCCCAGGCGGCGAAGCCGGAAGAAGGTTAAAAATGAAACGGCTGGAAGATGAAGCTATTGTTGCGGCACTTATCGAAAGGGGAAGCATAAAAGCGGCGGCGGAAGCCCTGGAATGCACGCCCCGGACGCTATACGAACGCATGAAAGCCCCGGCATTCAAGAAGCTTTATTCCCAGGCGAAGGCGGATATTGTAAGAACCGCAACGGCGAAGCTTCAAGGCAACCTTGCGGG
>JAFXBK010000056.1 GCA_017521825.1 Oscillospiraceae bacterium
CATATCAAAATCTCTTCCCGCACCAAGAAGTTCAACGTCGTCGCGGATCTGTTCCCAGCTTTTTTCGCCAAGATAATTTGCAACTTCCGGGTCGTCAAGCTCAATTTCTACCGAGGAAGATTTTCGGCCTTTTCCTTCGTCGCCGAAGAAAAGGATGCTTTTCTTTTCGCGGTCGTAAACTCCCTGGAATTCTTTTCCGCAGCCGATGGGCCAGTTCATTGCGTAAGTGTCTATTCCCAGTTCGCGCTCAACTTCTTCGCAAAGATCGAAAGGATCTTTTGTTTCGCGGTCCATTTTGTTGATGAAGGTGAAAATCGGAATATGGCGCATGGAGCAGACCTTGAAAAGTTTTCTGGTCTGGGGCTCAACGCCCTTTGCTCCGTCGATTACCATTACTGCGGAATCCGCAGCCATAAGGGTTCTGTAAGTATCTTCGGAAAAGTCCTGGTGTCCGGGGGTATCAAGGATATTGATGCAAAAACCGCTGTGCTGGAACTGCATTACGGAGGAAGTTACGGAAATTCCGCGCTGCTTTTCAATTTCCATCCAGTCGGAGGTTGCGGCTTTTGCTTTTTTTCCTTTAACTTCGCCTGCCTGGGCAATTGCACCGCCATAGAGCAGGAATTTTTCGGTAAGGGTTGTTTTACCTGCGTCAGGGTGAGATATGATCGCAAAAGTTCTTCTGCGTGAAATTTCTTCTTTTAAACCGGGCATTAAAATTCCTCCAATTGTAATTTAAGACAATTTATAATTTTACCATATAAACCGCATTATTACAAGCAAAAACAGGGTTTATTTTTTCAAAAACAAACCCTGTTTTTTTGTTATTCAGTTTTCTTCCGGTTTTTCCGTTTCCGGAACGGTTATTTTTACTTTATAAAGGTCGCCGTCAAGGGTAAGTTCAAAAGTTCCGCCGCAAAGTTCCGTAAGGGATTTCGCAATGGAAAGTCCAAGGCCGTTTCCTTCGCTGTTTCTGGAAGCATCGCCCCGAACGAAGCGTTCCATAAGCGCCTCGGCGGTCATATTAAGGGGTTCCTTAGAGATGTTTTTAATGGTAAGAACCGCCGCGCCTTCCTCTTCCAAAAGGTCAAAATAGGCTCTTGTTTCCGGCTGGGCATATTTTATTATGTTCTGGATAAGGTTATCGAAAACCCGCCAGAGAAGCCTTCCGTCGGTGTTTACAAAAACCTCTTTTTCCGGAAGATTTATAACCGGGGTGATTTTTGCCGCTTCAAGCTTTTCGGAAAATTCGCCTACGGATTGGTTTATAAGTTCGCCGATGTTAAGGACCTCTTTGTTCACCGCAAGGGCGCCGCTGGAAACCTTCGAAGCTTCCACAAGGTCTTCGGTAAGCTTTTTAAGTTTTGCGCTCTGGCGGTCGATAACATCGATATATTCCCGGGCGTTTTCGTTTTCTATGTTCTCTTTTTTAAGAAGGTCAACGTAGGAAACAATGGAGGTAAGGGGAGTTTTAAGATCGTGGCTGACGTTTGTGATAAGTTCGGTTTTAAAGCGCTCGCTTTTCATCCTGTCGTCAACCGCTTTGGACATTCCGTCCGCGGCGCAGTTAAGGTTATATGCGTGCATCCGAAGCATCGGCCAGAGTTCGGAGCTGTTTATGCGATATTCAAAATCGCCGTTGGCAATGGCTTCGCCGCCGCGCCTTATTTTCCTGAGCTGGGAACCGAACCAGATAACGATACAGATTCCGGCAACAATAACAAAAAGCGCAAACAAAATCGCGAAAACCCCGATGTTATATCCCGTTGAAAGGATTCCAAGGAGATAGACAACAAAGCTGTAAAACGCCGCCGCAAGAGCAATTTTCCAGGTTATTCCGATGTTGCTCATAAACCAACGGAAAAAATTCAAAAAAACGCTTCCAAGCTGATATAAGAAAGTATGACTCCACCATTCACCGATTTTAAAATGGGCGGCGGTGCTCATAACCACAACAAGGGTGATAAAAGTAAGGGCCGCAAAACCAACGCCAAAGGACAGATATTTATAAACATCGTCATAGGCAAAACGCAGATTGTCCATAAGGTTCACAACCGCAACGATTCCAATGGCAGCAAGCACAAGCAATATATCATAATCAATTGCGTTAAGGCCGCGGAACGCAAGAACCCCTTTATTATCGTAACCGGAAGAAGCGATCAAATAAAGGCAAAGAATTGCGTTTGCAATAAAGCAGATTATTCCGTATTTTATAAAATCGTAGCGATATTCGGAGATAAATTTGAATTTTTCCAATCTGGAATAACCGTCACCGTTCGGATCCATCGGCATTTTAATATAGCCGTTTATGGTATATTCCGCAACGGGTTTTCCTTCCTCGTCAACCTCTTTTGTCGGGTAATCGCTTAACATAAGGATATATCCCCTTGAACCGCTTTCCTCCGGAAGATGGATTTCCGGTTTTCCGGTAACGCCGGCTTTAAGTGTTGTAAGGACGCTTTTTCCCTCGGAATCCAAAATTTCAAAAGCGAAGTTTTTTTCGTTGAAATAATATTCGTTTTCAATAAGTCCGCTGATATCGTGCCAATAGACGTATTCGTGGATATCTATAAGTTTTCCGGCAACAAAACTTTCCGCGGAAAAGGTTTGTTCAAATTCCGGGGTTTTCCCGGAAACATACATGTCGTCATCATAAGCTTCCGCCGCAAACCAGGCGCATCCGATAAGCAGGGGCGTTATTATACATACCGCGACAAAAGCAAACATTTTTAAAAACAAACTTCCGTAAATCTTTTTCATGTTTTACCCTCCAGTTTATAACCTTTTCCCCAGACAACTTTAAGATAGCGCGGGTTCGCAGGATCGATTTCTATTTTTTCTCTTATATGGCGGATATGAACGGCTATGGTTCCTTCCGCGCCCAAAGGGTCGCTGCTCCAGACCGCGGAATAAATTTCCTTTGAAGAAAAAACCTTTCCCGGGTTCTGGATAAAAAGCTTCATAATTTCATATTCCGTCGGGGTAAGGGTAAGGATTTCGCCGTTTAAGGAAACGGTTTTTCCCTTATCGTCAAGTTCAAGCCCGCCGACGGTTATAAGGTCCTCCTTCTTTTCCATTCCGCCGAAATATGCGTAGCGGCGAAGCTGGGCCTTTACCCTTGCGATAACTTCCAGCGGGTTAAAGGGTTTTGTTATGTAATCGTCCGCCCCGGCGCTTAAACCGAAGATTTTATCCGTATCCTCGCTTTTCGCGGTAAGAAAAATTACCGGCGCGTTGCAGTTTTCCCGAAGTTTTAAGGTTGCGGAAACGCCGTCCATCTTCGGCATCATAATATCCATCAAAACAAGGTGAATTTCTTCAGAGGAAGTTATTTTAAGGGCTTCTTCGCCGTTTTCTGCTTCAAAAATTTTATAGCCTTCGCCGGAAAGATATATTTTAAGGGCATTTCGGATATCCCTTTCGTCGTCACAAATCAGCAAATTATACATTTTCTCGCCTCCGACTATATAATACCAGTTTTTTTGTTAAGAAAATAGTGTATAAATTATTAAGATTTTATTAAGATTTAAAAAAGCGGCGGAATTTCCCGCGGGGTTCGTAAAACAGTTAAATCCGACCTATGGTCACGATCATAGGTCGGATTTTTTTCAATATGCACTGGTTTCGGAAAGGCTCCCTTGTGTAAAGGGAGGCTTTGATGCGGTGCAAAACCGCAAATCGTATAACACACCGATAGGTGTATAGAAGTGCGCCCTTATCAGTTCGACAAATTGGAATTTGTCAAATTTTCATTCTGATTGCTTCCATATTCTTGGCCACATAGTTCCGTTGCTATATAGAACAAAGAAATTGTGGAATTGAGTCTTGTTAAATTCACCGTTTGCAATGATGATTTCTTGAACAACGCCCGATAGTTTTATCATATAGCCCGTTTCTTTATAGCCGTTTCGCAAATAGAAATCTTTTCGTCTTTTTCTTGTTTCTATGTCGGGGG
>JAFXBK010000057.1 GCA_017521825.1 Oscillospiraceae bacterium
GTTGGTTCGATTCCGACCGAAGGCACCATTTGCGGGTTTAGCTCATCTGGTAGAGCGCGACCTTGCCAAGGTCGAGGTAGCGAGTTCGAGCCTCGTAACCCGCTCCAGATTTTAAGCCCCATAGTTTTGTGGGGCTTAAAATATATGGCGACATAGCCAAGTGGTAAGGCAGAGGTCTGCAAAACCTCGATTCACCAGTCCGAATCTGGTTGTCGCCTCCAAAAAAGCACTGTTTCTTCATTGAAGCAGTGCTTATTTTTTTATAAAACGAAGGGGGATAAATATGATTATAAAAGTAAGCAAAGAAAATATTATTGATTCCGCAAAAGTTTATATGGAATCCTGGAAAGATTCCCACAAAGATATTTGTTCTTCCGAATTTATAGAAAAACACGATTCAGAATATATGGTAAATTATTTACTTAATAAAATCCAAAACGGTTATAAACTTTATATTGATTATTTCGAAAGAAAACCGGTTGGAATAGTAGGAATTAATCCGGCCGATGAGGAAATATGCCTGCTTTACATTTTACCGGAAGAACAGGGAAAAGGCTTTGGAAGCGAACTTCTTGAATTTGCTCTTAAAAAATGCAAAAATCCATATATAACCGTACTGGATTCCAACAAAAAAGCCATTGATTTTTATTTAAAGCGCGGATTTATTCCTTCGGAAAACCAGCCAGAATCCAATAAAGAAAAACATATTTTTGAACGTAAATATGTTTACCAAAATAAAAATATGTGATAATATAAAAGTATCAAAAAAGCGGAGGTAAAGATGAAACGCATTTGCATTATCTATACCGGCGGCACCATCGGAATGGAACGCGGCGAAAACGGTTATGAACCCGGTAAAGAACCTTTTGCCAATATTATGGCAAGAATAAGCGATTTTTCCTCTCCGGAACTTCCGGAATATGACGTAATTGAATTTTCTCCGCTTCTTGATTCTTCCGATGTAACCGTAAGCGAATGGAACCTTATTGGAAGAACCATCCGCGATAATATGGACAGATACGACGGATTTGTTGTTCTTCACGGAACCGATACAATGGCATATACCGCTTCCGCGCTTTCGTTTATTCTCCGGAATCTTTCAAAACCTGTTATTATAACCGGTTCCCAGATTCCACTTTGCGAAATCCGAAGCGACGGAAAAGATAATATCCTTGCTTCCATGATGATAGCGGCTTCCGGAAAGGTTTTCGAAGTTTGCATTTTCTTCGCCGGAAAACTCCTTCGCGGAAACCGTTCCATAAAAATGTCCGCGGACAGTCTTATCGCTTTTGACTCTCCGAATTATCCCAAACTTGCCGATGCGGGAATCGGAATCCGCTACCGGGAAAACATTCTTCTTAAAAAGAGTGAAAAACCTTTTGAAATTCAGGAATTCCTTGAAGAACCGATCGGCGTTATAAAAATCTTTCCCGGAATACAGATCGACCTTTTTGAAAATATAATTACCGAAAAGCTCCGGGGCGTTGTTCTTGAAACATTCGGTGCCGGAAACGTACCGAATTATTGTGCCGAACTCAGCAGAATTATCAAAAAGGCATATGAACGGGGAAACATTGTTGTTGTTTGCTCGCAATGTCCTACCGGAACGGTAAGCCTTGGGCATTACGCCGCAAGCAGTCCGCTGAAAAAAGCCGGAGCAGTAAGCGGAAAAAACATGACCACCGAAGCCGCCGTTGCAAAGCTCTATTATCTTTTAAGCTGCGGATACCCAAGGGATAAAATTGAGGAACTTATGGAAAAAGATCTTTGCGGCGAACTTGATGAATAAAAAATCCAGTTAAAAGGAGATTAAAATATGAAAAAACTTCTTGTTGTTGTTGATTACCAGAACGATTTTGTTAACGGAAGCCTTGGTTTTGAAGGCGCGGAGCTTCTTGATGAGCGCATTGCCGCAAAAGTTGAAGCTTACAGAGCTGAAGGCGCTGATATTATGTATACAATGGATACCCACGGCTCCGGTTATCTTGAAATGCAGGAGGGAAGAAAACTTCCGGTAGTTCATTGCCAGAACGGCACCGAAGGCTGGAAACTTTATGGCGAAACCGGTAAAGCATGCAAAGACGCAATGACCATCAGCAAACACACTTTCGGAAGTCTTGACCTTGCAATGCTTGTTCTCCATAAAGATTATAACTACGACGTAATCGAAATCTGCGGAGTTGTAACAAACATCTGCGTTATGGCGAATGCCGTTCTTCTTAAAACCGCACAGCCGGAAGCGGAAATTATAATTGATGCCCTTTGCGTTGGAAGCAACGATAAATCCCTTAACGATAAAGCTCTTGACGTTCTCGAAAGCATGCAGTTCACTGTAATTAACAGATAAAAAAGTCATGACCACCCCTAAAAGTGGTGGCTTGGAACGCCCTGTAAGGGCTTGTTGCTTGCTGCACCTTAAAGATGCTGAAATAATTTAATTAGCAAAATCTATTTTGTTCTTTGCAAATTTACCGCTTGATTTTGTTTTATTAACACTCAAACTTTTCGCACGA
>JAFXBK010000005.1 GCA_017521825.1 Oscillospiraceae bacterium
AGTTTTTATCCACTTTCCATTTTTTCTGTTCGGATTTTTTGCCGGAATCCAAAAGGGCGGAATAATTTATTCCGTAGCCGAACATAAAAGCAGGACAGTTCCGGAGACTTTTCAGAAGGCTTTTTTGATTTTTTGCGGCTGAAAAATCGCTGAAAAATCCGGCAAGTTCCGGATAAATGTGAAGTAGCGCAAGCAGAAAAAAGATATTTTTGTCTTTTAAAATATCGCAAAAATAATTGATATCGGAAATTGATGAAAAAAGTTTTTCCGCTTCAGTGATATAGAAAAACAGCCCCGGGTTTTCCGCAAAGATTTTTCTGACGGATTTCGTATCCGGAAGGAAACTTTTCTTAAGCTGTATCATTGCGCTTTCCGGATTGCGGATTTTTTCGCAGATATCCGAAAAACTTTCATCGATAAGTTCACCGTTTTCATCAAACGGAATGGCGTGGTAAAACTCCCGTGGGAATCCGGTAAATTTCGTGAAAAGAACAAATTTCCGCAAAGAAAGCTCGTTTGACGAAAAAGGAAAACAGCTTTTTGTAAAATCTTCAAACAGATTTTTAAGCCTGCGGGTTACTATCCGGTTTTCAAAAAGCGGATTTATTTTTTCAAGGCAATCTTCAGCATTTTCGGAAAAAAGCGTTTTGCCGTCTTCGGTTTCAAATTTATGGAAAACTTCGCGGCGGGAAAAGTCAAAAAAGAAAGTTTCAGATACGGAAAAATCATTTTTTAAAAGGGAAACAAAAACTCCGTTTTCTTTGATTCCAAAAGAAAAATCAGCTTTTTCAGAAGACAGCTTTGCGGATCTTTTGCATTTTGGGCATCGAATATCAAAATACGGTTTCACCGGTTTTTGAATAAAAAGTCTTTTTTCTTCAAATTCTGAAAAGTCTTCCTGAATTCCGGAAAAGCTTCCATTTTCATCAAAAAACAGCTCCATATTCCCGAAAAACTTACGGACTTTTTTCGGGTTCTTTTCTATCGGGAAATCGTATGCAGGAATTTCCTTTCCGCAAAAAGGACAGCGCAGAATATGCCTTTTTAAATCCACGTGATCTTCCTTTATTACCGCTTCGGAATATTTTCTGTATTTCCGTGAAAAGAGAATTTTCTGTGCCTTGTAAAAATCCGTCTTTTCCGTTTTTTCAATGAATTTCCAGCCCGGATTCAATTCTGATTTATAAAACTCCATACAGACCTCCCAAGTTGTTTTCGGTTTTATGTTACCGAAAACAATGTATCGGAAATGGTACATAGAGTTTGGCATAATAGTTTAAAAAAAGAAAAAGAAGTGCTATAATCAGGACAGATTTATACAAAGAGGGGGAAATTATCGTATGGACAAAAAAAGTATTGAAAAAGAAAAAATAATAAGTACTCTTGACGGCGACGGCGGAAAAAACCGTTTTTACGTTTACGCTCTTTGCGATGAAAACCACAAACCCTTTTACATAGGAAAAGGTGCGGGCGGAAGAGTTTGGGCACACGAAGAAGGCAAAGAAAAAGAAACAGAAGAAATCGAAAAGAAAAATGTGAGCAAAGAGGAAAAAGAAAAAATGCTCGAGGAACTTTCCGAAAAATACAAAAAAATTGATGAGATAGGAAAAGATAAAGTTGAGAAGGTTATTATCAAGTGGGGACTTACGGAGCCGGAATCCTTTATGGCAGAATCCGCGCTTATAAATCTTTGCAATTATCCTGATAGTACTCTTACCAACGTTGTAAGCGGTCACGCAAGCGAAGCCGAAAAGAAAAACGGAATCGAATTCAGAAACGCAGAAAAAACAAAAGCACGTTCCGTAAAAGCTTTTCTTGAAGATTGCTGTAAGGAACTGTTGATTCTTGAAAAGGGAAAGATTGTAAACCCCGAAGGTGAAAACTTTTTAAAGGAACTCGAAGGGAAAAAGATTCTTTTTATAAACATTGGGGATAATTATTCCAAATGCAAAGGCGAATCAAAAGAGGGAAAAGACTGGGAGATAATGGAAACGGCCCGCGGATGCTGGAAGATGGCCGAAAAAAGAAAACCGGACTATCTTTTTGCAACAAACAATTCGATAATTCGCGGCGTTTACAAAATAAATGAAATAAAAAGTGTTCTTGATGTCAACATCGAAGAAAAAGAAGAAAAAGAAGAAAAAAGTGTTCTTGATGTTAACACCGAAGAAAAAGAAAACGATTTCCGCAAGTTCCCCGAAGAATTAAAAGACAGGGAATTGGAAGTTATTGGACAACTGAAGGAAAATCCTGATGTGGACAGCATCGAAAAACTCTCGGACGGAGGAAAGGCTTTTAGAAAACTTATAGACAATGATAAATCGGATTCCCGCGAGAAAATGAAAAAAGGCAAAAAAATAAATTACAACGATGAATTGAAAAAATGGAAACAGCGCAAGTATATTACTTGCGAACCGGTTGATGAGAAGACAAAAGGAATCTTTTGCGGAAAAGTTATCAAGAAAAGAGAAGCTGACGGATATAAATCCATTTTCGGACGCGGAAATCCTGTAAAGTATAACTATTGAAATAAGCGGTGATAAAATGTTCTGTCTTTCAAAATCAAAATACTGCGGTCTCTGGCAATGCCCGAAAATCGCATGGATGAAAAAATATATGTCGGAAGAATTTGTTGCGGACGGCGCTGCTGTTGAAAGAATGAACAACGGAAACGAAGTCGGCGATCTTGCAATGGGTCTCTTCGGAGATTTTGCTGAAGTGACTTCGTTTGATGGGGAAAAGCTTGATCTTTCCGCAATGATTGAAAAAACGAAAGAAGAAATGGAAAAGGGTACCGCCGTTATCTGCGAAGCTTCCTTTGATTACAACGGACTTTACTGCGCCGTTGATATTCTTAAAGAAGAAAACGGCGGTTGGGCTATTTATGAGGTAAAAAGTTCCACACACGATGATAAGGAAGTCTATCTTGCGGATATTGCCTATCAGAAATACGTTCTTGAAAACTGCGGAGTAAACGTAACCGGAACACACCTTATAACCATAAACAGCGGCTATGTTTTTGACGGGAAGCTCGATATACATAAGCTTTTCCGTATAACCGACGTTTCCTCTGCAATCGTTCCGGAAGAAAACAGTATTAAGGGCAACCTTATGATTGCGGAAAGGCTTCTTCACAATCCTGCCGAGCCGGATATACTTATCAATGAAAACTGCAACAAACCTTACAAATGCGGTTTCTGGAAGCATTGCGCAAAGGACGTTCCGAGTCCTTCGGTTTTTGATTTATACCGAATGCCTTTCAAAAAGAAGATTGATTATTACCGTAAAGGAGAAGCGGCTTTTCCCGATCTTATTCTCGATTCCGGTATCACCAATGAAAAACAGCTCCGCCAGATGGAATATGCTCTTTCCGAAAAAGGAACTTATATAGACAAAGACGGAATCAGAGATTTTTTGAGAACTCTTTCCTACCCGATTTACTTTCTTGATTTTGAAACAATGCAGCCGGTTATTCCGCAGTATATAGGAACAAAACCCTATGCGCAGATTCCGTTTCAGTATTCGCTCCATTATATTGAGCACGAAGGAGGAAAGCTTGAGCATAAAGAATTTCTTGCGGAATCAGGTGCGGACCCCAGAAGAGCCATTGCGGAAAGCCTTTGCAGGGATATTCCGATGAACGTATGTGTAACGGCATATAACAAGGCTTTTGAATGCACAAGGCTCAAAGAACTTGCGGAAGCATTTCCGGACATTTCAGAGCATCTGCTTAATATTGAGCAGAACATCAAAGATTTGCTTGTGCCGTTCCAATCAGGATACTATTATAACCGTGCCATGGGCGGAAGCTTTTCCATAAAAAGCGTTCTTCCTGCAATTTTTCCGGATGATCCGGCTTTGGATTACCACAACCTTGAAGGAGTTCATAACGGCGGAGAGGCAATGGCAATTTTTCCAAAGATAAAGGATATGCCGCCGGAAGAGCAGATAACCGCGCGGTATAATCTGCTTAAATATTGCGAACTTGATACCCTTGCGATGGTAAAGGTCTGGGAAGAACTTTTAAGAGCGGCAGAATAACGAAAGAGTCCCGTGCTCATTTTGAGCACGGGACTCTTTTTTACATGACAGAAATAATCCCTTCCACCGCCAATGCAAATTCCAATGGCAAATCATATGCACAGTTGTGCTTTCCGGCGATGCGGATAAAAGGCAACGCGGAGTTTTCCGCAAGCATCTGCGTGGTTTTATAGATAAAATCTTCTCTATGGGCGTCGCCGGCACAGAAAACCGATTTAACTTTTTTCGGAATTTCCGGAGAAAGCTCCTTTGTAAAAGTTTCCGCAAATTCATGTTCGATAAAAAACCGCATATTTTCCTCTTCCCGGAGCATCGCTTCTTCGGATTTCGGCTTTGCGTTTTCATCGCCGTTATCCATGAGAAGGAGGAATTTTGTTGCTCCTCTGCCGATTTTTCCCGCCGCAACAAAAGCGTTTATCTTATCCGCAATTTCAAAAGCTTCGTGGTTTTCCGGAAGAAAAGCCATGGTCGGCGGTTCGTGGATTATCGCAAGGGAAACAAGTTCCGGAAATTTGCTTGCAAGGCACATTGCGATAAGCGCGCCGGCGCTGCAGCCGATAGCCGTCACCGGTTCTTCCGGCGAAAATCTGTGGATAATTTCCGCCGCATCATCCGCGGAATCTTCAAGAAAGCCGTTTTTGATTTCTCCGGAACTTCTGGAATAACCCCGGCGGTCATAGGTTATGACTTTATGATTATTTGCGAGGATTTCCGCAGTTTCGTCAAAGAAATCCGAATCCACTGCCGCTCCGTGAATAAGCAAAATCGGCTTTCCTTCTCCGCGGATTTTGCAGAAAAGCGGCGCGCCGTTTATTTCAAAAATTCCTTCGGAATACATAAAAATCCCTCCATAGCACTGACGGACAGCCCCGAAAAGAGCTGTCCGCAGCATTTTATTGCAGAAAAGAAGTGAGAAGTTTTTAGTTTTTTTCGCTTTTTTTCATGTAGATAACAAGAGCAACAAGACTTCCTACCAGTCCGGAAAGGAGTCCGCTTATGCCGTTGTTGATTGCGTTTTCAATTGCGGTTTCCGGGAAAGGAATAAGAAACATTGCAGCTGCAAAACTGAGGATTGCGCCTGCTATTCCGGAAGGGATTGCGTTAAAAAGAGCTTTTTTGAACATATTGTGTCCTCCTTTTTAATGGGTTGAGAGTTTTCTGAATATAAAAGAAAGAACGGCACCGGCAATCGCAAGAGCCATTGCCGCAAGGAATGCGGTTTGATAAGCGCCGGCGGAAGCGTAGATTTTGCTCATAATGGTGGGTCCGAAATAACCCGCCGCGGCAAAACCGATGAACATGATTCCATAGTTGACGCTGTTGTTTCTTCCGCCGAACTGGGAAGCAGTGAATCCGGGATAAATTCCCATAATGGAACCGAAGCAAAGTCCAACTATGCAGACTCCGATATAGAAAGTCGCAACGCTTCCTTCGCCGGAAATGAACAGAAGTCCAAGGCCGAGGACGGAAACAAGGAATACCCCCAAAATTGTGTTGACGGAGCCGATTTTATCGGAAATGAATCCCGCAAGGATTCGGCCGAGAGTGTTGAATATTGCAAGAACGGAAACAACAACTGCCGCCTGCGCCGCGGTCATTCCAATCATGTTCTGTGCAACAGGAGAAGCCTGGGAAGTTACCATAAGTCCGGAAAAAGCTCCGCAGAGAAGCATGAGAATCATAACGTAGAAAATAGGGTCTTTGAGCATTGCCTTCCAGTCCTTATCGACCGGAGCTTTTGCTCCGGCTTTCGGTGCGGGAGGATTCCAGCCTTCCGGTTTGAAATCCTTCGGGCAGGTCTGTATAAAGAAAGCGGAAACGCAGATTATAACAAGCATTGCCGCACCGAGGATTCTGAACGCCATGGTAACGTCAAAATTATCAATAAGTGCGTTGGCAACTATCGGGATAATTACGGAACTGATTCCGTAAGAAGCGGTGGCGATTCCGCCCACAAGTCCCCGTTTATCCGGGAAGAATTTTACGGAGTTGGATACGGTGCATCCGTAAACCATTCCGACCCCGAGTCCGACTCCGAGTCCATAGGTCAGAAGAAGCATTCCAACGCTTTTTGCAAAGCCGGAAGCAATCATTCCAAGCCCGAAAAGGATTCCGCCGATGAAGATTACCCATTTTGGTCCGATTTTATCGTTGATGAATCCGCCGGAAATCATTGTTATTGGTCCGACCGCGTTGGCAATAGTAAAAATTATCGCAAGGCCTGCAACTTCACTTCCGGTTACGGAAGAAAGGTATGCCGCCATGGGGGTTGCAAAAACGCTCCAAGCATAAAGGGAACCGATGCAAAGATTGATAAGGCAGGAAGCGGCAAGGATTATCCAGCGTTTTTTGGTAAGACTCATGGCTTAATCCTCAAAACCGGCCCAGCGGGGTTTTCCGGTATAAACTTTCGCTTCCTCTTCGCCGGAAAGAACGCGGATTGCGCCGGCGGCCATTGCCTCAAGTTCAAATTCGCCCGGATATGCATAGACCGGAGCAATCCATTTGCAGGCTTCGGTGATCTGATTTACAAGGTCTTCGCTGTGAACCATTCCGCCGCCAAGGAGGATTCCGTCAACTTCGCCTTTAAGAACGGTTGCCATGGAACCGATATATTTTATAATTTGGTAAATCATTGCGTTCCATACTCTTTCGGCGGTTTTGTTGCCGGAAGCGGCAAGAGCAGTAACTTCTCTTGCGTCGGCGGTACCGAGGTGGGAAACAAATCCGCCGGTTCTGGTGCAAAGGGATTTTACTTCTTTAAGGTCTTTGTCTTTTGCATAGCGAAGAAGTTCCGCAACCGGAACAGCGCCGCATCTGGTGGGAGCCATTGGGCCTTCGCCGCCGACGATATCGTTGCCGTCTATCATTTTGCCTTTCTGATGCGCGGAAACGGAAATTCCGCCGCCGATATGGCAGACGATATAGTTGCAGTCCTCATATTTTTTGCCTTCAGAAGCCGCATGGCGGATTGCGGTTTCTTTAAGGTTAAGAGCGTGGAGATGTACGTTTCTGTAAACGCCTTTAATGCCGGTAACTCTTGCAAGGTCGCAGAGTTCATCGGTATCCGGAGGGTTTACTACGAATGCGGGTTTTCCGAATTTTGCGGCAAATTCGTTTGCAAGCTGGCTGCCGAGGTTTGCGGGATGCTGAACTCCGTTTGCGCCGCGTCTTGCGTGGTCAAGAATGGTTTCGTCAACGCCGTAAACGCCGCCTTCCATGGACATAAGGCCGCCGCCTCTGCCGACGAATGCGTCAACATCGGAAAGGTCGATATTGTTCTTTTCAAGAAGCTCGTTGATGGTATCTCTTCTGTAAGGAAGCTGGTCGCTGATGGTTGCGTATTCTTTAAGGACAGCGGCATCATGGGCTACGTTTTCGGCAAAAAGGCATTTTTCGCCTTCAAAAAGACCGATTTTTGTGGAAGTGGAACCGGGGTTTATGGTAAGGATTTTATATTCGCTCATCTTATTTTACCCCCTGTGCTCTGACGCAGCTCATCGCGATGTTGCCTACCATTTCGGAAACAGGTGCGCCTCTGGAACAGTCGCAGACAATTTTTGCAAATCCCTGAAGCATCGGACCGTATGCATCGGCATGAGCAAACTGCTGAACAAGTTTTACACCGACGTTACCAACGTTAAGGTCGGGCCAGATTACGATGTTTGCCTTGCCGGCAACTTTGCTTTCCTTTTTGACTTTCTTTGCGGCAACTTTGGGGTTGATTGCGGAGTCGAACTGGAATTCGCCGTCTATTGCAAGATCGGGTCTTCTTTCGTTTGCAATTTTTACCGCTTCAACAACTTTGTCAACAAGGGGACCTTCGCCGCTTCCGCAGGTGGAATAGGAAAGCATTGCGCATCTGGGTTCCCATTCAACAAGGGAATGAACGGTGTCGCAGGCGGCGATTGCAATGCTTGCAAGCATATCGGAATCCGGGTTGGTGCAGACTGCGGAATCGCCGAAGCCGAGAAGCTGGCCTTCGCTGCCTTCATAACCGGGAATATTGAAAATACCGACGCTGGAAATGGTGGAAACGCCTTCCTGAAGGCCGACTACCATCTGTCCTGCCATAATAACGTCGCCGGTGGAATGGGTAAGACCCGCAAAGGTTACGTCAACCATTCCGGTTGCCTGCATCATAAGAGCGGTGTACATGGGGTCTTTGGATTTGCGCTTCATGGTTTTTGCGCTGTTGAGGGGATATTTTTCGCAGTAGTTTGCAATGAGTTTTTCAAGCCATTCTTCGTTGAAAGCATCAACAACGGTGATGCCCTCAAGGCAAACGCCGAATTCTTCCGCGGCGTTTACGATTTCGTCTTCTTTGCCGACGAGTACGGAAACGCAGTAGCCTTTGTCGGCGCATTCTCTTGCGGCAAGAAGGATTTTTTCTTCGGTTGCTTCCGGGAAAGCAACTCTCTGGGGAGCGGCTTTTGCGCGCTCATAAATTTTTTCCATTATATCCATTTTGTTTTCCTCCTTAAAGTTTTTCGGTGACCGCGAATGCGGAAACGATTTCGGTTTCGTGGGAAATTGAAATATGGATAACGTAATCCGTTCCGAAAACCGATTCAAAAGCTTCCTTTGTTTTGCCGAGGAGCTTTGAGCACGGTTTTCCGTCTTCGTCATCAATAATTTCTATTTCTCCGGGACGGAATTCAATTTTGCAGGCGCTTATGGATTTATAAACCGCCTCTTTTGCGGAAAAGCGCCCGGCAAAAAATTCGTGTCTTCTGCTTTGAGCATCGCCCTGAGCACGCTCTTTTTCCGTAAAAGCACGCAGAAGGAAAGGGTCTCCTTCGGAAATTGCGGCTTCCGAAAGCCTTTTAATATCAAAAATATCCGTTCCGATACCGATAATCATTTTTTCACCTCGTTTTTTGGGTGCAAAAAGGGCAGCAGCCAGTTTTTTTGACCGCTGCCCTTCTCGTTGGGGATTATTATGTTTTGTCTGAGCACCGCACAGCGGTCCGCGCCGTGCTCAAACCGTTTTTATGCTGATTTATCAGTCGAATCTGCCGTATTCGATATCGCCGTCAACATATTTGGGCGGAACAACGGGGATCTGGAGATAAGAATCGTATTTGCCGCCGGTATAAATGGAGGTATCGCCGTGGTTGTCAGTATCCCAGAAGAGAGGTTCGAACCAGCCTTCGCGGATATAATGACCTGCAATCTGGATACGGAGGGACTGGCCTTTGTGCCAGAAACGGCTGGAAGGAACGATTTCTACATCGACCGGAACAACTTCACCGGGCTGAATCTTTTCTTCTTTAAGATGGCTCTGGATGGGCTGGAAATCGGTGGATTTATCCGGGTCAAGAGCGCGGTGGGAAATTCTCATTTTGCCCCAGGTACCCGGATGAGGTTCACCGAGAACGTCGGTAGGAAGCCATTCGCCTTTGGTATCGAGTTTCTGGATGTTGATGAACATATCGGCATCGTTATATTCCTCTGCGGTTACCCACATATGGAGTTTCATATAGCCGGTGATTTCAACGTCTTCGGTGAATTTGATATCGAAGTTGGTTACGCCGGTGTTGCCGTCATAGCTGACTTTGCTTTCGGCTTCAACAGGGTTCCAGGAAAGAGCGCCGTTTGCGGCATTGAGATAAAGTTTTTTATACTGGGTGCGTTTGAGCGGGAAGGTCTGTTCAGGACGGTCTTTTGCATAAAGGAATTCGTGTGCGTCCTGAACTTCAAGACGTACTCTCGGGGTGGATTCCCAGCAGTTGTGGATATCTTTGAGGTAACGTTCGAAGAAGAGTTCAAGCTCTGCAAGATGCTCTTTGTTGTAACCGTCCGGCCACTCGAATTCGCGGTGTGCTCTCATCCATTTTTTCTTGGATTTGATTTTTCTGAAGCCCTGGAAAGCTCCGCGAAGATGGAAATGGTTCCAGCATGCGGTGCAATATACCGGGATTTTGATTTTTTCAAACTGAGGAATTTTGTCTTCCCAATATGCGTTCATAAGGGGAGATCTTTCTGCCATGGCGACCATGTCATCAACTTTGTTTTCGCTGGTGATGGAGCTTACGATGAATTCGTTGAATGCGATTGCGGGAACGCCGCCTTCAAACATGGATTCACGGTAAATGTCGGAAGTTCCTTCCCAAGGCGCGATACATGCAAGGTGCGGCGGCTGCTGTGCTGCAATTCTCCACTGGCTCATTGCAACTGCGGAGTTACCGCCCATACCGATTTTGCCGTTGCACCAGGGCTGCTGTGCAAGCCATTCGATCACGTCATAACCGTCACGGGCTTCCTGAGTTCCGAAGCAGCAAACGTCGCCTTCGGAATGGCCGACTCCGCGGGGGTCGATGTTGATGATTGCGTAATCTTTATAGCACCAATAGAGAGGGTCGGTGGATTCGAATTTGGTGAGTTTGGAAACAGTTCCGGGTGCAACACCCATGATCTGCCATTCGCTCATTCCTTCGCCGGGGCGTTTTCCATAGAAGCTCCAGGAAAGGATTGCAGGAATACCGACTTTGTCTTTCGGACGGAAAATATCGATATAGATGTTAACGCCGTCGCGAAGCGGAACTTTAACGTCCTGTTCGCAGATGATTCCGGGTGCGCATTCATAAGTTCTGGGGTTGAGGTCGGGGCAAACGCCCATTCCCATGGAGTTCATTCCGGGGCCGCCTGCATCGCGGTTTTCGGATTTGGGATCAACAGGGGTTTTACCCTGGCGGTAAACGGTTTCCATTTCAACGCCGTTGAAAGTTTCGATTTTGGTGGATCTGATAGGTTCGGGCATTCCGGGCATAGGCATGGTTAAATCCTCCTTTTAATATTAAAGAAATGAATAAATATACTTTTATATGTTATTCTTCACAAAGTTCTTCGATGTAATCTGCTGCAAGACCGATGGTGGGGCAGCGGCGGAAGCGCATGAAGGAAATTTCTACGTCAAACTCATCTTCAAGGAAGTTGGTCATCTGGGAAACGTTTCCGGATCTTGCTCCAAGGTCTTCTATAAATCTGGTGTCTTCGTTGATTTCTTCGGGTTTTTTGCCGAAAAGAACGCAGCATCTTTCGATGATTTTCTCAACGGCCTGTTCACGTACAGTCATTTTTCATTACTCCTCTGCAATATTTTTTCAGGTATCCCTTGATACCGACAATAATATTGTATATAATATTTTTGACCGAAACAATGTAGCCAAAAACAAAGTTTGAAGGTAAAATTGCATTTCAATTTGTGAGCGCTCACAAAACGGAGGTGTTCTTTTTGGAAATACATAAGATACTCGAAAAACTAAGCTCCTTTTCACCGAAAGCGGTTGCGGAAGTCAAGGAACCGACGTATATCCAGACCCATAAGATGATAAAACCCGGCCAGCCGAGTTTTTTCCCCGCATGTCTTTATGTGGGATATGTTTCCGAACTTCCTCCGGTTCTTGAAGATAAGGGAAAGGCAAACCTTATCTGCATTGACGATGCACCAATTCCTTCCGGTTTTACCGCAAGCGGAGATATAAACCTTTATCTTATTCCTAAAGACACGAACCAGTTCGACGTTCTGAATAAAATTGCGGATATCATGATCGATGAGGCGACCCTTACCTCTGCAATGCGCCGAATTCTTGATACGCTCTATGCCGGAAGCGGTCTTCAGGCGCTTGTTGATGTTGCCTCGGAAGTTTTCGAAAACCCGATCTTCATAAACGACAGCGCATATAAAATCATCGCTATGTCCCATAAAACACAGTTCAAGAACGAAACCCTTGAAGAAGAAAAAAGCCTTGGCTACGTTCATGTTTCCAATATTGAAGGAATGAAGCGTGACGGACTTTTAAGCAAATTCCTTGGCAAAAGCGACAAAATCATGACAAGTAAGCGCAGGGACAAAAACGAAACCTGGCTTTTCAAAAACGTTCTTCTTCATGGGATTTTTATTGCCGCTATTGCTATTGTTGATAACAACCGCCCCTTCCGGGAGCTGGATTACGAACTTCTGGAACGCTTTTCAAAAATTGTAGCGGTTGAAATGGAAAAGAACGATTTTTATAAGGATAACCGGGGAGTTATGTACAACTATTTCCTCAGCGACCTTATAAGCGGAAAAATACAGAACCAGAAAAGCATAACCCAGCGCGCCAATATCCTCAACTGGAAAATGTACGAATGGTTCAAGATAATCGTGATTGTTGACGGAAAGAAGGAGTTTTCCGAAAGCAGAATGCAGTCCATTGCGGATAATATCCGCAGAGCGATTCCGGATTGCCGCTGGACCATTTATCAGAAAAACCTTATCGTTTTTATAAGCAGGCCGAAAAAGGATATTGCTTCCGAAAGCGAAATAGAAACCTTTAAAATATTCCTTAAAAACAACGATATTTACGCCGGGGTAAGCTCCGCTTTCAATAACCTTATGGAAGCTTCCCGATATTACAAACAGGCGGTGAAAGCGGTTGACGTAGGCGTTTTTTCCAATAAAAGCGAAAATCTTTTCTTCTATCCGGATGTTTCGCCCTATTACGCAGCATCGCTTATCCTGAAGCGTTCCGAACCGAGGGATTTCTGCCCGGACGAGATAGAAATTGTCCAGCGTTACGACGCCGAAAACAATTCGGAACTTCTTCTCACCCTTGAAAAATATCTCTATTATGTTGATGATCCGGTTTCCGCCGCAAAAAGCCTTAATATTCACAGGAACACACTTTTATACAGGATAAACAAAATAAAAGAGCTGACCGGGCTTGATCTTTCAAACGGTGACGAAAGGTTCAAGGTCCAGCTTTATATTAAACTTGCGCAGTATCATAAAAATACAAATTAAATACAACAAAAAGAGGTCACACCTATAAATTCGGGTGTGACCTCTTTCTCTTCTGTGCTTATTTGAACGCGGGTTTACTTTCTATCTTTCAAGTATCGCCATTCTCTCTTCAATAAGCTTTTCCAAAGTCTCTTTTTTATCGTCCGGAAGATAAGATTCCTTACACATGGCTATATATTTATCTTTGAGTTTTACTATTTTTTCAATCATTTTTTCCGCGGCTTTTTTCGGAACGCCGATGGTTTCCGCAAAAACAATAAAATCCTTTCTGCGGATATTCTGCTTTTTACCGTTTATGGTCAAAGCCATCTGTTCATTGTCCTCCGGAATCACAACATTTGTTGAAAGCATATCGTAAGCGGCGGAAAGAACGTATTCGCTTTTTCCTTCTTCGGTTTCAATAAGAGAAAAGTTTTTGAGATGCATATCTGAATTGCCGACAGCGAAAGAAAAAACAATTCTGTAAAAAAGCTGAGAAAGATCAAGGCCGCTATTTACGGAATATTTTGCAACGATTTTTCCGCAGCGTTCATAAGAACCGCGATATTTATCGTCCGTAAGCCTTCCGTCAAGCTGGCAGAAATCCTCCATGGCAAGTACCTGACCGTCCTTACGGTCAATGCGCTTTGTGATATATGCAAAGTTGCCTTGCAAAGGCAGGCGAAGCAGAGCGTAGGGAACAGTTTTTATTCCGCTTGCTTCCGCCATCTGCATAACAAGATATTCCATTTCCGGAAGAGCTGGATATTCTTCCGTCTGGGGTTTTAGAATATATCCGGTGGGGTAGTTTACAAGAGTTAAACGAGGGGTATCATCCTTTGAAAGATGAAGAGAAAGTTTTTTCTGAACACCCGGAACTGTGAATCCTTTGGTCGTGTTATCAACGGCAATTTGATTCAGAACGTCTTCCGAAACGTCAATATCCGGGAATTCAGCCGTACCGAAAAACGATTTTACGCATGATTTATGCCAGCCGTGTTCGGTTTCGGTCTTAAGCGGTTTTCCGCAGCAAAGGCAGTTGCTCATTCTTTATCACCCCTTATCCGAACGTTGCCAATCGGGTCCTTGCAGGCAACGAGGAGCAAACCAAAACGGTCTTTCCGGTCTATTTTCCAGTTATGGCTTACTATATTTAGAAGCCAGCCTTCCGGAATAAGTCCGTCAAAGAAAGAAAAAAGTGTTTTTGAGGTATATTCTTCTTCCTGAAGCGGCAGAGTAAGACTTACAGCCGTTGGATTTGCACTTTTGAGATAGTCGTCATCATAAACAAACGAATATCCGTAATCCGTTTCTTTCAGGATTCCCGCAAAGATTTCCCGCACATATACATACGCTGTTCTGTATGCTTCCATCAGTTTTCATCCTTTCTTCCGGGAACGGCTTTCATGCCGAACATTGCAAGAGCCTGATTGACTTTATCCATTCTTACGGTTTCTTTGCCCTGTTCAAGTTCACGAACAAAGCGAAGACCAAGGCCGGAATGGAGGGCGAATTCCTCCTGAGTGAGTCCGGCTTCTTTTCTTTTTTGTTTGATAAATTCAGCAATAGTATTCATAATCAGATTATACACCCGAAAGGGTATAATGTCAACAAATTATATGAATAATATACCCGATAGGGATTAAAATATATGTAAAGGCATAAGATACACCCGATAGGGTATAAAATGGCTATTGCGTTTTACTGCAAGGCCCGTGCTCATTTTGAGCACAGGCTTTCTTTTTCGGTGCTCAAACTTCGACACCCTTCCCGAATATTCACGGTAAAAGCACCGTTTTTCGTCAATATGTACAGTCAGATGCCGCTGCGGCTGGCAAAATCCAACATGGAAAAACAGTATTTTTGCCAGTTTTTCAATGTTGTCTGTGAAGGGTCGCCTTCCCGAATCCTCATTGTTCTTCGGATTTCTTTCGGGATTACAACTCTTCCGAGGTCGTCAATGCGCCGCACAATTCCCGTTGCTTTCATATATGAATCTCTCCTTGTTTTTAGAAATTATAATAGTAGTATCTGTAAAACGAGAAGGAATATACTTTTTTAAAATTAAAACAATTTAAAACAGCGGAGTGAAATCACTCCGCTGTTTTTGTTTTGCCTATTTTAAAGAACCAAGGAAGGTGCCGAATAAACTCTTGCGGAAAGTTCTTTATCAAGAAGATAAAGGCTTCGCGGGTCGGAACCGAAAAGTTCCATTTTGGAAATAAGGCCGTTTGCGTTTGCTTCTTCCTCGCCCTGTTCTTTGATGAACCAATCGAGGAACTGCATTGTGCGGTAATCCTTTACTTCTTCCGCGGCGGAATAAATATCGTTTATAAGCGAGGTCACATATTCTTCGTGTTCAAGACCGGCTTTTAAAACGTCCATTCCGGTTTCAAAAACCTTATCCGGTTTTGCGATTTCCCCAAGGGTTATGGCTTTGCTTTCGTTCTGGAGATACTGATAAAACAGCATCGCGTGGTCACGTTCCTCCTGCGCCTGGATAAGATACCAGTTCGCGAAACCATCAAGACCTTTTGATTTGAACCAGTTGGAAAAATCAAGGTAAAGGTAAGCGGAATAAAATTCCTTGTTTATCTGTTGGTTAAGCAGTTCATGTACTTTGGCGTTCATCATTTTCGGTATCCTCCTTTTGCTTAAAACAGAAAATCAAACTTCGGTTTTCCAAAGGCCGTGAAGGTTGCAGTAGGCGTAAACTTCAACAGGTTTTTCCTCATGGAGAGCAAAAACAGCTTTAGGTTCTTCGCCGGGAGCAAGGTTTTTTCTGTAACCGCCTTTATCGGTTTTAAGATAAATCCAAAGGATGCTGTGTTCTTCTCCCATGGGGTGTTCCACGGAACCGACAACAACTTTCACAAGGTTACCTTCGACCTCAACAACGGGGATATGTTTTTCGTGGCTTGCTTCAACAACACCCGGTTCAAGAGCCTTCATTTTCTGTCCGCAGCACATAACCGGGACGCCGGCATCGTTTACCATTTCGATAAGGTTTCCACAATGTTCGCAAATATAAAATTTATTTTTATTCATTATAATTTCCTCCAGATTTTATTTTATTTTGAAAAGTTGGGTAATTTCTTTCTGTGATTCGTATTTTAGCAGATATTTTTTAATTTTTCTGTGATTTTGTCACATAACAAGAGATTTTATCAGCGCCGGCTTTATTTTTTCATAAATTTCATCAAAATCCGAAAGCAAAAGCGGGTTTTCGCCTTTTCCGATTTCAACAGTAAAACCCGGCCGGCCAAATTTTTCAATGTACCAGTCCTTCAAACCGCCGCAGCTTGCCATTCCGGAAGGAAAGGCGGTTTTATATCCGCAGGAGGAAGCAAATTCCTCCGCAATATCGCGGCTTATCATCGGCGTTTTGCTTTTGTAATACCAGTAAACTTCCTCACCCTGGGAATGGAAAGACCAGAGCCTTTTTATATCAAAGGTGCTTATAAACCCGCAAATTGCCCTTGTTTCCGGTTCGGAAAAAGGCCTTGGGCCGCCGTATTGCCTTGGCGCCGGGCCGAAGATTTTGTTTTTGCGTTCCTGCTCATGCAAAAATTCCCAGCCTGCGCCGAAATTATGGTTGATGTCCACTCCCCTTGCGTTGGCGTTCCAATGTTTAAAATCACCGTTTGCAAGGCGACCGATTCTTTTTTCGGAGGAAAAAGCCGCCCCGGCACCAAGGATGTTTATATTTACTCCGTCCGGATTGAGCACCGGAACAACCGCCAATCCCCTTTTGGAAATTGCGGAAAAGATATTAACTCCGAAAAGGTTTTCGCCATGCTCAAAAGCCCCGCAAACTTCCTCGAAAAACCGAAGAACAACAAGGGCGGCAAGCCACTCGCTCCCATGAGTTGCGGCAACAAAAAGGGTTGCGCCAACGGGTTTTCCAACCGTGAGCACCGGAATTTTCCTTCCGAGCACGCTTTTCCCTATGAAAAAGCTTTTTGAGCACGGGTGCTTCTTTAAAATTTCGCTTATATAAAAATTCAGGTTTTCCGCCGTTGGTTCTTTAAAAAATTCCAAAATAAATTTCCTCCCGCATATTCAAATCTTTTTAAATATATGTTAGAATATTTAAAAATAGGCAAAGGAGTGGCTTTTTTAATGGTTGTTCCGGAAAAAACAAAAAAATCCACCGAGGTTTTTAACGGCCATATTATGAAGGTTTATAAAGACGAAGTCCTTCTTGGCGAAAAGGAGGCTTTCCGCGAGGTCGTTCGCCACAAAGGCGCCGCCGCAATTCTTGCTGTTGATAAAAACGGCGAGGCTTTTTTTGTGGAACAGTTCCGCTATCCGGTAAACTCACCGCTTTTTGAAGTCCCTGCCGGAAAAATCGACCCGGGCGAAATTCCCCTTGAATGTGCCCGGCGCGAACTTATGGAAGAATGCGGCGTTTCCGCGGAAAAATGGACCGAGCTCGGCCCGATGTTTTCTTCCCCCGGCTTTTGCGATGAAGTTATCCACCTTTTCCTTGCGGAAAATCTTTCAGAATCCAATCCGGACCCGGACGAGGACGAATTTTTGGATATAATAAAACTTCCCCTTTCGGAAGTTCTGGAAAGGGTTCGCCGGGGCGAAATTCCCGACGCAAAAACCCAGATCCTTGTTTTAAGAGTTTGTGATATTTTAGGAATAAAGTAAAAAAATCACCTGCCTTTGGCAGGTGATTTTTTTTGCTTTGTTTATTCAAAATCTTCCGGATAGAAAGTTGTTATTCCCGGCGGATCCTCCGGATGGCCGGAATTATTATTTTCTTCCTCGGAAGGTTCTTCCTCTTCCGGTTCGGAAGGCGTTACGGGCTGTTCAGGAACAACCGGCTGGGTGGGAACGCTTGGCTGAACCGGCTGGCCTTCCTCCGGAACAACTTCCGGTTCTTCCGGAACTCCGGTGAAATAGGCTTCGTTATAAATAAGGATATAGCCGGTTGCGCCTTTTGTTTTAAGGTAATCAAAAATCCCGGCGGTTTCTTCTTTTGTAAAACCTTCAAAATCCAGTGTGGGAAGAATTTTAAGGCCGCCGATGCTTCCAAGGGATTCGTAAGCCTTTATAAAAACTTCGGAAATATCTTCCGGAAGTTTTTTGAAATAAAAATCGTCGCTTATTTTTTCGCCGATGTAATCGTCGATATCAATAAGGGGAGCGTAGCCATCCGCGGAAAGGGAAATGGGGTTTTCGCCGTAAATTTCCGAACCGGTTATTGCCGCAAAACTTTCGTAACCTATTATTACGTCCGTATCGGTAACAACCGTTGAGGAATATACCCTTTTTGCAAAATCGGAAAGTATCTCCGCTTTTGAAATTTCTTCCGCGCCGATTCCGAAATAGGCATATTCCATACCTTCGTCCTCAGGGAAGCGCATTCCTTCAAGAAGGATCGCGTCGGCACCGCTATCGACCGCATCGTAAACGATATCGAGGATATATTTTTGCGCGGTATCGGAATAGGGGTTAAGCCAGGGTTTTCCGCCGTTATCAACGCTGTCATCAAGCCAAAGAATTCCGTCGGCGGAACCATAGCGGATTGCCATATCCGTTGCGTTATAGGGCGCGGTGCTGTCCTCGAAGGCATAGATCCTTGTTACAACGTCAAAGCCAAGGTTTTTTGCGGTTTTTATCCTTACCGCAAGGTTGATGGCTTTTTCGTCGGAAGCGCCGGCGTTAAGAACACTTACCTGATTCGAAAGATAGGTTACGGTTCCGTTTTTTGTTTTCATATCGATAACAACGGCGGTTACCTCTTCATCAAGGGATTTTAAAAATCCGTGGAAATCAATGGAATTATAAAGAACCTCTTCCGGAACGGTTACTGCAACCGTTTCCTTTTCAAGAAATTCAATTTCTTCCGGAACAAAAGCGGGTTCCTGGGGTTTTTCCGGAACCGGGTCCTGTTCGATTATAACCTTGTTTTTTTCGTTTATTGCCTCCATAAGCGGTTCATAGGAAAACCAGCCGATTGCAAAAAGGCAGGCAACAATTACCGTAACAAGGATTCCTTTTATAATTTTTCCGCGAATCGGGTTATAGATTCGGGAACGATAGTGTCTTACTTTATATCTTTTCATAACAAACACCTTTAAGTGGGAAGCTGGTGGCCAACAAGGCCATAGAACGCAAGGGAAAGAAGCCCAAGATAGATAAGCGCAATTGGAACGCCGCGGAAAATTTTCGGAACGCGGCAATATTCAAGCCTTGTTAAACCGTAGCCGACGATTATTACCGCAAGGCCGAAGCCAAGGCTCATTCCTATTCCGTAGCCGATGGTGCTGATAAGGTCGAGCCTTGCGCTTGCGGGAACAAGGAGGGTTCCCAAAGCGGCACAGTTAAAAACCGCCGTTCCAAGGTTCTGGCCGATTTTTTCAAATTTTTCCGGAAGGAATTTTTTAAGTAAAAAATATGTTACCGAATATACCAGCGCAAGAACCGCGATATACATTACCGGAACGATTACATGGCTCATCTCGTGTGAATGTAAAACTCCCCGAAGGGGGTATCCGATAAGGCCGGAAACAGTTGTTATTCCGGAAAGAACAAGGGTATATTTAAAAATTTCCTTCGGATGTTTTGTAAGATAAAACAGCCAGCTTGTTCCAAGCGCCCTTGTGAAAATAATGTTTTCAATAAAAAGCGCCGTAAGCATCATCGAGAGGAACTGTAAAAAATAACTCATGCCGATTCCTCCTCACTTTTTTCGCCGGATTTTCGGATAATATCCTTAACCCAGTTTAATATTGCCGCCATAAATCCAAGAAGGATAAATCCCCAAAAGGGAAGATTTGCCGCGGGATAGGCTGCCTCGGTTATTTTAAATCCCCAAAGGCTTCCGCTGCTTAAAAATTCCCTTGCGGCGCCGAGTACTGCCGCAGTAAGCGCAAAACCAAGGGTGATGCAAACTCCGCCGAAAAGGGCTTTTGCAACGCCCTGTTTTTCCGCAATTTTCGAAGAATATACTATCGGAACGGTGGAAACCGCCAGAAGCGCCGGATAAATTCCGGCGGAATCGAAAATTGTTGCGGAAAAACTTTTGCAGATGTAATAAGCCGGGAAAAGCATTGCCGCGGAAACAAGCGCATAGAAAACCACGTTGAACCCGCTCGGGATTTTTTTACCGACCGTTGCGGCAAAAAGCATTACCGGAACGGTTATGAACAAAAAGGTTACGGAAAGAGCCGCCGCATTCTGAAGGTTTATATCGCCGGCGGCAAGATGGCCGAGAACAAGCCCGAGAACAAGAACCGGGTTTTTAAAGAAGATATATCCGAGGCATTCTTTCAGTTCTGCTTTCATAACTGCGCCGCCTCCTTTTCCTCTTCTTTTTCTTCGGAAAGGTCAATTTCAACCGGTTCTTCGGGAACTTCGGTTTCTTCCGGGATTCCGGGAGCTTCGGTTTCTTCGACCTTCTTAACGGGACGAACGACCGGTTTTTCCTTTTCCTCTTTTTTCCGTTTCATCTCCGCTTTAAGGGAATCGGAAATGCTTTCCTTATGGCGGATAACGTGAAGAACGCTTTCGCAGATAGCGTCAAAAATCGGAGAGAAAACGTTCATAAGGATAAGGGCGCTTGCAAAACCCATTTCAAAACCGCCGTAATAACGGAAAAGGAAAACAACAACCGCGGCGGAAATTCCCGCCATAAGTTTTCCGAAATCGCGCTTGGGCGAAGTTACCGGTTCGGTAAGCATGAAAAATGCGCCGAAAATTATTGCGCCGCTGAAAAGTTCGTAACAAAGGGATTCCAGCGGGGAAACGCTGATTCTCGGGAAAATCATGCAAAGGGCGGAATATGGCAAAAGGAAGGAAACGGGGGTGATCCAGTTTACCGCCTTTTTTACTATAAGGAAAATTCCGCAGGCAACAACAACAAGAATGTTGGTGGCGCCCATGGGTCCCGGCGCCGTTCCAAGAAGCATATCAAGGATGTTATAATCCGGAACCGCGCCCAAAGAAAGGCTGTAAGCGGGGCTTTGGGCAATTTTAACGGTGCTTTTGCCAAAAACTTCAACCGCCTGCATTGTTACGGGATATCTGAAAACAAGTTCCGGCCAGCAGATCGCAACGGAAGCAAAACCAACCGCCGCGGGGTTAAAAAGGTTGCTTCCGGTTCCGCCAAAGGGAACTTTTACAACAAAAATCGCAACGGCGCAGGCGGAAACAACGGTGTAATAAGGAATATCCGCCGGAAGAAGAAGCGGAATTATAAGGCCGGTTATAATCGGGGTAAGGTCCGGAACCGGTTTTTCCCTAAGGAAAAACGAACCGAGAAGGGAAAGAACGCTGCAGGAAATTATTCCCACAAGGCCGAGAACAAGGCTTCTTGCGCCATGGTAGAAAAACGCCATGAAATAAATCGGAAGAAGCGCAAAGATAACGTCGGTCATCATTGTTACAACGGATTCACTCTGTCTTACATGGGGTGCGTTCTGGAACATCAGTTTTTCTTTCATAACGTACCCTCCTTCTTCGCAAGTTCGATCTGTTTTTTCGCTTTGATAAGCGTTGCGGCAACGTCGATTCTTGAAGGGCAGACATAGGAGCAGGCTCCGCAGCCGATGCACATTGAAACGTCGTATTCCTGAAGAAGGTCAAGTTTTCCTGCTTCGGCAAATTTCCTCATGGAACAGACGGAAAGCGCCTTCGGGCAGGCGTGGTCGCATCTTCCGCAGCCGATGCAGGTGTAGCTGTATGTACCGTAGCTTCGGGCAAGGGCAATTATGCCGCGGGTGGTCGGGCCGACGGTTTCGTTTTCCGGTTCAAAAATCGCCCTTCCGGTCATGGAACCGCCAAGGATAATTGCTTCCGGTTCTTCGGTAAGGCCGCAAAGTTCAAGAATTTTTTCCGCGGTTGTTCCGATGGGAACTTCGACGTTCCTCGGGTTTTTAACAACGTCGCCGGCGACGGTTACAAAACAGGTGGTCATCTTCCGGCTTTCTTCCGCGGCCCTTGCAAGATGAAGCATTGCACATGCGCCGATTATAACGGAGTTTTTGCCTTTGGGAAGGTGGCGGTGAACTCTGCTTTCCGCGGGATAAAGTCCGCCGATTTTTTTAACGGGATATTTTCCGATCTTCCTCGGGATTCCGAAGTTGGAATCGAGGATATGGCGGTACATTGCGATATATGTTTTTTCCGGGGAAAGAACCCTTTCGCAAAGTTCGATTCCAAGGGAAAGTTTTTCCGGCTGGTGGATTCCGACGCTCATCTGGCTTGAAATATAGGGTTCATCATCGATTGCGTCAACAATAAGCGTTCCGCCTTCGCCAAGGTTTGCTTTTTCAAGCTTTTCCCAAAGCATTTTGCCGTCGCTTTCGTCAACAATTTCCGCAAGGCGGGCAAGTTCGATTATCTGTTCGCCGGAAAGTTCATCAATGGCGGTATCCGGAAAATCGCAGTCGAAATATTCAAATTCCTGGCGCATTACCAGGGTGCTTCTGGTAAGCATGGGCTCTTTTTTCTGTTCAAGAAAAATGCCTTTAAAAAATAATGACATCGTTTTCCTCCAAAGGATCTGGATTTAATTTGCGGCAGCGCGAAGCTCCGCAACGGCTTTTTCATAATCTTCCTGTTTAAAAAGGGCGGAACCGGCGACAAAAATGTTTGCGCCTGTTTCGGCGGCGGTTCCGATGGTGTTTTTATCAATTCCGCCATCAACCTGGATGTTTACGGAAAGGCCTTCCTTTTCGATAATTTCGCGCAGGGCTTTTACCTTCGGCATCATATCCGCCATAAAGCTCTGTCCGCCGAAACCGGGTTCAACGGTCATAACAAGGACCATTTCGATAAAAGGAAGATAGGGAACAACTTTTTCGTAGGGGGTTCCGGGTTTTATGGCAATTGCCGGAAGAACGCCGAAGGATTTTATTTTTTCGATAACTTCCATGGGGTCGTTGTCACATTCAAGGTGGAAGGTGATTCTGTCGGCGCCGCCTTTTACAAAATCTTCGATATAACGAAGGGGTTCGGAAATCATAAGATGGGTGTCGAAGAACATTTTGTTCACCTTGCGAAGGCTTTTCATAATCGGCGCGCCGTAGCTGATGTTCGGAACAAAATGTCCGTCCATAACGTCAATATGGAGCTGGTCTGCGCCGGCTTTTTCCATTTTTGCACATTCTTCACCAAGAATCGCAAAATCCGCGGAAAGGATCGAAGGGGCAATGATTACTTCTTTCATCTTAAAAACATCTCCTTAAAAAATTTTTCAGGATATTGTGTTTTGCCGTTATATTATTAAAATATATTATTTAAAAATATATTTTTACAGTTTATTTTACCAAAAACCATAAAAAAGGTCAACCTTAACCGGGGGCGATATTACAAAACGGAATAGGACTTTTGGCTTTGTTTACAAAAAATTTTCAATTTCCGGCAAAAAAATTGCGAAGGCTTTCCGGAAAACGCGGCCGGACTGCCTTCGCTATATAAAACCCTTTTCAAAGGGCACAGTATATTTTATGCAAAAACGCTTTTTCCGGAGCGGAAAAACTTTTTTCCTTTTTAAAAAAGGAAAACGCCCGCAGAGCGGGCGTTTTATTCGCTTTTATTTTTAAAGTTCGGTATATTTTGCCTTGTTGCCGAAGGCAAGTTCCACCGGATATTTTTCCGAATTGCGTTTTACCTTCGCCTGGATAATTTCGTCAAGGTCAAGTCCGCAGGCGTCCGCCATAAGAATGCAGTAATTGAGAACGTCCGCAAGTTCCTCCTTGATTTTTTCCCGCTTGTTTTCACAAACAAGGTCGCCGCCGCTCCATTGGAAAATTTCCAGAAGCTCCGAAGCTTCCAGCGAAACCGAAATGGCAAGGTCCTTTGGATTATGGAACTGGCGCCAGTTACGGTCATCCCGGAATTTAAGAACCATATCTATTGTTTCCTGTTTCATTGTTGCATCTCCTCAAAAATTTTATCAAGAATAATATCCTCGTTTTCGTCGGAATATTCGATTTCCGAGGACCAAAGCCTTGCACCTTCGAGAATTCCGACCTGCTCCGCCGCTTTTTCGGTAAAATAAAAACTCAAAACGCAATAGCAAAGGGAAAGAAGCGGATATTCCGCTTTGTAATGGCGGAATACGAAGTAGCAAAGAAGCTGTTCCGCGGCGGTTTCGTCAAAAATTTCCGGCGGCGCGGGATTTTTTGCTATGCTTTTAAGAATTCCGGTCCATTTTTCGTCAAGGCGTTCCAGCGAAAGGCAGATTTCTGCCCATTTTTCAAAATCCATTTCCGGCGTTTTTGCGCCGAAAAGGCCGAAGGCATCGGAAATTCTTTTTTCAATACTTTTTTCGCGGTTTTGAAAAATTTCAAAAAGTTTTTTTCGGCTTTCCAAAAATTCCTTTTCCTCTTCGGAATCATAAAAAGGTTCGCCGTCATCTCCGATTTCGATTATTTCGGTTTTGCTTTTCTTTTCAAGAACCAGCTTTGCCGCCTCTTCACAGCAAAGGCCGAGGCCGATTTCGGTTCTGCTTTCAAGATAATTCCGAAAACGCGGGTGGTCATCGCAAATTTGCGAAAGGGCTTTTTCGCCAAGGTTTATATAGATTTCGCAAAGATTTTTTTCGTTAAGGAATGGGCAGCGTTCGTTTTCGCAAAGGCGGAAGGTTCCACCTTCTTCGGAAAAATCGATGTTTTCTGAAAGTTTTTTCCCGAATTCGCCGGGAACGCTTTTATAAAACTCCGCGGTTTCGGAATCGATATCTATTTCCCAGCCGATGCAGCAGCTGTGCTTACATTTTCCCGCGCTGCATTTAAAATCCCGGAAATAATCCGGAGCAAAAATCTTCATAAAAACCACAACTTTTCAAAAAAACTTTGGTTTAAATATATCACAAAGGAAAAAATATTACAAACAAAAAGGCGTTTTAAAATTTTGTCGAAAGATTTTTCCTTAAAAAATCAAAAACGGTGTTGACACAAAGCCATTTTTTATGATATATTATAATTCAGCCGTGGAGAGGTGTCCGAGCGGTTTAAGGAGCTGGTCTTGAAAACCAGTGACTCGAAAGAGCCATGGGTTCGAATCCCATCCTCTCCGCCACACCGTTAAAACGGAAACTTAATATAAAAACGAGAACGTTACATTTGGAGAAGTACTCAAGTGGTGACGAGGCGCCCCTGCTAAGGGCGTAGGCTGGCTCAAAACTGGCGCGAGGGTTCGAGTCCCTCCTTCTCCGCCAAGAAAAAGCAACAGACTTTTTGTCTGTTGCTTTTTTGTTTTTTGAAAAAGGGACGAGAACCCTTGGAAAAGACGACGGCGTTAATAAAACGATTCTGTGAATCGTTTTTAGCCGGAGAGATTTGCGAGTATTAACGAGGCAATGTTTGTTGTTTTTGTTTCTTTTTTGTTTTTTATTTTGCCGAGTGCCGAGCAAATCAATAAGATTTTGCGAAGCAAAAGCTTAATTCGAGTCCCTCCTTCTCCGCCAAAAAATACCGTACTTCCGAAAAATTTACAAATTAGAGGTTTTATTAAAAGCGTTTTTGTGATATTGTAATGTAAACAAAAAAATTGCGGAGGTGTGCCCTTTTGAGTTTTTATGAAGAGCAAAACGGTTTTTCGGAAAAACAGGATTCCGGAACCGTTTACCACACCGGAAACGGTTTTTATAATCCATATATCGAACCTCTTTGGAAAAAGGAAAAACGCCTTATCCGGGAAGCCGGAAACGGAATCGGCCTTGCTTCCCTTGGTTACGTTGCGCTTTCGCTTTTTGCCGGAATATTTTACGCCATTATTGTCCAGCTTATTTTTCCCGCGGCGAATATTCACGGTTCCCTTTATTTGAGCGAAACCGCCGAATGGCTTTTTAACCTTTTTATCTATACGGTTTCCCTTCTTCTGCCCTTTGGTATCTATGCTCTTTGCTTAAAAATGCCTTTTAAGGTTGCCCTTCCCTTCCGGAAGGCAAAAGCGGATCTTACCTTCGGCGGAGTTCTTATCGGCCTTGGAATGGGCGTTCTTGCTTCATACGTAACAAGCTACCTCCAGATAGGCCTTGAAGCAGTCGGAATCGGAATCACCATGCCCGAATACGAAGTTCCGAAAACCGTTCCGGGAATTATCCTTTACGTAATTGCCCTTACCGTTGCGCCGGCTTTTATTGAGGAAATTATTTTCCGCGGAATCGTTATGCAAAGCCTTCGCCGCTTCGGCGATATTTTTGCGTTGGTTTCTTCCGCGCTTATCTTCGGAATTTTCCACCTTAACCTTATCCAAATGCCCTTTGCTTTCTTCTTAAGCCTTGGAATCGGGTACCTTGTTCTCAGAACCGGTTCCCTTTGGGTTGGGGTGATAATCCATTTTATCAACAACAGCGTTGCGGTTGCCTTTGAATTTTTGTATCCGCACATAACCGAAGAAGCTTATTATATGGCAAACTCTGTGTATAATCTTATCTGCGTTATACTTTCCGTAATTGCAATAGCGGTTCTTTTGGGCAAATATAAGGATATGTTCCGCTTTGAACCAAGCAAAAGCGTTCTTGCTCCGGGAAAAAGAACGGTTTACTTCTTAACTTCCCCGGCACTTATTGTTGCGATGATTGCCGCGGTGGTAATGACCTTACCCTATATTTATCTTCTTTGATCCGGAGGTAACCCCATGACAGACGAAGATTATATGCGCGAAGCGCTTCTTCTTGCGCGAAAAGCTTTTGAACTTGGCGAAGTTCCCGTCGGCGCCGTTGCGGTTTGGGACGGAAAAATCGTCGGAAGAGGAATGAACCTTCGGGAAACGGACAAAAACGCCCTGCGCCATGCGGAAATTATGGCTATTGACGAAGCCTGTAAAAATCTTGGTGGCTGGCGCCTTTGGAAATGCGACCTTTACGTAACCCTTGAACCCTGCCCTATGTGCGTCGGCGCGATTATCAATTCAAGGGTAAAAAGGGTTATCTACGGCGCTTCCGACCCGAAAGCCGGTTCCTGCGGAAGCCTTGCCAACCTTTTTGAACTTCCTTATAACCACAAGCCGGAGGTTATTTCCGGGGTTCTTGAGGAAGAATGTTCCGGAATTTTAAGCGAATTTTTTTCAAAGCTCCGGGAAAAGAGAAAACAGAAAAAAGATGAAGAATAAAAAAACGCCCGCAATGCGGGCGTTTTTTTTGCTTTTTTAAAGCTTGATTCTTAAAAGGCGGAGCGACCAGAGAACGGTTATAAGGCAGACGCCTACGTCCGCAAAAACCGCAAGCCAGATCGGAGCATAGCCGAGGGCGCCGAGCACGAGAACGATGATTTTTACAGCCATGATGAAAATTACGTTCTGGCGGACGCAGTTCATAATTTTTTTCGCAATTTCAACCGCTTTCGGAAGGGCGGAAATTCCGCCTTTCATAAGGACAATGTCGGCGGATTCGATTGCGGCATCGGTTCCCATTCCCATGGCGGCACCGATATCCGCCGCCGCGAGCACCGGTGCATCGTTGATTCCGTCGCCGGTGAAAACGGAGGTTCCGGTTTTCTTGATTTCTTCGATTTTTTCAACTTTATCTTCCGGCATAAGGGAGGCAAAAAATCCCTTTACGCCGCATTCTTCTGCGATTTTTGCGGCAGCGTGCTCGTTATCTCCGGTGAGCATGAAGCTGTGCTCAACGCCGAGGGCGGAAAGTTTTTCAAGGCTTTCCTTTGCTTCCGGGCGGACGGTATCCTCGAGGAAAACGCTTCCGGCAAAGCCTCCGTCAATGGCAACGTAAAGGCTTGCGTCGTTTGCTTCCGGAAGAGCGATGCTCAGATGCTCAAAAAGTTTTTTGTTTCCGCAGGAAATGGTTTTCCCACCGAAATCAACGGTAACGCCTTCGCCGGCAATTTCGTTAACTTTATCCGCGGCCGGGAATTCGATTCCTCTTTTTTCCGCTTCCGCAACAACGCATTTTGCAACCGGGTGGTCGGAAAGAGCTTCCGCCGCCGCGGCATAGCGAAGGATTTCTTCTTCGGAATATCCGTGCTCAAGGCAGATTTCCGCAACCCTGAGAACCCCGGAGGTAAGTGTTCCGGTTTTATCAAAAACCGCGTTTTTAACGTTCGCAAGGCGCTCGCAATATTCGGAACCTTTGATTATTACACCGTGTTTCGAAGCGGCGCCGATTCCGGCAAAATAGGCCAGCGGAACCGAAAGAACAAGGGCGCAGGGGCAGCTTGAAACAAGGAAAACAAGGGCGCGGTGGGTTGCTTCGGAAAAAGGAAGCCAGCCGAAAACCCAGGGAACAAGGAAAACCAGAAGCGCAAGGACGATTACGATAGGGGTATAAATTTCGGAAAAACGGGTGATGAATTTTTCGGTTGCGCCTTTTTTTGCGGCGGCGCCTTCCACCATTTCGATAATTCTTGCGGCGGCGGAATCGCCGTAGCCGCTTACGGTTTTTCCGTGGACCGGGCTTCCGAGGACAACGCAGCCGGCTTTAAGAATTTCGCCGGTTTCAATATGTAACGGAAGGCTTTCGCCCGTAAGGGCGGAAGCATCCGCCATAACGCTTTCGGAAAGAACTTCGCAATCCAGCGGAACCCTTTCGCCAACTTTTACGATAATTTCCGTTCCGATTTCAACCTCTTTTGCCGGAACTTCCTCAATATCTCCGTCATGGGGACAGATTACATTTGCGGTATCCGGGCGGATATCCGCAAGGGCGGCGATGTTCTTTTTGGAACGGTCCACCGCAAGTCCCTCGAGGCTTTCGCCGAAGGTGAAAAGAAGGGCAACCATTGTTCCTTCAACGTATTCACCGATAAGGAAAGCCGCAACAACGGCAATGGACATAAGGGTTTCTTCGCCGAAATGGAAATGAAGAAGATCCTCAAAACCTTCCTTCAGAACGTCCCTTCCTGCAACAAGAGTTGCGGCAAGGCAGATAAAAATTGCGAAAGGTTTTAAAAACGGAATAAAGCTAAGGGCAAAAACCGCCGCGCAGATTCCGATTATAACAAGGTCTTTTTTGATATCATCGCTGTCTTTTCCGCCGTGGCAGGCGCAGCCTTCGTGGCAATGTCCTTCGTGTTCATGGCAGGAACAATGGCCATCGTGGCAATGGTCATGATGATGTTCATGTTCGTGGCAACAACATTTTTCGTCGTGGCAATGTTCGCTCATTTTTCTCAATCCTCCTCAACATGTGAAATTCCGGTGCAGAGAATTGCGCCGATATGGGCATCATCAAGGGAATAATACATCTGTTTTCCTTCCCGGCGGCTTTTTATAAGCCTTGCGGATTTAAGCACCGAAAGCTGGTGGGAAACGGCGCTTTGGCTCATTCCGAGGATTTCGCAGATGCAGCAAACGCACATTTCCCCTTCCGAAAGGGCGGCAAGGATCCTTATTCTTGTTTTATCGCCGAAAACTTTAAAAACTTCGGCGGTTTTTTCAAGAACCTCCTCCGAAGGCATATTGGCTTTTGTCTGTTCTATAATATGGGCGTGTTCCGGGTGAATATCTGCCAAAAAAACAGCTCCTTTTTTGTCAAATATGAACATATGAACAATTGTTCATATGTCTTACACCCTGAGTATATACCGCGCCGGACGCTCTGTCAATATTTTTATTCAGTTTTGGAAAAAAATATCGTTTTCAAATACCATAGGATAGGAAATAATTTTTTCTCCGTCAAGGTTTTCCTTTTTCATATCCACCGCGCTTATGCGGCCGTTTTCATAGGTTTTATAGTAGTAAACCAGGTTTTCCGGGTCCGCGCAGGAGGAATAAACCGTTTTTTCCGTTTTTTCTTTAAGTTCGGTTTTCCCGACGCTTTCGAGAATTTTAAAAAACTGCGTTACAAAATCCTTTTCAAAATTGCAGTTTTCCTTCATAAAAACCGCCTTTGCGAAGCGTTCTTCCGAAGAAAGATTTTCCGCAAAAACCGTGCCTTTTATTTTCCCGAGGTTTTCAAGGTGCTTTGGAAAAGGCGGTTCGTTGGTAAGAACGCCCACCGGATTTTCGTAAATTTTCAGCCCGCTTTCAACCGGTTCCGCAACAATGCTTCCGGTTTTATCCGCAAAAAACCAATGAAGGGGCGTTGCGGGAAGGCTTTCCTCAAAATTCGTGTTCAGGACATTCGCCTGACTTAGCTTTTCCTTCGCTTCCGAAAGATTTTTACAGGTTGAAAGAATCCACGGGATAAGCTCGAAGGAAGCAACGTTCAAAAAGCCTTCCCGCTCCGGAAAATAAACCGCGCTTTTTGGAAAATTAAGTCCTGCGGCAAAAAGCCCTTTTTCGTTCATTCCGTCGTAAAAAAGCGGAAAACCGTTTTTTACAAAAGCGGTTCCGATAATCGCAAAGCGGTTCTTTTTAAAAGCAAAGGGAAAATTCCGCGGAACCACCGCAACGCTTTCGGAATAATGGTAATCAAGGTCAAGGTTGCGCCCGAAAAGGGCGTTTTTGTTTTTAAAGGAAACTGCCGTACACATCAAAAAACTCCTTTTTTGTTATTTTTGGCTTTCCGGGCGGAAAAAACGCATTTTCCCATGTTAATTTTTTATTTTTTTATATTGAATATTCCGCTTTTTTTGTTATAATTATGGTGTTAGAATATGCGCAACTTTTAAAAGCACGAAAGGAGGCATTTGGAAAGCGTAAACGCCCATCTGTCTTTTTTGCGTGCTTTTTTTGTTGCTGAAAGGGGATTTTATAAATTGGTCTATGACGTTGCTGTGATCGGCGCCGGCATTATAGGTTGCGGAGTTGCAAGAGAACTCTCCCGCTATAACTGCAAGGCAGTTCTGATCGAAAAAGAAAACGATGTTGCTATGGGCACAACCCGTGCAAACAGCGCCATCATCCACGCTGGCTATGACCCTGAACCCGGTACTCTTATGGCGAAATATAACGCACCGGGCAATAAAATGGCCGGCGAAATCTGCGAGGAACTTGACGTTCCTTTTAAACGTTGCGGTTCTTTTGTTCTCGCTTTCAGCGAAGAGGAAATGGAAACCGTAAAAAAACTTTACGACAGAGGCGTTAAAAACGGCGTTCCGGATCAGAAAATTCTTTCCGGCGACGAAGTCCGCGCAATGGAACCCAACGTTTCCGAAAATTGCGTAGGCGCGCTTTTTGCTCCTTCCGCAGGAATTGTTAACCCCTGGGAATTTGCCCTTGCCATGGGCGAACAGGCCGTTGAAAACGGCGTTGAACTCAAACTTTGCTGGGAAGTTGCTTCCATTAAAAAAGAAAACGGAAACTTTGTTATCACCGGCAAAAACGGCAAGGAAATCGAAGCAAAATTCGTTGTTAACGCCGCCGGCGTTTACAGCGACACCGTTGCAAACATGATCGGCGACGAAAGCTTTTCCATCGATTCTTCCAGAGGCCAGTATTACCTTCTCGATAAATCCCAGGGAGAACTTTTCGGTCACGTAATGTTCCAGTGCCCCGGCCCTCTCGGAAAAGGCGTTCTTGTTGCGCCCACCGTTCACGGAAACCTTATCGTAGGCCCGGACGCAAACCCCGGTTGCGAAAAAGACGACGTTTCCACCGACAGAAACGGCCTTGCAAACGTTGTTGCAACCAGCAAAAAAACCACCACCGCCGTTAACTTCCGCGAATGCATCAGAAACTTCGCCGGACTCAGAAGCGAACCTTCCACCCACGATTTCATCGTTGGTTTTTCCGAAGCTGACGACCATTTCATGAACATCGCCGGAATCAAATCCCCCGGCCTTTCCGCCGCTCCCGCAATTGCAGAGGACGCAGTAAGAATGCTTCTTGAAGCGGGCGTTCCTTCCGAAAAGAAAGAAAACTTCATCGGCGGACACAAACACCTTCGCTTCAAGGAACTTTCCGACGAAGAAAAAGCCGCCGCAATCGCCAAAAACCCGGCTTACGGCCGCGTAATCTGCCGCTGTGAAACCATCACCGAAGGCGAAATTGTGGACGCTCTTCACGGAGTTATCGTTCCCAGAACCCTTGACGGTATCAAACGCCGCTGCAACGCCGGCATGGGCAGATGCCAGAGCGGTTTCTGCGGACCCAAAGTTCTCGAAATTATCGCCCGCGAACTTAACATGGACCCCGTTGACGTTCTTCTTGATAAAGAAGGTTCCTACATACTCACCGGAAAAACCACGAAGGGAGGATGCCGTTAAATGTATTATGATTTAGTTGTTGTCGGCGGAGGCCCTGCGGGTCTTGCCGCCGCTGAAGAAGCAAAGAAAAACGGAGCAGGCTCCGTTCTTATCATCGAGCGTGACAAGGAGCTTGGCGGAATTCTTAACCAGTGCATCCATTCCGGTTTCGGTCTTCATGTTTTTAAAGAACAGCTTTCCGGCCCGGAATATGCCCAGAGATTCATCGACCGCCTTGAAGGAACCGGAATTGAAGTTAAAACCGACACCATGGTTCTCGGAATCACCCCGGAAAAATCCGTTTTCGCAATCAGCGCCGCCGAAGGCTATATGAAAATAGACGCAGGCGCAATCGTTCTTGCAATGGGTTGCCGCGAAAGAACCCGCGGCGCAATCGCAATTCCCGGCGAAAGACCTTCCGGAATTTTCACCGCCGGTGCCGCTCAGAAATATATCAACATGGACGGCTATATGTGCGGTAAAAAAGTCCTTATCCTCGGCTCCGGCGACATCGGCCTTATCATGGCAAGAAGAATGACCCTTGAGGGTGCCGAAGTTAAAGCTGTTGTTGAACTTATGCCCTATTCCAACGGCCTTAAACGTAACATCGCCCAGTGCCTTGACGACTATGGCATTCCGCTTTACCTCAGCCACACCGTAACCGACATCAAAGGTGAAAACGGCCGCCTTTCCAAAGTAATCGTAAGCAAAGTAAACGGTTATGACCCCATCCCCGGAACCGAAATCGAATTCGACGTAGATACCCTTCTTCTTTCCGTCGGTCTTGTTCCGGAAAACGAACTTTCCCGTTCCGCCGGTGTTGTTCTCGACAAACGCACCAACGGCGCCATTGTTGACGAGGCCATGATGACTTCCATCCCCGGAATCTTCGCCTGCGGCAACGTTCTTCACGTTCACGACCTTGTTGACTTCGTAACCCACGAATCCGAAAGAGCCGGCAAAGCTGCCGCCGAATATCTTAAAGCACAGCGCGAAGGAACCGCTTCCGAAGAAGCGGAAGCTCCCATCGAGCTCCATAACGGCGAATTCATCGGCTACACCGTTCCCCAGAAAGTAACCGTTTCCAAGGTTGACAAATTCATCGAAGTTCTGTTCCGCGTCCGCGCCGTTCTCAACAACGCAACCGTTGTTGTTAAAGCCGGCGACAAAGTTCTTATGAGCAAAAAACACGAACAGATGCTTCCCGCAGAAATGGAAAAACTCATTATCCCGAAAAAGATGCTTGAAATGGCAAACGGCCAGGATATTGAAATTGCTGTTGTTAAGGAGGGTGAAGAATAATGCTTAAGACCATAACCTGTATCTGCTGCCCCAAAGGCTGCCTTGTTACCCTCGATACCGAAAATCCGGAAGAAACCGCAAAAGGCTTTAACTGTCCCCAGGGAAAAGAATACGCCATTGGCGAACTTACCCACCCCATGAGAACCATTTCCTCCACCGTTGAAATCAAAGGCGGACTCCATCCGAGAATCCCCGTTAAGACCAACGGCAACATTCCGAAGGAAAAGATTTTCGAAGTAATGGACGAAATCAACAAGATTTCCGTCGAAAGCCCCGTTAAATGCGGCGACATTCTTCTTGAAGACGTTCTCGGAACCGGCGTTAACATCGTCGCCTGCAGAGATATGTAATATCGTGCTCAAAAGTTTATAAAGATAACCCCCCGTACTCAAATGAGCACGGGGGTTTTTATCTTTACCTTTTCCAGAATTGAGGATAATTTATTAAAAGATATTCTAAAGTCTGTGTATCCCATAATGCGACTGCAATATTGCGGCAGCTTTCAAAAATTTCTTCCGTCATAGGGATATATCCGCAAAGTGCGGCTTGTCCTTCATCGGTATAAAGCGAAAATTTTTTAACGTCAATATATAAACGCTTAAGAGCTTCTTCGGAAAATTCTTCTTCGTATTTTTTGTCCATAGTTCAGCCTCCTGATAAAATCTATGCCACAATATTGTAGCATATTTTAATATTTAGTGCAACAAAATAGTAGCATCTAATCAGGGGGTGTTGCTATATGTTTTTTCAAAGATTGGCAGATTTGCGAACCGACGCGGATAAAACCCAACAGGAAATTGCAGACTTGCTAGATTGCAAGCGCGAAGTTTACCGCAGATATGAAAAGGGCATACACGAAATTCCAGTCTGGGCATTAATAAAACTTGCGCAATATTATAATACAAGCACAGATTATATCCTTGGCCTTACAGATGAAATAAAACCGTATAAATAACAAAAGCACCCTTGCTCAAATAAACAAGGGTGCTTTTTTGCGGGCGGATGATATCCGCCCCTACTGTAGGTAAATTTCTTGGCCGTTACGAAAAAACAAAAGGCGTGAGCTTACTCCCGCCCTGCTTTTACATTCATAATTTTTCTTTAAATTCAGGAAAATTTGTTATAAGATAATGAATCGTCTGTATATCCCAAACCGCGAACGCAATACTGCAGCAGCTTTTGAAAATTTCTTCCGTCATAGGAATATATCCGCAAAGGGCCGCTTGTCCTTCATCGGTATAACACGAAAATTTTTTAACGTCAATATATAAACGCTTAAGAGCTTCTTCGGAAAATTCTTTTTCGTATTTTTTATCCACAATCTTCACCACACAAAAATTTATATTGCACCTATATAGGTGCAATATAACACTAACATCTTCATATAATAATGTCAAGAATTTTGTTCTTAAATAAGTGCAAAAGGTGCGTTATATGAATACAGATGTTGAAAAAAGGATAGGTAAGAATATCCGTAATCTTCGTGAAAAAGCAAAGCTTACCCAGGAAGAACTTGCCGCACAGCTTCAGGTTCGCGGCTGTGATATCACAAGAAGTTCCGTCGCTAAAATCGAAGTTGGACAGCGCCATTTATACCCGGACGAAATAATCCTTATTAAAGAAATTTTAAAAGTCAGCTTTGACGATATATTTGCATAATAAAAGCTCTGTTGTTCAACTGAACAACAGAGCTTTTTACACCTCATCAGTCACCTTCGGTGACAGCTTCCCCGGCAGTAATTGTCATCCGCTCGCTTCGCTTGCGGGACAATCTTGCGTGGGTGTTGTTAACCAAATCAAAGATTTGGACAACACCGCATCAAGGGGAAGCCTTTTTTATACGATAAGTTCGTATTCGCCGGTGCCGTCGTCGCCGTTGTAATAATCCCAGAGTTTGTCGCCGTCATAGATGCCTTTGTCGGTGACAAAACCAGTTACGAGTTCCGGCGGAGTTTTGTCGAATGCGGGATAGAATCCGCTTACGCCTTCAACAGCGGTGCGGGTTCCGAGAGCTTCCAGAACAAGGTTCGGGTCGCGTTCTTCGATTTTTACGTCTTTTGCGAAGGGGTGGCATTTATCGGGAGTTCCGGTTACATAGAAAGGAATTCCCCAATATTTTGCCGCAAGAGCGATCTGGAAAGTTCCGACCTTGTTGATAACAACGCCGTCCATGGTAATTGCGTCGGCCGCGCAGGTGAAAACGTCAACTTTTTTCTCATGCATGGTCCAGCCGGGCATGTTATCGGTGATAACGGTTACGTCAAATCCCATATCGTGGAGAACGGAAGCGGTAAGACGGGCGCCCTGGAAATAGGGTCTGGTTTCCGGGCAGACGAATTTGATTTTTTTGCCCTGGGCCTTGATTTCCTTGCACATGAAGCCAAGGATGGTTTCCGCATAGCACTGGGTCATAACGGTGCCTTCATCCGGGAATTTGGAAACAAGGTGTTTTGCAACTTCGCCGATTTTGTTATAGCGGTTATCGGTAAGGGCGATAATGCGGTCGAAGGTTGCCTGAATGGCATCTTTTTCGCCGGCGGCGTAAGCTTCTTCCGCGGCGGCAACGCAGGAATCGGTGATGATTTTAATGCGTTTTGCGGTGGTGGGTCTTGCGTTTACCATAAGGTCCTGAGCATAGCGGATATGTTCCATGGCTTTGTCATAAGGCATATCTTTTGCTTCATATGCGGCAAGGACCATTCCCATTCCGCAGGCAAGATAAGGGCCAGCGCTCTGGACTATCATATCCCTCATGGCGTTCGCAACCTCTTCGGAGGTGTTGCAGGTAACGAACTTGATGGGGTGGGGGTAACAACGGCGGTCAAGAATACGGACTTTTCCGTTTTCGTACCACGCTACGTTTTCATATCTGAGAAGGAAGGCAAGGCCTTCATCTGCTCTCGGCATTATAAAAAACTCCCTTCGGAAATATATTTCGCTAATATTATACACTTTTCTCCATTAAGTTACAAGGTTTTAAACCTTGTTTTAGCCGGTGATGAGATGTATAATATTTTTTATAAAAGCCTTTAAAAAGGAGATGTTCTGTTTTGACAAACGCGGAAGAATATATCCAAAAATTCAAGGAACTTGAATCCATCGTAAAATCCACCTTCAGCCTTAACGATTGGGATTCGATAACAAATTTTCTTTCCAAAAGGGACGAATACCGCCCCTTCCGGGAGGAAATAAAATATTGCCAGGAAGTAAGGAACCTTCTTCAGCATAAACAAAAAATCGGCGGGGAATATCCGGTTGAACCCACAAGGGAAATGATTAATTTCCTGGAGCGCACCATAGATTCCCTTAAAAACCGCAAAAAATGCAGCGAGATCATGGTTCCCAAAAACCGCCTTTATTACAAAGAATGTTCCGACAGCGTCCGGGGAACCCTTGGAAAAATGACTAAAATCCCCACCGGCCACGTTCCGGTTCTTGATGTAAACGGAAAGGTTTGCGGGGTTTTTACCGCGGTTTCCTTCCTTCATATAATCGCGAGCAAAAAAGGCGAACCCCTTGGCGCGGAATATTCCTTCGAGGACGCGAAGGATTACATTTCCCTTAATCACCACAGCAGCGAAGTTTACCGTTTTGTGGAAGGTTCCCTTTACGTTGACGAACTTAAGGATATTTTCGAAAGTACCTATTCCGGCGGAAAGCGCCTTGCAATGGTTTTTGTAACAAGCAACGGAAAAAGCGACGGAAAACTCCTTGGAACAATTTCTCCCTGGGACGTTTTGGGAAAAGAAAACGCTTTTTGAAAAAATTTTTTATAAAAATGCAGCAAAACCGGCAAAAAACAACACTTATTTAACAGGATTTTAACATTCATTCTCTTGTTTTTATTATAATATAATGGTATTATGTATAAGTAGAAATTTGTCCCCAAGAAAGGATTTGATTTTAATTGTCCGAAGAATTTAAAAATTCCGAAAACCTCGGCAATGAACAGCCGAACAAAAAGCCTTTTTCCGTAACAATTCCCGAAGACGATTTTGTCAACGATATTCCCGCGCCGGAAACCGAAGTTTCCGCCGATGCAAAACCCCATAAAGTTGTACGCTACGTTGACAACACCCCCAAAAGGGAACCGGAAAATAAATCCAAAAAGAAGAAAAACGGTTTTGTCGGCGAATTTTTTGCCGGAGCCGCCGCAGGCGCAAAAACCGTTGGCGAAGGAATTTCCGCCGGAATCAAAACCGTTTCCGAAAAGAAACCGAAAGCAGAAAAACCGGTTAAGGAAAAACCCGTTAAACCCGCAAGAACCGCCGAAAACGACGAAACCCAGTTCCTTCCCAAAGAAGGCAAAAAAGTTTCCCGTTCCGGCGGAATTATGAACAAGCTCAACGCTCTTCCCACCGGAGCAATTATCGGCGGCGCCGCGCTTATTCTTGTTGTTCTTGTTGCAATAATCCTTATTGCCGCAACAAGCTGCACCCCTTCCGACGATAATCCTTCCTCCCAGGGTTCTTCCGGCGGCCAGATCACCATCAACCCGGATTCCCAGAACCCTTCCGAAGACGTTCCCGAAGAAGCACCAAAGCTTGAAATTCCCGACAGAAAAACCAATTTTGCGGATGCTCGCAGCGCAAACAACGACGTTGTGGGCTGGCTTTATATCCCCGGCCTTGAAGATGTTGATGCCGGCGTTTGCTTCAGCTATGATTCCTCTTATCCTTACGATAAGCGCGACATCACCGGTAAAAAAGTTTCCCAGAGCTACTGGATCAACGGCGCTTATTACACCCATTACCGCGGCCTTTTCGGCGAAACTTCCGAAAACCTTTCCACCAATACCGTAATTTTCGGCCACAGCGACCTTGGTAAGGAAAACCTTAACTACACCAACGATGACCCCACCGGTCCTCTTTTCTCCCAGCTCTTCAGCTTTAAAGACCCCGCATTCGCCGAAAAAACTCCTTATATCTATCTTACCCTTCCGGGTGAAGATACCGTTTGGGAAGTTTTCTCCGTTTTCTATAACGACGCAACCGCAACCAAGAGCACCTTTGCTCCTTATTACAAAAAAGGCAACGCAGGCGACCTTTGGTATATCGAACCCGCACCGAGCAGAGAAGAATATCAGGCAATGCTCGATATGATCCGCTCTCGTTCCCTTTATGATTACGAAGTCGAAGTTTCCGCCGAGGATAAAATCCTTACCCTTTCCACCTGCACCGTTGCTTACGGTTTAAGCGCCCGCGCAAACTACCGTTTTGTAATCGTTGCAAAACTTGTTGAAAACACCGAAAACCTTGTCGAAAGAAACGCATCCTTCGTAATCAATTCCGATGCGCCCGTTCCCGCAAGCTTTAAGGACGAATTCAACAAATACGCTCTTAACTGGAAACCTTCCGAAGAATAAAAAAACATTAAAAAAGGACGGCGCTGCCGTCCTTTTTTTGTTGCACCGGATTTTAAAAAGTGCTATAATTGTTCACCAGTGAGTTCGAAGCCTTCCTCACTTAAAACAAAACCAAAGGAGATTTTTAAAAATGAATAACAAAAAAAGCAAAACAAGGTTTCTTACGCAAAGCGCAATGGTCGCCGCCCTTTATGTGATTTTTACGGAAATTTCCGCCGTTCTCGGAATTTCCAGCGGAGTTATCCAGTTCCGCCTTTCCGAAATGTTTGCGGTGCTCCCGATTTTTACTCCCGCGGCGATTCCCGGACTTTTTATCGGGTGCCTTATTTCCAACATTCTTGCCGGCGGGGTTATCTGGGACGTTGTTTTCGGAAGCCTTGCAAGCCTTCTTGGCGCTTTGGGCGCATGGTTTTTGCGTAAAAAAAGCGTTTATCTTGCCCCGGTCCCAACCATTGCGGCAAACATGATCATTGTTCCTTTTGTCCTTCGCTACGCTTACGGAATGGAAGGCACCATTCCGCTTTTTATGCTTACCGTAGGAATCGGGGAATTTGTCTGCGCCGGGATCCTTGGCGTTTTTCTTGCGAAAACTCTTAAAAAATATAAATTTAATTTTTGATAAAAAGTTTTCGTCCGTGGCGTATTTCTTAAGGAAATACGCCTTTTCTTTTTGTCGCGATACAAAATGTTTTGAATAAAATCCGCCGTTTCAGCCGTAGGGGCGGATATTATCCGCCCGTTTTATTGTAGGAAACGGTCTTGACCGCTCCGCTTTTATAAATACTACCCCATTTCTTTTGTAACCAAAAGAAACCGGGTAGCACCTGAAAGAAAAGTTTTTCTATCCCCTGCTGTTTGCTCCCGCAAACGCTGTCCCCTTATCAAAGGGGACTAAAACGCTCCACCGGACGAATGGTTTTTTCCAGTATCGACCGTCGCCGCACGGAGTCGGCAACGGTTTTTATTTTACAATGTAGGCTCGGTTGTTTTTACATTATCTGAAAAAGAACACTTCTTTGTTAAGTGTTCACCAAAGCGCAGTTTTTTGTTGACGGAAATTCTTTTGGGATGTATTATTATATCGTAAGTTTTGAGCACGGTACTCAAAACAAATTTTTCCGTGCTCAAAGGAGATTTTTATGGAAAAACTTCTTATAAGCGCCTGCCTGCTTGGCGTTTCCTGCCGCTATGACGGAAAAAGCAAACCCCTTTCCGGCATTGAAAAGCTTTTTGAAAAATATGAACTTATCCCAGTTTGCGCGGAAATTTTCGGTGGTCTTCCCACCCCAAGGGTACCGGCGGAAATTTCCGGAGAAAAGGTTTTAACTTCCGACGGGCGCGACGTAACCGCCGAATATCTTAAGGGTGCGGAAGAGGTTTTGCGCCTTGGAAAAATTTTCGGCGCAAAAAAAGCGCTCCTTAAGGAGCGCAGTCCTTCCTGCGGAAGCGGAATTATCCATAACGGAAAATTTGACGGCGGGTTTGTTCCCGGTTTTGGAAAAACCGCCTCCCTTCTTCTTGAAAACGGTTTTATGGTTTTCGGGGAATCCCAAATTGAAGAACTTTTGTAACGGAAAGAAAAAAATCCCGCCGGAAGGCGGGATTTTTTACTATTTTAAAGTTCGTTTTTAAGGTTTTCCTTTTCGTTGATTCTGAAGGAAAGGGTAAGAAGGCTGTCGCTGAGATGGACGTTCTGAACTTCGATTTTATCGTTGGAACGAAGGTCCACCGGAGCAAAGTTCCAAACGCCTTTAACTCCGCCTTTGATCGCCTTATCAAGAATTTCTTCCGCAACGTTCGCGGGGGTAGTTATTACAACAATATCGACCCTGTTTGCGGAAAGGTAATCATCAAGGGAAGTTACGTTAAGGATCGGAATTCCGCAAATCTGCATTCCGTCGAACATAAGGTTGTTGTCGAAAACCGCATCGATAAAAAATCCGTCGGTGTTGAAATCCTTAAAACTTATAATTGCGCGTCCAAGGTTTCCTGCTCCGATTACAACCATGTGGTGTTCTTTTTTGATTCCAAGAAGTCCGGAAAGCCAGTCTTTAAGGGTATCCGGGTGATAGTTTTCAACACCGCCGCAGGTGAAGAAATCCTGTCTTACCTGGGCGCTGGTGTTACCGATTCGCTTTGCAAGTTCGCCGGAAGTTATGGTTTGTTTTCCTTCTGCAAGCATTATGCAGACATGTCGGTAATATGCCGGAAGCCTTCTTGCAAGAGCATCCGAAAGTGTTTTTTTATCAAGAGCCTTGTTTCCCATGATTATCCTCCTTGGCGGGAACGCCCCTTTTAAAGTATAAGGATATTATATATTTAAAATTACCATTTTGCAATAACCAAAACGTTAAAAATGTATCATTTTTACCCAAATTTATCGGATTTTTGCTTAAATTTTTTAAAATCCGCTTAAAAATTTTGTGTTTACGCCGCGCACATTCCCCGGGGTGTTTACTGAAAGCAAAAACACTTTGATTTTTTTGCCGGAATTTTTGGTTTTTTTGTTGACTTAACAATAAACAGTAGTATAATATAAGCAAATGTTTATATTTTTAAACTTTATATTAGGGAGGCGTTTTCTTTGACACAAAGGGAAAGGCAGATTCTCCAGCTTATTGAAGCAAACCCCATGATCCAGCAGCAGGAAATTGCCGATAAACTCGGCATAACCCGTTCCTCCGTTGCGGTTCATATTTCCAATCTTACCAAAAAAGGCTGCATCGCCGGAAAGGGATATGTTCTCCGCACCGGAAGCTACGCCGTTGTTGTGGGCGGAGTTAACGTCGATATCGGCGGACGTTCTTTTAAGGCACTGGTGGCCGAAGATTCCAACCCGGGCGAAGTTATGACAAGCCTTGGCGGTGTCGGAAGGAATATTGCCCACAACATGAGCCTTATGGGACTTGACGTCCGGCTTCTTTCCGCCTATGGCGATGACCTTAACGGCGAAAGGGTTGCCGCTTCCTGTTCCGAACTTGGAATAGATTTAAGCCATGCTCTTCGCGTTCCCGGCGGCACAACTTCCACCTATCTTTACATAACCGATCCGGATGGCGAAATGGCCCTTGCTGTTTCGGATATGGAAGTTTGCAAGTGCATAACCCCGGAATATCTTTCCAAAAACCTTGCGCTTTTACAAAACGCCCAGGTTGTTGTGGCGGACGCAAACATTCCGGAGGAATCCCTTAAATTCCTTGCGGATAACCTTTTTGTCCCGCTTTTTGTGGACCCGGTTTCCACAGTAAAGGCCGAAAAAATAAAATCCATCCTCCCCAAAATCCACACCCTTAAACCGAACCGGATCGAAGCGGAACTTCTTTCCGGAGTTAAAATCGAAAACGAAGAAGATGCCGAAAAGGCCGCGAAGGCTCTTATCGAAAAAGGTGTCCGCCGGGTTTTTATTTCCATGGGCGCAAAAGGCGTTTTTGCCGCCACCGCGAAGGAAAGCCTTTGGCATGGAATCATACCCGGGAAAATGGTCAACACCACCGGCTGCGGCGATGCCTTTATGGGCGCTTTGGTCTGGGCTTATCTTGAAGGAATGGACCTTAAAGATACCGCCGCCGCTGGCCTTGCGGCAGGTTCCATAGCCATGGAATCCGACGAAACCATAAACCCTCTTATGTGTGAAGAAGTTCTTAAAAACCGAATGAAACAAAAATAAAAAGGAGATATTCAGAATGAACCTTAACAAATTTCTTGATGTAAACGAAGAAGTTGCAAAGGCTGTTGCCGAAGGAAAACCCGTTGTTGCTCTTGAATCCACCATCATCAGCCACGGAATGCCCTACCCCCAGAACGTTGAAACCGCTCTTAAAGTTGAACAGATCATCCGCGACAACGGCGCCGTTCCCGCAACCATTGCAATAATCGGCGGCCGCCTTAAAGCAGGTCTTACCCCGGAAGAAATCGAATACTTCGGCAAAAAAGGCCAGGCAATCCACAAAGCTTCCCGCCGTGACCTTGCTGTTCTTTGCGCAAGAGGCGAGGACGGCGCAACCACCGTTACCACCACCATGATTATCGCCCACATGGCCGGAATCAAAATTTTCGCCACCGGCGGAATCGGCGGCGTTCACCGCGGCGCAGAAACCACCATGGATATCTCCGCAGACCTTGAAGAACTTGGCCAGACCCCCCTTATGGTTGTTTGCGCCGGCGCAAAATCCATTCTTGACCTTGGTCTTACCCTTGAATATCTCGAAACAAAAGGCGTTCCGGTAATCGGCTTCGGAACCGAAGAACTTCCCGCATTCTACACCCGTTCTTCCGGCTTTAAAGTTGACTATCGCATTGATACTCCCGCTGAACTTGCCGCCGCTTTCAAAGCTTCCCACGAAATGGGCCTTAAAGCCGGCATGCTTGTTGCAAACCCCATTCCCGAAGAATTCGCAATGCCGCTTGACGTAATCAACGGCGCTATCGATACCGCCATTGCTGAAGCAAACGAAAAAGGCATTAAGGGCAAGGAAACCACTCCCTTCCTTCTTGCAAAAGTTGCGGAACTTACCTGCGGCGATTCCCTTGCTTCCAACATCCAGCTTGTTTTCAACAACGCAAAAGTTGCCGCGCAGACCGCCGTTGAATATTCCAAACTTTAATTTATACCAAAAAACATCGGGCGGGAGCTTTTTCCCGCCCCTTTTTTTATATGCAACCAAAATTTGCCGGCTTTGTTGCTTGTAAGCGCGGCGGAAATATAGTAAAATTGAAGTATTGAAAGGGGGCGGATTTTTTATGAGCCTTGGAGAAAAAATTTCCGATTTAAGGAAGAAAAACGGAATTTCCCAGGAAAAGCTGGCGGAGCTTCTTGGAATTTCCCGCCAGGCGGTTACAAAATGGGAAAGCGGAAAAGGCAACCCGGATACGGAAAATTTGATCCGCCTTTCGGAAATTTTCGGCGTTTCCCTTGATGAACTTTGCGGAAAAGAAGCCGAAAAACCGAAAAAGATAAACTATGCCATGGGGCATATTCTTTGCCTTCTTTCCGTTTTAATTCTTGCGGCTTATTGCGTTATTGGCGGGATTACCGGGAACTTTGACGGCGAAATTCTTATCCTTCTTATAATCCTTGCCGTTCCGATGCATTGTTTTACCCATCTTATGTTCTGGGGAATGGCAAAAAGCGGCGAATTTTCGATGCTTGCGGGTTATGATGATTCCGTAAAATATGACACCGAAGCCATGAAAAGATACGTCACCGGGCTTGATTTTATGCTTGGGTTCGAAACGGTTTCCTACCTTTTCCTTATAGCCGCAACGGCGCTTATTGTTCCGGAATTTGAAATTTACGGAATCCTTCTGGTGGGATATATAATTTCCTTCATCGCCGGAATTTTCTTTATGGGATATAAATTCGGCGACAAAATCTATTCCGACCCGGCGGACGCAAAAAAAGCAAGGCGCGGACTTCCTTCCTCCGTTATCCTTGTTGTGGTAATGCTTCTTTCCGTTTTTGGGTTCATGCTTTTCTTTGAACTTAAAGGTTACGAAAACAACACCGCAAGGCCCTTTCCGATGCTTGGAATGATGTTTGTATCAATCGGTTTTGCCCTCGGTGGATATCTTGCGGAAAGCAAAAGGCTTAAAAAAGAGGAAGAGCCGAAACCGCTTTTCGGAAAAACGTTCATAATATGCAACGTAATTGCCGTTGCTGCAATTCTGGCGATGGCGATTTTATAACAAAGGAGGTTTTTTAAATGAACCACAAACTCAGCAGAAGGATTTTTATTATTGGACTTTTGCTCGCCATTGTTGTTGCCCTCCTTGGAGGAATTTTTTTGAAGGACTGGGTAGTTTGGGTCGCGGTCGGGCTTTTTGCTGTTAACCTTATCCAGCAGGCGGCTTTTGATAAATGTCCCCATTGCGGCGAATGGTTCAGCTTCCGCGCCCCGGAACCGGATTTTTGCCCGAAATGCGGAAAGAAGCTTGATGAATAACAAAGCGTTTTTATTATATTTTAAAAAAACCGCATAAATAAGCCAAAAAACAGCCGCTCTTCCAAACGGCTGTTTCGCTATTTATATAATTGTAAGTATTATAATATAAAATAAAATACGCAGGATTTTAAGAAAAAAGGCGCTTCAGAGAAGCGCCTTTTGCTTTTTTTTATCAGACTCTCAGCTCGTCGGAAACAACAAGACCGGGGTTGTTTTTCATCATATAGTTGAGCGCCCAAAGTCCGCTGAAAACAAGAACGTTGTGGCCGCGGTAATCCTCAAGGACCTTGGTTCCGTTGGCAAGGTCAAGCTGGCTTACCGGAACGGGACATTCGAGAATGAAGCGGAGATGTTCGTAAGGAAGAGGGCTCATATAAAGCTCGACGCCGTATTCGCTTTGCATACGGTAACGGAAAACGTCGAACTGAAGGGTGCCGACTACGCCGATTATCGCTTCCTCAAGGCCGTAACCCGGAACCTTGAAAATCTGGATCGCGCCCTCCTGAGCAATCTGTTCGATACCCTTGATAAACTGTTTGCGCTTCATGGTGTCCTTCGGACGAACGGACATAAAGTGTTCCGGTTCAAAGGTCGGGATTCCGGAATAGCGGAATTTTTTGCCCGGAAGGGTTATGGTATCGCCGATGGAGAAAACGCCCGGATCGAAAACGCCGATAATGTCGCCGGCATAGGCTTCGTCAACAATTTCGCGTTCCGCCGCCATAATCTGCTGCGGCTGGGAAAGGCGCATTTTCTTTCCGCCCTGAACGTGATAAACTTCCGCGTCGCGCTCAAATTTTCCGGAGCAGATTCTCATAAAGGCAAGGCGGTCGCGGTGAGCTTTGTTCATGTTCGCCTGGATTTTGAAAACGAATGCAGAAAAACCTTCCTCGATGGGGTCGATAACGCCTTCGTCGGAAACCCTTGCAAGAGGAGAAGTGGTCATTTTAAGGAACGCTTCGAGGAAAGGTTCAACGCCGAAGGTGGTGAGCGCGGAACCGAAGAAAACCGGGCTTAAGGTTCCGTTCTGAACCGCTTCCATATCAAAATCGCGGCCTGCGCAAAGAAGTTCAACGTCGTCGCGGATCTGTTCCCAGCCTTTTTCGCCAAGGTAATCCGCAACTTCCGGGTTATCCAGTTCAATTTCGACGGAGGAAGATTTTCTTCCCTTTCCTTCGTCGCCGAAGAAAAGGATGCTTTTCTTTTCCCTGTCGTAAACGCCCTGGAATTCCTTTCCGCAGCCGATGGGCCAGTTCATGGCGTAGGTATCGATTCCAAGTTCGCGCTCAACTTCCTCGCAAAGGTCGAAAGGATCCTTTGTTTCGCGGTCCATTTTGTTGATGAAGGTAAAAATCGGGATATGGCGCATGGAACAGACTTTGAAAAGTTTTCTGGTCTGGGGCTCAACGCCCTTTGCGCCGTCGATTACCATTACCGCGGAGTCCGCCGCCATAAGGGTACGGTAGGTATCTTCGGAAAAGTCCTGGTGTCCGGGGGTATCGAGGATGTTGATGCAGAAACCGCTGTGCTGGAACTGCATTACGGAGGAGGTAACGGAAATTCCGCGCTGTTTTTCGATTTCCATCCAGTCGGAAGTAGCTGCTTTTGCCTTTTTGCCTTTAACTTCGCCTGCCTGGGCGATGGCACCGCCATAGAGCAGGAATTTTTCGGTAAGGGTGGTTTTACCTGCGTCGGGGTGCGAGATTATCGCAAAAGTCCTTCTGCGGGAGATTTCTTCTTGTAAAGTGGGCATTTATATTCCTCCAGTTATGAATTAAGACAATTTATTATTTTACCATAAAAACCGCATTATTACAAGGGAAATGCAATAAAAAGGCGCACCCGTAGGGTGCGCTTTTTTTATCATTTTTTAATGATTTTTGTGGTATAGGCAAGTCCGCATTTTCCGGGATTCGGAAGACCCAGCTGCCAGAGATCCTCTGCTCTGGATTCGAGCATGGCGAAATATTCCGCGGTTTCGGAAGTTTTTGCAAGTTCCGCAAGAGAAGCGGAAATGGGAAGATTACAGCCGGAATTTTTCGCTTCTTTAAGCACTGCGGCACCGGTATCATTCATTCCGAGCACGCGGATATATGGAAGCTTTGCAGTCTTGAGCACGGAATCATCGAGACCCAAAAACGCACCGGAAACAATGCGCTTCACGCGGCTCATGGCATAGCGTTTTGTCTTGATATTTTCATAGAGTTCAGGTAAATTCGAAGATTCGCGCACGGCGTCAAAAACACGGTGATAAAGCCCTTCCGCGGCACAGTCGGGCACCTTTTTGAAGTCATCTTCACGCATCATCCGAAGCACCGCGAGCACCGCCGGTTCGATCTTTTTTTCGCTGAAAGGAAGTTTGCCTTCACGGTATGCTTTTGCCAGAAGTTCATAGACTTTATAGGGCACGAATGGGAAA
>JAFXBK010000058.1 GCA_017521825.1 Oscillospiraceae bacterium
AAGCAAGAGTAAAACTGGAATTTGTTCTGCCGCTTAAAGCAGAACAGGCAGCGTTCGATACCGAAGCAATGCCCTGGCTTGAAGATGCGGTGCTTACCGCAGAAAACCGCCTTTTCGGCGAAGCGGAAACCGAATGTCAGGTGCTTACCGGCTATAAACGCCTTAAAGCAGAAACCCTTGATAAATTCGTCGTTCCCGGAAGCTTTGAAGAAAGCGTTGCCGTAAAAGTTCTGGAAATGAATAACGGCGATAAAATTTCCGTAAAAATCAGCGCAGCTATGGAATACGGCACATGGAACGGTGTTTGCCCCGAGCATAACGCCGAAGAAAAACTTACCGTAGTTTCCCAGACGTTTACCGTTTCGGCGGTGGCTTCCGCAGAAGAACAGCAGGCAGAATACGAAGCCCTGATTGCGGAATACGATGCCATCGGAGCAAACGAAGAGCTTGGCGAAGAAGAAAAACGCGCCGCTTACGAAGCTTTGCAGACCGCCGCTGCCGAAAAATACAAAGCCGGAAGACTTTCTGAAGAAGGATTTGCGGATCTTTCCGAAAAATTTACCATAGCAATATACGGCAGCCTTGATACCGTTGCAGAAGTTGCCATCGGCGATAACTGGAAGATCCTTGCGGAAAGCGGCTGGTTCGAAGAATACAGCAATTACGAAGAAATGTATGCCGAAAGCACCGCCTTTACGGTATATAATTCCGCAACGATTTCCGCATTGGCGGCGGCACCGGTTGCAAACGCCGTGCAGTATTCCGATCGGCAGATAATCGAACAGGGCGGCGAAAACGTTTCTGATGAAGCAGCGGTTATGGTAAGCAAAACCATTGCCGGAACAGAAACCGAAAACGTTTTCGATATCACCCTTGATATTATTACCCAGGACGTTGTTACCGAAGTTTATAAAGAACCGGATATGGCCGTTGTTATAGTAATGGATATTTCCCAGACCATGAACACCGCCTTTGGCAGCAGCACAAGATATAAATCCGCAATGACCGCGGCGGAAAACTTTATCGATCAGTTCCGGGCAAACAACAAGGGCGCAAGCAAAATCGGCTTTGTTTCTTTTAATACAAATTCCCAGCAGATTTTCGCTTTGCAGCAGTGCTATACCACAGCACAGGCAGCTTCTCTTAAAAATACCATGCGCACCAAAACCGGTGAAATAATCAATGCCAGTGATTACGCAAGTGCACACAGCAGGTTCACAAATATAGAATCCGGCCTTAAACGTGCAAAAGATATGCTTGCTAAAGTTGATAACGAGCATAAATATATTGTATTTTTAAGCGACGGCTTCCCCACCACGTATATTTCCAGCGGATACAACGGCTACGATCCTTACGATTCCAGCGGTTCCCGCTTCTATGATTCCGTTCAGAAGCTTAACAACAAAAACCGTCCGTGTACATACGGCACCAGCTATTCCGACGAAGCGGCTATCCGCGCAAGAAAAATGGCAGCCAGCATTAAAGAAAGCGGCACCACCATTTTCTCCATCGGCGTTGACGTTGGTACCCAGACCATTAAAAAATATGTTGACCAGTGCCTGGAAACGACCCATTCCGTTGTTGACCGCAGAAATACAAATTACGAAATCGGTTCCGCTTCTGACGCAAACGCATTTAAACGATGGCTTGGAAACAGCATAGGTTCCGGATACGACAGTTATTATTACGACAGCACCAACACCACCGGCCTTACAAACGCCTTTAATAA
>JAFXBK010000059.1 GCA_017521825.1 Oscillospiraceae bacterium
TAAAACAAAATCAAGCGGTAAATTTGCAAAGAACAAAATAGATTTTGCTAATTAAATTATTTCAGCATCTTTAAGGTGCAGCAAGCAACAAGCCCTTACAGGGCGTTCCAAGCCACCCCTTTTAGGGGTGGTCATGACTTAGTTCAATCAGTCGTCAATGCGTTTTCTGCCGATGATGAAAAGTGCAACAGCGGCGGCGATAAGAATTACAAGAAGGCCAATGATAATCCATACCCAGAAGGGGATTCCGCCTTTTTCTTTTCCTTCGTCTTCGTCTTCGCCTTCAACGTCATCACCGATTACGATGATTTCTTCTTCGGAAGAGGAAGATTCAGATTCTACCGGAAGTTCTTCTTCGGAAGAGGAAGATTCGGATTCTACGGGAAGTTCTTCTTCAGAAGAGGATTCGGAAGAAGGTTCCGGTTCGGAAGAGCTGGAAACGCTGGATTCCGGAGCGGAAGAGGAAGAAGAGCTGGAAACGGGTTCTTCAACTTTTTCGTTAACGGTAACATCAAAAGTTGCGGAAACCATTTTGTCGCCTTCGCCGTAGGTTACGGTAACGGTTTTGGTTCCAACCTCGGAAAGGGTGGTAACATCGGTTTTAAAACCGGTGGTAACGTCCTGTGCGCTGCCGTCGCCTTTGTGAAGACGAACGGTCATTCCGGTTGTATCAAGGGTTTCGCCAACGGTGTAGGTAAGTTTGGTGGGTTTCTGATAAATTTCCATTCTCACAATGGTGTTGGGGTCGGCGTATTTGAAGTCAACGCGGAAATGGTCGCTCAGAACGTCAATGTCGCCGTTGGCGTTGCAGGGACCTTTGAAAAATACATCTACGGTCTGTGCTTCGTCACTTGTGAAAACGGAAGGTTCTACCCAGCACATATCGGTAATGTCATAGTTTTCAATCGGTTCGTAAACGTCCTCATCGGGATCGTATTTGTAAACAAGGGCGGTTACTTTCATACCGGTAAGGTCGATGGTGTCGCCAAGGTAATATGTGGTTTTGTTGGGCCATTTGTCAAGGTTGATGGATTTTACGTAATCGTAAGGAGCTTCTTCACCAATGGTCATGGTGTAGTTTACCTTTTTAACGGCGGTGTTGTCGTCTTTAAGATAACTTACGGAAAAGTTGTAGGTGCCGGCTTTGGTAGGGGTTCCGGAGATGAACATTGTGAGAACAAAATCACCAAAGGTGTGTTTTTCAACCCATTTACCGGTAATTTTAAGGCCTTCGGGAATGTTTCCGCTTTTGGAAAATTTAGTTGCGCCAAGAGCGCTTCCGATAGCGGTTTCAAAATTGGTGCCAACATAGGCGCCTTTGATTTCTTCTGTTGCGGCGAATGCCTGTACAGGAAGCATAAGCACAACCATAAGCACAGCGAGTAAAACGCTGAAAATTCTTTTTTTCATTAATTTGTCCTCCTTAATAATGAAAGGCATAATTTTATACATTACTATTTTACGACAAATCACGAAATACTTCAAGGTTTTTTTAGCAAATATCCTGCCTAAAAATGGCTGAATTGGAATATTTAAAGTAAATTTTTTGTGAACAGGTACTTAAAAGGCAAAAAAACAGTCCGAAAAGTTCCGGACTGTTTTTAAAAAATCCAAATGTAATTATGCTTCTTTTTCTTTAAGGAGCTGGTTAACAATAATACCTACGATAAGGGAAGCGGCGATGGAGGTGATCTGGAGAGCACCGAAATCAAGCATAAATCCGCCGATACCGAGAACAAGAATGGAGCTTACAACAAAAAGGTTGTGTTCTTTGTTAAGGTCAACGGTCTGGATCATCTTAAGACCGGAAACAGCGATGAAGCCATAAAGCGCGGTGCAGATACCGCCGAGAACGCAGCTGGGAATGGTGTTTACAAAAGCTACGAAGGGGCTGAAGAAAGCAAGAAGAATGGAAAGAAGAGCGGCGGTTCTGATAGTTACAACGGAAGCGTTTTTGGTGATCGCAACGCATCCAACGGATTCGCCGTAAGTGGTGTTGGGGCAGCAGCCGAAGAATGCGCCGGCCATGGAACCTACACCGTCGCCGAGAAGGGTTTTATCAAGGCCGGGCTCTGCAAGAAGGTCGTGTTCGATAATGGAGGAAATGTTTTTGTGGTCGGCAACGTGTTCCGCAAAAACAACGAATGCAACAGGTGCATAAAGAAGCATAAGGGTTCCGAAATCGGCAAGTTTCATTGCAAATCCGCCGCCGGAAAGTTCTTTGAATGCTTCAACAAATGCGAATTTGGGAAGGTGGAAGAAACTTCCGAGAGAAATGGTGCTGAAGTTGTTGATGAGTGCGGAATAATCGATAATTTTAAGCGCTTCAATGTTCGCAAGGTTTCCGATGATGGTGAAAACGGAAGCAAGCGCATAACCGGAAAGAACACCGATGATGAAGGGGATAAGTTTTGCAAAACCTTTGCCTTTTGCGGAAACCCAGATGGTTACGCCGAAGGTGAAAAGTCCGCAGACAATTGCCGCAAGGCTATAGGTTGCGCCGGTTGCGGAAGCTTTGGTAAGGTCGCCAACGGCATTTCCCGCAAGGGAAAGTCCGATAAGGGCAACGGTGGGTCCGATTACAACGGTGGGCATAAGTTTGTTAAGCCAGCCGGAACCGACTGCTTTAACAAGAAGGGCGATTACGACATAAACAAGGCCGGCAAAAACTGCGCCGAGGATTATTCCGAAGAAACCGAAAACGGTTGCGGAATACATGGAAGAAAGGAAGGCAAAGGAGCTTCCGAGGAAAACGGGGCTTTTCTTTTTGGTGAAGAACTGATAAACAAGGGTACCAACGCCTGCGCCGAGAAGTGCCGCTGCAGGGTCCATTTCAAGGTTTACCACGCCGTAAGCGTTAACAAGGATCGGGACTACGATGGTTGCGGTGATAATTGCAAGAAGCTGCTGGAAAGCAAAGACGATAAGCTGGCTGAATTTGGGCTTATCTTCAACGTTGTAGATGAGTTTCATCTTTTTTCCTCCTCAAAAATCGGTTTTATTTAGTAAAAAGCTTAACTCCGAATTCTCCGTCAACCGGCGGAACACGAACAGAAATAAGCTCCTCACGCGAAGTTGGAATGTTTTTGCCCACAAAATCCGGGCGGATCGGAAGCTCCCGGTGGCCGCGGTCAATAACCGCCGCAAGCTGGATAAGGGCGGGTCTTCCATGTTTTAAAAGGCAGTCTATGGCGGCGCGGGTTGTTCTTCCGGTGTGGATAACGTCATCAACAAGAACAATGGTCTTTCCGGTAACATCAAAAGGAAGGTCCGCGCCGGTGATTTTGGGGTCAACGGAACTGTGGTCAATGTCGTCCCGGTAAAAGCTGATGTCGATGGTTCCAACCGGAACCTTTGCGTTTTCGATTGCGAAAATGTTTTCCCGGATAATTTCCGCAATGGGAACACCGCGAGTTTTTATTCCCACAAGGCAAAGGTTTTCCGTTCCGCCGTTGCGTTCAAGAATCTGGTGAGAAATTCGGATAAGGCAGCGTTTAAGCGCGTCGGAATCCATAAGGTCGGATTTGAACTCCATTTTAATTCCACCTTTCGGAAAAACAAAAAACGGTTCCGCCGGTAAGAGGGCAGAACCGTTAAACTCCATTTTTGCTCAAATGTTTTTCGGGGCTTTCGATCTTGCCGGTCTCTCTGTACCGTCTTTAAAGATCATTTTTGTTTATAATACCACCAAAACAACAAAATTGCAATAATTTTAACAAAAAAAACATAAAAAACACCCCTGAAAAGGGGTGTTTTCTCCGTTTTAAAATTCAGTTCCGCAATAGTCACATTTTTTTGCATCTTCTTTAATCGGTGCCTTGCAGTAGGGACAGCGGCGTTCTTCCGGTTCGGATTTTTTTGCCGCAGATGCTTTTTTCGGTTCAAGAACAATTCTTCTCAAAGGTTTAAGAAGATGGGGCAAAATTGCGCCGAAGATGAAGGCAATTATAACTCCCGCGATAATTCTCGGAACAATTCCGCCGAAAACATAGGCAATGGAAAAATATCCGTAGATTTTTGAATCAATGAACATCATAAGGGTGTTCACCGCGGTTACGATAAGCGCGCTTGAAATTGTGATGAACTGCGTCTGAGCAAAGGTCATATCAAAATTGTGATGTTTTGCGTAAAGCCCGATCAAAAGTCCGCGGACTCCGGCGGGAATTATCCACAGCACCGTTGTTGGGGTAAGTCCCCAGGTTATAAGCTGGTTGATAAAGCTTCCGCAAAGTCCGATGAGCATTCCGTCAACCGGGCCGAACAAAGCGGCTCCGACGATTATCGGAAGGCTGTCGAGAGTAAATTTCATGTTGCCGGCGTTGATCGTGGCAACAAGGCTTAGCACCACATACATTGCTATGAGCATTGCGTTGGTAACAAGGCGTTTCGGTTTCATGGTATCTGCGCCTCCTTTGGTTGCAGTGTATTAAATTTTATACATTAAACAGGAATTCGACAATGTCGCCGTCCTGCATAACATATTCTTTTCCTTCGCTTTTCATAAGGCCTTTTTCCTTCGCCGCGTTCCAGGAACCAAGAGCGATAAGGTCGTCATATTTAACGATTTCCGCGCGGATAAAGCCTTTTTCAAAGTCGGAATGGATCGCGCCGGCGGCTTTGGGAGCTTTTGTGCCTTTTTTAATGGTCCAGGCACGAACTTCCTTTTTGCCGGCGGTAAGGTAGCTCATAAGACCGAGAAGGTCATAGCTTGCTTTGATCATACGGTCAAGGCCGGATTCTTCAAGATTGATTTCCGCAAGGAATTCTTTCTTTTCGTCCGGTTCCATATCGGAAATTTCTTCCTCAAATCTTGCACAAACGGGCATTACCGCGGAATTTTCGGATTTTGCAATTTCCTCAACGGCTTTATAGTTTTCGTTGTTTTCAACGCCCTCGATAAAATCGTCCTCGCTCATATTTGCGGCATAAATAATGGGCTTGTTGGAAAGAAGGGGAAGTGCATTGATAATTTCCTTTTCCTCATCGTCGCAGGCAAAAGCTCTTGCGGATTTTCCTTCCTCAAGGTGTTCTTTAAGGCGTTTAAGGAGTGCAAGTTCGTCCGCAAGGCTGCGGTCGCCTTTCATATCCTTTTCAACCCTTGCAATTCTTCTGTCAAGGATCTCAATATCGGAGAAGATAAGCTCAAGGTTAATTACTTCGATGTCGCGTCCGGCGTTTACGCTGCCGTCAACGTGGATTACGTTGTCGTCATTAAAGCAGCGGACAACGTGGATAAGAGCGTCAACTTCGCGGATATTTGCGAGGAATTTGTTGCCAAGGCCTTCGCCTTTTGCAGCGCCTTTAACAAGACCCGCGATGTCAACAAATTCAACGGTTGCGGGGGTATATTTTTCCGGCTGGTAAATTTCCGCAAGTTTATCAAGGCGGGGTTCCGGAACGGCAACAATGCCTACGTTGGGTTCAATGGTGCAGAAGGGATAGTTGGCCGCCTGGGCGCCCGCATTGGTTATTGCGTTAAAAAGGGTGGATTTTCCTACGTTGGGAAGTCCGATCATTCCGAGTTTCATAACTTAAAACGTCCTTTTCTTTTAGTGGTTTTTGAATATCAAAAGCAGGTTTCGATAATATAACATCATAATTATACAGCAAATCGGCGAATTAACAAGAGAAATTACGAAAAAATATTAAAAATGTTCAAGAAGTGTTCACTATTACGCCGAAAAATGCGCTATAATATATATAATAGCCTTCCCCTTGAGGGGAAGGTGGCGTTTCCGTAAGGGAACGACGGATGAGGTGTAGCCGCGAAGCGGCGTTTATATCAAAATTTGCATTACCTAATCCTATTTAAAGAGGAGGACAAAATAAATGACAAACGCAAAAATCCTTATTGCGGATGATGACAGAAACATCTGCGAACTTTTGAGAATCTATCTTGAAAAAGAAGGCTACGCCGTGGTCCTTGCGGAAAACGGCGAGGAAGCGCTTTTAAAATTTGATGCGGAAGAACCGGATATCCTTCTTCTGGATGTTATGATGCCGCGCCTTGACGGTTGGCAGGTTTGCCGTGAACTCAGAAAAAAATCCGATTGCCCGATTATTATGATCACCGCAAAAGGCGAAACCTTCGATAAAGTTCTCGGCCTTGAACTTGGCGCGGACGATTACGTTGTAAAACCTTTTGAACCCAAGGAAATTGTTGCAAGGGTAAAAGCGGTTTTAAGAAGAACCGGAAAAGCAAATACCGAAAACGAAAAAAAGGAAGTAACTTACGATAAACTTACCGTCAACATGACAAAATATGAACTTAAAGTTGACGGAAAAGTTGTGGATACCCCGCCGAAGGAACTTGAACTTCTTTTCCACCTTGCTTCCAACCCCAACAGGGTATATACCCGCGACCAGCTTCTTGACGAAGTTTGGGGATTTGAATATTACGGCGATTCCAGAACCGTTGATGTCCATATCAAACGCCTGCGCGAAAAGCTTGAAGGTGTTTCCGAAAAATGGAGCCTTAAAACCGTCTGGGGCGTCGGATATAAATTTGAAACGAAAGATGACTGATTATGTCCAGATTTAAACAGAGTTTAAGAAAATCGCTTTTTAACCGATATTTCGCAATCTGTTCCGTGGTAACCCTTGCGACCATAACAATTATGGGCGGGCTGGTAATCGGCTTTTCCGCAAGGTATTTCAGCGAAACAACAAGGGAATCCCTTCGGAAAAACGCGGAACAGGCCGCCGCAATAACCGTTTCCGGAATGGCGGATTACGGATATCAGAAAGTCCCGGTTTCAACGGTACAAAACGGCTACAGAATAATTTCCTCCACAACGGAAACAAAAATTTTCCTTGTTAACCTCGACGGAAAAACCCTTATCTGTTCAGAAGGCGAAAACTGTGACCACAGAACCTTTGGAATTCCGGAGGAGGTTATGGAAGCGGCGGTTTCCGGCGAATATGACGGAAGCGGAACCCTTGGTGGAATTTATGAAAGTTCCCATTACACCGTCGGAATTCCGATAAAAAACGGCGAAACCGTTATGGCGGTGCTTTTTGCTTCAACGGAAGCAACGGATGTCTGGTTCTTTATAATGGACCTTATGGATATAATTTTCTTCTGCGCGCTTATCGCAACAGCCGTTTCCTCCGTTGCAATTTATTTTGTTACCAACAGCATGACAAAGCCTTTGCGCGAAATGGCCGCCGCGGCAAAAAGTTTTTCCACCGGGGATTTTACAGTCCGTGTTCCGGCGGAAGGCGAGGACGAAATTGCCCAGCTTGCCCGTTCCTTTAACCACATGGCGGATTCAATGGCGGATCTTGAATCCGTAAGGCGAAGCTTTATCGCAAACGTTTCCCACGAACTTAAAACTCCGATGATGACCATCGGCGGTTTTATTGACGGAATCCTTGACGGAACCGTTCCGAAAGAAAAACACAAGCAATATCTTGCCATTGTTTCGGAAGAGGTAAAGCGCCTTTCCAGAATGGTAAAATCCATGCTCAGCATCGCAAGGATCGAAGCCGGGGATATGAAGATAAATCCGACGGATTTTGATATAAACGAACTTGTTTGCAGAACGGTTTTTGCCTTTGAACAAAAAATCGAAGAGAAAAAACTGGAAATTATGGGCCTTGAATCGGACGAAGTTTTTGTTAAAGCAGATAACGACCTTATCCACCAGGTTGTTTATAACCTTATTGATAACGCGGTAAAGTTCGTTAACGAAGGCGGATGCATCTCCTTCTCCTATGCCCAGAAAGACGGAAGCGTTTTTGTTTCCGTAAGGAACACCGGCGTTGGAATTGCCCAACAGGAACTTCCGAGGCTTTTCGACAGGTTCTATAAAACCGATAAATCCCGGAGCCTTGATAAAACCGGCGTAGGCCTTGGCCTTTATATAGTCCAGACGATAGTAAACCAGCATAAGGGCGACCTTCTTGTTAAAAGCGTTGAAGGGGAATATACCGAGTTTACTTTTTCCATTCCAGCTTCCGACCCAAAAACTCTGAAGGAAAAGAACAAACGAAGAAATTCGGAGGAAAACTGAAAAAACATTCGATTTTTTTCGCCGGAATTTTAAAAAATTCAATGCTTGTTTATTTTTAATTAACAATTAAGGTTTAATATATAAGTAAGAAATTTAGACCCCCAGAAAGGTGTTTTTCAATATGGATGAATTTGAGAAAAACGAAATGAACGAAAACCCTGCCGAAGAAGTTAACGAATCCCCGAAAACCGGGGAAACTTTTGAGCGCAACACAAACGCTCCTTCCGGCTGGACCTATTCCGCCAACACCAACCAGTATGTTTCCTGGGACGGAAGTTCCGACGCAAACAATGCCCAATGGAACCCCGGCTATCAGCAAAAAGCTGAACAGCAGCCGCCCAGAAGGGAATATGGAACCCAATACGGTTACTATGGCGGACCCCAGCAGACAAATTATTACAGCAGTAACGGAAACTATCAGTGGGATTTCAACAAATATGAAAGCGCTGAAAGATCCGCGGAACCCAAAAAGAAAAAATCCGTAGGAAAAGGTTTTAAGGTTTTTGCCGGAATAATTGCCGCAATCCTCGGAGTTTGCGTAATTTCCCTTTCTTCCGTGGGAATTTACCGCTGGATTTCCGGGGAAAACAGAGTAAGCAACCCGGTTATCGATGCGCCCCATTTCAACATGGAACCGGAAACTTTCCCGGAAGAAACAGTTCCCCCGGAAATTGACCTTCAGGATATCCCGAAGGAGGAAACCGTTTCCACCGGCGGAAAACTTTCAGCAACCGAAGTTTTTAAAATGACCAGTCCTTCCGTTGTTGGCGTTGTTCAGTACCAGTACAGCTATTCCTTTGAACCTGCCGGTTCCGGTTCCGGAATTATCATCAGCGACGACGGTTATATCGTAACCAACGCCCATGTGGTAAGCGGCGCGGAAACTGTTAAAGTTGTTCTTTATAACGAAGAGGAATACGAAGCAAAAATAGTCGGTTCGGACACCCAGACGGATATCGCCGTTCTTAAAATTGAAGCAAATAACCTTGTGGAAGCGGAGCTTGGCGATTCTTCCCAGGTGGAAATAGGCGAAACGGTCTATGCCCTTGGCAACCCCGGCGGTTTAAGCCTTCAGTCCAGCTTTACCGACGGAATGATAAGCGGCCTTAACCGCGTTATCACAACCGATGACAGCATCTATCCCATGACCGTTCTCCAGACCAGCGCCGCAATTAACCCGGGTAACTCCGGCGGCGCCCTTATCAACGAATACGGCCAGGTAATCGGAATTGTAAGCGCAAAAATTGCCGCAACGGATTACGAAGGAATCGGCTTTGCGATTCCCACCGAAACCGCAAAACCCATTATTGAAGAAATTATTTCCAACGGATATGTTTCCGGAAGAGCAAAAATCGGAATTACCGGAACAACCATAGATTCCGTTACCGCAAGATATTACGACGTACCGGAAGGCGTCCAGATTATCACCATTGAACCTGACGGTTGCCTTTACGGAACCGAAGCGAAAATCGGAGATATCATCATCGCTTTTAACGGAGAAGATATCACAAGAATGGAGGATCTCCAGGGAATTCTTGCGGAATGTTCCCCCGGCGAGGAAGTGGAAATTACCCTTTACCGCTATTCCGCCACCGGAATGAGCGATAAAACTTTTACCGTTACCGTAAAACTTGTTGAAAACAAAGGCTGATTCATGCCATAACAAAAAAAGCTTTTGCCGTAAGGCAAAAGCTTTTTTTGTTATAATTCCCTTTAAAATTCAAAAACTATTCAAAAAGATGAAAAAGGAGAATTTTTTTGAAAAACTATAAAATCCTTCTGGATTCCGCCGCGGCGGATTTTTACGAAACCCTTGCAAGAAGAACCGGAACAACCCCGGAAAAACTTATGGCGTCAACACTTTTTAATTTTGCCGGAGAACTTTCAGTAAAAGCCGTTCTTGAAAATATGCGAAGGGAAAACTGAACAAAATATTGTAAAAATCGCCGCCATAAGATATAATTAAAACCAGAAAATTATATTTTAATAAGGCGATGAATATATGAGAATTTTAGCGATAGAATCTTCCTGCGACGAAACCGCCGCCGCAATAATCGAGGACGGAAGAAAAATCCTTTCCTCCGTAATTAATACCCAGGTTGAGGAACACGGCCTTTACGGCGGCGTAGTGCCGGAAATTGCCTCCCGCCGCCACACCGAAAATATTGTTGCCGTTGCAAAAAAAGCTCTTGCAGACGCGGATATGGCCCTTGAGGATGTGGATTACATCGGCGTTACCGCCGCCCCGGGACTTATAGGCGCTTTGCTTGTTGGCGTTAACTTTGCGAAAGGCCTTTCCCTTGCAACCGGAAAAAAACTGATTCCCGTTCACCATTTAAAAGGCCATATTGCCGCAAACTATCTTGCCCATCCGGAACTTAAGCCGCCTTTCCTTTGCCTTGTTGTTTCCGGCGGCCACAGCCATATCGTTGAGGTTTCCGACTATACAAAATTTAAAATTCTCGGAAAAACCCGTGACGATGCCGCAGGCGAAGCTTTCGATAAAGCCGCAAGAGCAATGGGACTTCCTTATCCCGGCGGCGTTCATCTCGACAGAGTTTCCAAGGAAGGCAACCCCAAGGCTTTTAACCTTCCGAAACCAAGGGTGGAAGGTTCGCCACTTGATATGAGTTTTTCGGGACTTAAAACCGCGGTTGTGAATATACTGCATAATGCAGAGCAGCGCGGCGAGGAAATAAACATTCCCGATCTTTGCGCATCCTATCAGGACGTAATATGCCACGCCCTTGTGGACAGAGTTATGCTTGCCGCGAAGGAAGGCGGATATAAAACAATCGTAGCCGCCGGCGGCGTTTCCGCCAACAGCGGCCTTCGCGCCCTGCTCGAAAGGGAATGCAAACGCCGCCACCTGGAGCTTTTTGTTCCGCCGCTGGAACTTTGCGGAGATAACGCCGCAATGATCGGTTCCCAGGCTTATTACGAAGCTCTTGCGGGAAATTTTGCGGATCTTTCCCTTAACGCAAGACCCACCATGCCCATTGATGAGGATTTTTGAATAAAATAAGTTTTTTGGAAGGATATTTGCAATCTTAAATTCATAATATTGCAAATATCCTTTTTAAATAATATAATTTTTTATAATTTTGCAAGTATTTTAAACTAAAGTTGCAAAAATCTATTGCAAAATTTTAATTTTGGTATATAATAAGCCAAAAGGATTTCTTTTTTGGAAAGGAGCTGTCACAATGACCCAAAACCCCCATGTCCTTAAATGGATCGAAGAAATGAAGGAACTCGTTAAACCCGATAAGGTTGTATGGGTTACCGAAGGCGAAGAACAAATCAAAGCTCTCAGAGCCGAAGCCGTTGCCACCGGCCTTATGGAAGAACTTAATCCGGAAAAACTTCCCGGATGCCTTCTTCACAGAACAAAGCCCAACGACGTCGCAAGGGTTGAGGCAAGAACTTTTATATGCACCACCAAAAAGGAAATGGCAGGTCCCACCAATAACTGGGTGGAAAAGGACGAAATGTATGCGCGCCTTCGCCCTCTTGCGGATGGCGCAATGAAAGGCAGAACCATGTACGTTGTTCCTTATTCCATGGGCCAGCTTGGTTCTCCTTTCGCAAAAATCGGTATCGAACTTACCGACAGCATCTACGTTGTTCTTAATATGGAAATCATGACCAGAATGGGTAAGGAAGCTCTCGACCAGCTCGGCGATTCCTCCGATTTTGTAAAAGGTCTCCATTGTTCCCTCGATGTTGATGAAGAACAGAGATACATAGTCCAGTTCCCGGAAGATAATACAATCTGGTCCCTTAACTCCAACTATGGCGGAAACGTTCTCCAGGGTAAAAAATGCTTCGCTCTCCGAATCGCTTCCTGGCAGGGCTGGAAAGAGGGCTGGATGGCGGAACATATGCTCATCCTCGGAATCGAAAATCCCGAAGGCGAAATAAAATATGTAACCGCCGCGTTCCCTTCCGCCTGCGGAAAAACAAACCTTGCAATGCTCATTCCGCCGGAACTTTATCAGAAAAAAGGCTATAAAGTCTGGTGCGTGGGCGACGATATTGCATGGCTCAGAATCGGAAAAGACGGCCGCCTCTGGGCGGTTAACCCGGAAAACGGTTTCTTCGGCGTAGCTCCCGGAACCAACAAAAAATCCAACCCCAACGCCCTTGCGGCAACCATGAAGAACACAATTTTCACCAACGTTGCACATAATCTTGAGGATAACACCGTATGGTGGGAAGGCCTTGATAAAAATCCGCCGGAAAACGCAATCGACTGGAAAGGCAACCCCTGGAGCGGTTCCACCGCAACGGAAAAAGCCGCGCACCCCAACAGCCGCTTTACCGCGCCGGCAAAGAACTGCCCCTGCGTAAGCCCGAAATTTGATGATCCGGAAGGCGTTCCGATCTCCGCAATGATCTTCGGCGGACGCCGCGCAAAAACCGCTCCGCTGGTATATCAGTCCCGTGACTGGAAACACGGCGTTTTCGTAGGTTCAACAATGGCTTCCGAAACAACCGCCGCCGCCGCAGGCGCAGTCGGCGTTGTTCGCCGGGACCCGATGGCAATGCTTCCGTTCTGCGGCTACCATATGGCGGATTATTTCCAGCATTGGCTTGATATGGGCGAAAAACTCGGAGATAAAGCGCCGAAAATCTTCAACGTAAACTGGTTCAGAACCGATGACGAAGGCCACTTCATCTGGCCCGGATTCGGTGACAACATGAGGGTTCTTATGTGGATTCTCGGACGCTGTGACGGAACCGCCGAAGCGGACGAAACCGCAATCGGCTTTGAACCCAGACCGGAAGACATAAACCTTGAAGGCCTTGATATCGATAGGGAAACCCTTGCGGGACTTCTTTCCGTTGATAAAGAGCTTTGGAAAGCCGAAGCGGAAGGAATCCGCGAATTCTATAAGAAATTCGGCGAAAAACTTCCGGCCGAACTTATGGCGGAACTTGAAAAACTTGAAAAAAATCTCGAGTGATACTCCCCGTGCTCAAAATAAAAAACTCCCGTGCTCAAAACGAGCACGGGAGTTTTTTTAAGCCTTCCCAAAGGGGAAGGTGGCATTTGCGAAGCAAATGACGGATGAGGGATAATCAAGTAACTCGGAGGGAAAATCATACGCAAGGCTTAAAGAATTTTTTCTCCTGCAATGGCAGGAACCGCGCCGTCTTCAATGGGACTTACGAAGCCGGATTTTGTTTTAAGAAGGAATTCCGCCTTTGCTTCTTCAAGAAGCTCCGGGTTTTCAAAAAGATCAACCGCCGTTGCGGCAATTACTTTTGCCGCAAGGTTCATACCTTTTTTCGCAATGGTGGATTTGCCCATGGAAACAACCTGCCAGCTGTGGCCGGGAATTCCGCTGGACCAGGTGGCGGTGTTTATCTGGGCGGTAGGGGTCTGCCAGCTTACGTCGCCAACATCGGTGGAACCGGGAAGTGTAACTTCGCTGTGGAAAAGGGGCATAAGAAAATCGTTCTGCGCCTTTTCGCTGCCGTTTGTTTTTTCGTCAACAAAAGCGGCAATTTCCGGGCTGAAGCCGGAAGCAAAACCCGGAAGGCAATCCGTAAGATATGTTTTTTTAAGTTCCTCGGCAAAGGAAAGTTCCTCTTCGGAATATTCCGGAAGCTCCGTTGCCTCGAAGTTTTTATACATCACTTTTTCAAGAACGGAGTTGGGAACAACGTCCGCGGTTCCGTCAATAAAGCGGCGTTTAAGGGTTGTTCCGGTCATAAGCGCGGCGCCTTTTGCAGTATCCTCAACTCTTGCAAGAAGATCCTTGACCTTAGGAACGGTGTTGGAGCGTACCATATAAAGAACCTGGGCGGTGGGCTGAACAACGTTGGGCGAAATTCCGCCGGCATCGGTAATGGAATAATGTATTCTGTCGCTTACCGGCATGTGTTCGCGAAGGAACTGAACGCCGATGTTCATAAGTTCAACCGCATCAAGGGCGGAGCGTCCCATATGGGGGCAACCTGCCGCATGGGCGGCTACGCCTTCGAACTTATATTCCACCTGTACGCAGGCAAGATAGGAACCGCTTGTAACCTGGTTGGAATCGTCCGGATGCCAGGTAAGGGCCGCATCAAGATTATAGAAAAGTCCCTGCTTTGCCATAAAAGCCTTTCCTGCGCCGCCTTCTTCGCCGGGGCAGCCATAGAAAATTACGGTTCCGGAACCTTCGCCTTTTTCCTCAAGATATTTTTTGATTGCGTAAGCGGCGGCAAGGGAACCGGCGCCAAGAAGGTTGTGGCCGCAGCCGTGGCCGCTTCCGCCGGCTATGAGTTCATCGTGAACGGTAAGGCCGGGCTTTTGGGAAAGACCGGAAAGCGCATCAAATTCGCCAAGGATTCCGATAACGGGTCTTCCGCTTCCGTAGGTTCCGGAAAAGGCAGTTTCAACTCCCGCAAGGCCGGTTTCCACCTTGAACCCAAGCTCTGCCAGAAGGTCTTTATAGGCCTTTGCGGATTCGTGTTCCTTAAGGGAAATTTCCGCAAAACCCCAGATTTTATCCGAAAGTTCCTCGAAAATCCCTTTATTTTCGTCAATGTATGCGTAAAGTTCTTTTTTATCCATTAAAAACGCTCCTTTTTTAAAAAGCCCCCTTGTTAAAGGGGGCTGGCATTTGCGAAGCAAAGACTGGGGGATTCTTTATATAACGTCCGAAGAGATCGGATGAATCCCTCCACCGTGCGTACCGCAACGGTCCCCCTCCCTTTGACAAGGGAGGCAAATATCAATACAAAACTTTGCTGAGGAAGTCTTTTGTTCTGGGGTTCTGGGGGTTGTTGAAAATTTCGTCCGGGGTGCCTTCTTCGGCAACAATTCCGCCGTCCATAAAAACAACTCGGTCGCTGACTTCTTTTGCAAAGCCCATTTCGTGGGTTACGATAACGGAGGTCATTCCGTCTTTAACAAGGCCTTTGATAACGTCAAGAACCTCGCCGACCATTTCCGGGTCAAGGGCGGAGGTAGGTTCGTCGAAGAGCATTACGTCCGGTTCCATTGCAAGGGCGCGGACGATTGCAAGACGCTGTTTCTGTCCGCCGGAAAGGCTTGTTGCGCTTTCGTTTGCTTTATCAGCAAGACCAACGCGGTTAAGAAGTTCCATCGCCTGTTCATTTGCTTCGATTTTGGAAATCTTTTTAACAACGGTGGGCGCAAGGGTTACGTTTTCCAAAACGGAAAGATGGGGGAAAACGTTAAAATGCTGGAAAACCATTCCCATTTTCTGGCGGTGAAGGTCAATATCAACTTTTTCGTTTGTGATATCAACGCCTTCAAAAATAATCTGGCCGGAATCGGGAGTTTCGAGCATATTGAGGCAGCGGAGGAAGGTGGATTTTCCGCCGCCGGAAGGTCCGATTATGGAGATAACTTCTCTGGGAGCTACGTGTTCGTTAATGCCTTTGAGTACCTGGAGGTCTCCGAAGCTTTTATAAAGATCGATGGTCTGAATCATTTGCTGTTGAGTCTCCTTTCATAGGCAAGAATAACTTTACTGAGGAAGAATGTGAGAATGAAATAGATAATTGCTACAATAATAAGCGCTTCAAGAGCAAGGTAGGTTGCGCCTTTAACCTTAAGGTAGGAGGTCATAAGGTCGCCGATAAAGAAGGTGGAAGCCATGGAAGTTTCCTTGATGATGGTAACAAATTCGCTTCCGATTGCGGGAAGAATGTTTTTAACCGCCTGGGGAAGAACAACCCTGATCATGGTCTGGATTTTGTTCATACCAAGGGAACGGGCGGCTTCGGTCTGGCCTTTGTCAACCGCCTGGATGCCGGAACGGATAAGTTCGGAAACGTATGCGGCGGAGTTAAGAGCAAGAGCGATGGAAGTCCAGGTGAACATTGAAAAATCCGCAACTTTAATAATTGTAGGAAGAATAATTACGAAAAGATAAAGCTGGAGAAGAAGAGGGGTGTCACGAAGAATTTCGGTATATGCGGAACAAAGAAAGCTTATGGGGTTAAATTCGGAAATTGCATGTACAATTCCTTTTTTTGCCTTCTTTTTATTGAGGAAACGAAGGGGCTTCCAGTTGGACATTCTTCCAAGAGCGATTACAACGCCGAAAATCGAGCCAAAGAAAACCGCAATTGCTGAAAGAATAAGGGTATATTTAACGCCTTCGAAAATAAATACTTGCCAGTAATTTTCGATAAGGGTTTTAATATTTTCAAGAATGGTTGCTAAACTGAACATTATCTGTCCTCCGAAAAAGGGTCATTTATTACGGCAAAAGCAGGGCGAAAGGATTTTCCGCCCTGCAAATCGGTTGTTTTGAATTTTTATCAGCCGGCGATGTTGCCTTCGTCGTCATAGCTGATTTCCTGGGAGTTCTCGCCTTCTGCAAGTGCAAGTGCTTCTTCGTACCAAACACCGTAGTAACCTGCGTCGTATGCTTCTGCAAGAAGTTCGTTTACCTGTGCGGTAAGTTCGTCTGCGCCTTTCTGGAGCATGATTACGTTTGCTTCATATTCAGCGGAAACTTCGAACTCAAAGCCGGAAAGTGCGGCGGTTTCGGGGTTGTTTGCGATAAGAACTTCTGCTTGGCCGGTTGCAACTGCCATTGCGTCAAATTCGCCGCTCTGGAGCTGGAGGAATGCGGTGGTAAGATCAACTACTTCAACGATTTCGCAGTCTGCGGGAAGCTGTTCCTGGCAAAGAGCAAGCTGGAGAGAAGCGGTCTGTGCTGCAACTTTAAGGCCGGAGAAAGATTCTGCAGTGGTGAATTTGCCTTCGTTTGCTTTGGAGGTGATAATTACCTGTTCGGTTTCGTTATCGCCTGCATAGTAATAATCGGAAAGGTTATAGTTTGCTGCACGTTCTTCGGTCCAGGAGAAACCGGAGATGGACATATCAACGGAACCAACCTGAACAGCTACCTGGCAAGCATCGAAAGAAAGGGGAACAAGTTCAAGTTCTTTGCCAAGGCCTTCTGCAATATATTTTGCAAGAGTTACGTCGAAACCAACGTAGGAATCCTGGCCGGATTTGGAAGCGTCAACAAATTCCATAGGAGCAAAGTCGGGGGAAATTGCAACTTTAAGTACGTTTTCATCGGAAGCGCCGCAGCCGGCGAATGCAAGGAGCATGCAAGCAACAAGGATAAGGGATACGATTTTTTTCATTTTGATTACCTCACTAAATTAAAATAATTTTTTGAAGTCATTGATCATTGGCTATGGCTGTATTATACTCGCATAAATATTCATTGTCAACACCTTTTTACGAATATTTATTCATTTTTACCTTTTGACCATAACAATCAACACCTGCCCGTGTGTTTTGTGTAACTTGCACAGATAAATTTGGGATTTTATCAGTAAAACAAAAAAATCCGGTTGGTTTACCGGATTTTTAATATACAAAACAAAATGTATAAATACACAAAGTTCGTATTTTTTGAGCAAAATTTACGGAATTTACTATTAAATATGTAAAAAACTTAATATACAGCTTAAAGCAATCAACCGAAAAGAGCCATAAAAACCGTTGCCGCTGCCATAAGAAAAAGTCCAAAACCGCTTTTTTTCGAAAGTTTTTCCCCGAAAACAAAATAAGAAAAAGCCACCGCAATAAGAATACTGAGTTTGTCAATGGGAACAACAATGCTCACAACGCCGTTCTGGATTGCATAATAATAACAAAGCCAGGAAGCGCCGGTGGCAATTCCGGAAAGGCAGATGAACCCAAGTTCTTTGTTATCAATGGATTTTAATTCTTTTTGTTTTCCTTTCCCAAAAACAACCGCCCAGGCCATTGCCAGAACAACAATTGTCCTAAGGGCGGTTCCAAGGTTGGATTCAACCCCTTCGATGCCTATTTTCGCAAGGATTGAAGTTGCCGCGGCAAAAACCGCGGAAAGAACCGCATAAACCATCCAGCCTTTTTTGCTTTCGCCGGAATAATCTTTCTTTTCTATCATAAGAAAAATTCCAAGGGCAAGAAAAACTGTGCAAAAAAGCTTTACCAAAAGGTTTTCCGTTTCGCCAAAGAAAAATATTGCAAGAATAACCGTAAGAATGGTGCTGGATTTATCGATCGGAACAACCTTGTTGACATTGCCGAGAGAAAGCGCCTTGAAATAGCAGATCCAGGAAGCGCCGGTGGAAATTCCGGAAAGAGCAAGAAAAAGAAAGGATTTCGGGCTTATTTCAAAAATCGTTCCGAAGGAACCGGAAACAAAAACCATTATCCATGAAAAAACAAGAACAATTCCGGTGCGGATTGCGGTGGCAACGTCGGAATCCGTTTTGCGGATACCGCATTTTGCAAGAATTGAAGTAAGTCCGGCAAAAAATGCCGAACATGCCGCGGCCAAAAGCCACATAAAAAATTCCTCCTTACATAATATCTGCCGTTTATTTTTTTATGGGGTAAAAATAACTGCAGCCGAAAACAAATCCGCCCTGTCGGGCGGATTTATTTTATTTTTCGATTTTGATATTGATGTCGCAAATTTCCAAGGTTGCGGGCCGGTGCGTAACCGCAATGCAGGTTCGGTTCGGAAGGGCCTTGAGCCTTTCCAGAACTTTTCTTTCCGTTTCCGGATCAAGGGCGGAAGTACATTCATCAAGAAGAAGAACCGGCGCGCCGGAAAGAACGGCCCTTGCTATGGCAAGGCGCTGAGCCTGCCCTTCAGAAAGTCCCGCGCCGTTTTCGCCAAGAACCGTTTCAAGTCCCTCCGGAAGGGAAGGAAGATAATCTTCCATGGCGCTTACATGAAGCGCAAGGTTAATTTCCTCTTCGGTGGCGGAAGGATTTGTTATAACAAGGTTGTCCCGGAGGGTTCCGCTTAAAAGAAGGTTGCCCTGGGGAACAAAAGCAAAAATTTTTCTTGAGCTTCTTCCGGAAGGAATTTTTCCGTTTTCACAGTCAAAATAAATTCCGCCTTCTGAAGGTGAAAAAATTCCAAGAAGAATTTTAAGAAGGGTGCTTTTTCCGGAACCGGAAGAACCGGTTATTGCGGCAAAGCTGTTTTTCGGAACAAAGAAGGAAAGATTATCGAAAATTTTATCCCTGCCATAGGAAAAACAAAGGTTTTCGCCGGAAATTCCGCGCATTCCGGAATAAATTTCCTCCGGCGGGGTTTCCATGGGTTTTGGTTCGCTTTCGATTTTTTCAATTTCAAAAAGTCTTTCCGCCGCCGCGGACATGGCTATATACTGGGGGATAATTCCCGAAATTCCAACAAGCGGCATCTGGAGCTGGCTGACAAGCTGGGTAATCGCGGTAAGGGAACCGAAGGTCATTGTTCCGTTAAGAAGGTTAAAGGAGCACCAGACAAGGGCGGCGAATCCGCCGGCCTGGGAAAGAAAACTTACGCTTGTGTTGGCAAGAAGCGAAAGGTTTTTGCGCTTTTTCTGAAGGTTAAAGCGGTTTCCAAAAAGTTTTTCCGCGCGGTTTTCAATCTCTGAGGAAACGTCCATGGATTGGATCATCAAAAGTTTTTCGGAGGATTCCTGAATAATTCCGGAAACTTTTCCGTCCGCTTCGCTTACTTTTTTATGCAAAGTTTTAAGGGGTTTTCGGATTGCGGCGCTTACGGAAACAAAGGCAATTCCGCAAAGAAGAACCAGAACCCCGAAAATCGGTTCCATTGTTGCAATAACCGCGAAGGCGGAAACAAGCCGCGTTACCATGGAGGAAAGGTTCGGAATAATTGAAAGAACACCGTCATCAATGGTTTTGACGTCGTTGTTAAGGCGGTTGACTATTTCCGCGCTGTGGAAGGAGGAAACGGAAGAATAATCTCCATGGAGGATTTTGTTTAAAAGATCCTTTTTCCAGTCCCGGTCAAGTTCCGCCGCAAGGGTATCGTGCAGATGGCGGTAGAGAATGGTGCAGATAATTGTACCGGCAATAATTGCGCCCTGTTCAAAACAGGCGCGCAAAAAATCTTCCCGAATTCCGGAGATTGCGGCATCAATTACATTTTTGGTTCCAAGGGCAAAAATAACGCCCAAAAGCGCCTGGCCGATATGCGCCAGGGTCATTATGAAAATCGCCGGAATTCTCCGGCGAATTTTTTTTACTACCCAAAGAAGGGAAGATTTTTTGCTCATTTGAGGTGCCTCCTCAAAAATCCGATTCCGCGGCGCCAAAAATGGCGCAGACCGCGGCTTAAATTCCAAAACCGGCAATAGATTTTATATCCGGCATTATTTACGGAATAAAATTTTTCTCCCCGATAAAAACCGCTTACAACGGCAACAAACTGTTCCGGACGAATCCCTTTTTCATAGACGAACTGGTTATCGCCGATGCAGGTAAAAGTTTCACCCGCTTCAACAATCCGGTGAAGAACGTATTTTCCGTTATCCCGCCGGTAAAGGGGAATATCGTATTTCCGGAGCTTTTCCGGAAGGGGAGAAAGCAAAACGCTGTCTTTTCCTTCCCGGAGCATCGGAAGCATACTGATTCCCCGGGGAGAAAACCGGAAGGATTTTCCCGCCGAAAGACATTCCAGCATAAGCGGCATAAGTTCCTCCAGGGAGGTTTCGATTTTTTTGTTATCAGCCATTCTTGCCGTTCATAATATCTTCCATATCAATGGGGCCGTCGCCGATTTCGATGGAAGGATTTTCTTCCTCATATTTATCTTTTGCGGCATTGAACCAGTTGAAAAAGGCATCAATGCTTTCGAAAGATTTCATATATTTTTCCTGTTCATAGCCGTCCATGGCCATATATTCCTCGTAAGTCATTTCGCCGTCCTCAACAGCATCGCTGATGGTAGGGCCGGAGGAAGAACTTCCGGAAGAGGGCTTGGAAGAGCCGGAACCGGAGGAAGGCTTGGAAGAACTGGAACCGGAAGAAGGTTTGGAAGAGGAACCGCTGTTCTGTTCGGAAGAAGAGGAAGAGGAGGAAGCGGGGTTGTTTCCGCCGGAACCGTTTCCGGAAGGTTTGTCGGAACCTTCAAAATCGTTGATAAGTTCGCCTTCCTCAAGGTCATCAAAAATGCTGTCCTCAATTCCGTAAACGGAAGAACTGCTTCCGCTTGTTTCGCCTTCCGGTTCTGTTTCGGAATGGTCTATGCCTTCGATGTAAACGGGGTTGCTTCTTGCGTCGCAGGAAGATGCACCCCAGATAAGAAGGATTGCAAGAAGGATTGTGATGATAACTGCGATAATTGACATTAAAATTTTATTATTCATAAACAGGACTTTCCTTTCCCGATAATTTGCAAATTTAAAAGGGGCAACAAACCGGCCTCAGCCGGTTTGTTGCGTTTTATGCTTCAAGGCAACCGGCTTTTTCAAGAGTTTCGACAAATTCGTCGATATCTTTTGCGGCAATTTCCGCGGAAACATCATATTCCGCCGTAAGGGCGGAAACAAGTTCTTCCTTTTTGGCGCCTTTTTCAAGTTCGCGCCAAAGAAGAACGCCGGTTTCGTTAAGGTTCATCATTCCGTTGAAATCAACGCTTTTTTCGCCGATGGGAATTACAACCCAGGAACCCGCAACTTCGCGCAGTACAAAATTTTCGTTAATTTTCATGGAATACCTCCTTGGAAGCTTCAAGCATTGTTTTGTGGCTGAGCATTGCTGCTTCTTCCACCGGTTTGTTTTCAAGTTCAAAAACCGGAATTTCCTTTAACAAATAACCTATCATATTTAACAGAAGGTCAAGACTTTCCGCTTTTTTGAACTTTCGTATGGTCTGTGACATCAAAAGGGGAAAAGCCTCTTTTGGGTCAAGGCGGCGGATTTTGTTTTCTTCGCCGCGTTTTAAAAAGCAGATCCCCGCAAGGGGAACTTTTTTGTTTTGGTTGATTCTGTCCTTTCCGCACCAGGGAGTGCCGAAAGCGAACCATTTTCCGTCAATGCGGCGAAGAGCGGGTTTGTCGTCGTTAAAAACCTGCGCCCCTTCGCCAAAAACTTTTTGCCAAAGACGGGTGTGGGTGGATTTTCCCATGCCGGAAGGGCCGGAAAAAAGGTAGGCCTTTCCGTCAAGTTCCACCGCGGAAGAATGAAGATAGAAGCCGCCGAATTTTAAAAGATTGGCGGAAAACTGGAAACCGGATTCCAAATAATTGATTGTTTCTATATCGACGTAATCGGGATAACTATCAACAAAGAATTTATCCGGTTCAATTATAATGTCCGGTTCCGAAGTTTCGTTGGTAAGATAATCACCACAGAGAGCGGTTACACCGCTCTCTGTGGGAATTTTGACAATTAAGTCAGCGATTTTGCAAAGCATAAATATTAGCCGAAAATATTATCAGCAGTACCAGTTGATCCATATATTAATTCGTCACCGTTTGCGTATGCTTCGAGTTCGTTGGTAGCCATGGTTTCAAAAGCGGTAAAAGAAACAATTTCTATTTCGGGTTTCTGATATTCATTTTTCACAAGTATTCACCTCTTTCGAAATATTATTTTGCAGCGCCTTTGATTTCAACACCGGTATCAGATACTACGATAGCTTGATAAGTGAGAGCAGGAGTTTCTCCATTGATCGTAATTACGAACATTTCTCCAAAAGTTCCGTTCGCAAAGCTGTTAAGAACAACATTTACTTTTTCGTCACCGTAAACAAAGTCTTGGCTACGAGTGTCACCATTGCTGTTGGTCCAAGAAACACGAACAAGGACTTTTACGCCGGTTTCTGCATATCCAGCCTTAAGCATTTCAATAGAATCTGCTTCAAACCTGGGAAGGAAAGCAAAATCGTAACTGGTGTTTTCAGAACCAAGAGCAGAAGGAATTTCAGAAATTACGATAAACGCATAACCTTCAGTAGTCTTTACAGGAAGCTGTGCATTGTCTTCACGAACCATGAATCTGGTAGAAGGAACATTAAGACGACCAGTATTTTCTTCACTGTTATCAACAATGTTGCCGAAAACGGTTACATAGTTTGCAGCAAGTTCGTATCCGTTGAGGTCAAGAGTTATTTCTTCGGTTACTGCAACAAAATTTTCAGTCGCATCCTTAATAAGAGTTACGGTAGAAACAACGCCTGCTTTAGTTGCATCTTCAACGTTTGCTGCAGCAGCATTGAGTGCTTCTGCAACGGTTGCATAACCGACCTCTTTGGTGTACCAGTTACCGCTCTTATACTGTTTGTTGACATAAGCGACCGCAGAACCTGCTTCAACAGTCCATGTTCCGTTACCATTATTTTTGCAAACATGGGTTTTGGGGATTTCAACTTCGAACGGATAATATTGTTCATTAACATTGGCATTGAAGGTACCGCCATTTACAAGAACATGTGCGGTGTTCTGACCTTTGGCGTTAAAAATCCAAGGAGAACCATTGGAGCCGGTGCCAACATTGTCGAGAGTGAAGGTACCACCATTTACGATAATGCCTTCGTTTCCGTCCGTATAAAGGAGAGAATCGGAAGCTTTATCAAGTTTGTAAGTACCGTCTTCGATGGTGATGGAACAACCTTCCGTATAGTTTGCAAACATACTGTAAACTGTTGTGGTTGCTTTTACATCAACGATACCGTTACCGGTAAGGGTGAGGTGACCGCCATTATCGGTGGAAAATACACCAACAAGCATGGAATCACCGGTATATTCGCCGTAAATCTTCTTGCCATCAAGGTTAACAGTGATGGATTTGTTTTCAACAAGGAAGTAAGTGTTGTACTTACCACCAAGGGTGCCGATTTCGCAGTTAGCAATATTAAGGTCTTTAACAAGAACAACAGTTTCGCCGTCTTCTGCGTCCTTAATAGCATACTGGAGGGTGTTGTAATAGATATTGCCAATCTTTGCAACAAGACCTGCAGTCTTGGTCATATCAAGAGCGGTATCATTTACAACAACTTTGAAAGTTGCATCGTTGCCGATAACATTGAGCCATACACCTTCGTTTGTATTTGTGGAAGTGAAAGCGTTGGTTCCGTTAAAGTTAAGGGTATATGCATTAGCTGCGTTTTTCTGCTCAAGGTGAATCGGAGTAGAAGCCTTGATAGTGCAGTTTTCGAAAGTTGCAGTGCTTGCGTTGTAGTTATAAATGCCAACGCCTACAGCTTCAACATCGAGAGTTACGTTCTTGAAGCTGAGTTTCATACCGTAAGGAAGCATGAAGCCCATGCCGGATTCCGTTACGGTTACGTTTTCAACGGTAAGACCGGTTACTGCAGTCTGTCCATAAACAAGGTCATAGAGTTTAGTACCGGTAGTATTTTTGATGACGATGTTATGGGAATGATGGAGTCTGATACCATAAGCCTCTTTCGTATCAGTACCGGTAAAGGAGCATCCATCGATAATTACGTTGTGAACCTGAGTGGATTTTTTGGCGAAGATACCGCTCTGCCATTGTCCGCCAAGTACGAAGTTTACGTTCTTGATGGTAAGGGTTTCTGCGCCAGTGCTACGATTGCTGCCATCAATGGTGATGGTTCCGGTATAGGTTTTGTCTGCACCGTCAATAGTGAAGCTCTTTTCGGAAACCTGTTTGATGGTTACATTTTCGTCGCAATCAGTAAGAAGGGTGATGGTTTCGCCGTCTTTAACTTCTGCGATTGCTTCTGCAAGGGTTTCGTAAGAAACATTGCCGATTTTTGCAACGTATTTGACAACGTTGGCACCCTCTGCAATATTACCGATGAATTTGCCGCTGGTTGCGGTGCCGGTTGCGTTGCAGCCATCAAGAATTACAGTAAAACTGTTGTTGATAATTTCACCGCCGAACTGACCGTCATATCCGGTATCGTTATCGGGACCGTTATTGGTAACTTTGCCGGAAGCGGAGCAGTTTTCATAAGTGCCGCGGTCTGCGTTGCCGAAGAAGCCACCGATATCTGCGGTGCCGCCTTCAACACAGGTGATATCGCCGGAAGCAGTGCAGTTGGTAAGGGTTATATTCTTGTTTCTGCCTTCAGAGTTAGTACCGGAACCAACAAAGCCACCTGCAGCAGCAATTTTGGTAGTAATATCAACATCTGCGGAGCAGTTAGTAACCATATGGTTACCTTTGCCAACGTTATCGCCCCAACCGTAATTTCCGAAGAAACCACCTGCGAAGCAGGCATAAGAAGTTACGCCGGAAACGTCGATTTTACCTTCAGCAGTACAGTTCTCTGCATAAGTATAAGAACCGGGATAGCACATAAATCCGCCAACGTCAACTTTGCCTGTTGCGGTTACATCAAGTCCGCTGACAGAGCAGTCGTTAAATCTGGGGTTCTGCCAAACAGACTGTGTCTGGCCGACAAGACCGCCGACAGCAGCTACACCATCGGTATCATTAATGGTAACCTTGAAGTTCTTAACATGGAGGTTTTCAAGAATGTTAGTGCCTTCTGCTTCGGTACCGTTTTTCTGAACGAAGCAGGTAATTCCGCCAATCAAGGATGCGCCTTTTTCAGCATTAACGGTAAGGTTCTCAACAGTGCAGTTGTTTACTTCCATGTTAGAGTTTACAGTACCATGGCAGAACAAGCCTGCTACAAAAGCAGTGGAAGCAGTGGTGGTAACCCTTACGTTTTCAACTGTAATATTATCAATATTAGTCTGATTGATGCTGCAGGCAAGCGTACCAAAACGATAGCCGCCTACGGAGGCAGTAACACCAGTCAAAGTCAAATCCTTAACAGTTGCCCATTCCAAGACATTGAAGAAACCGGAGTGAGCAGAGGTTCCATCAATGCTGAAGTTGCTGATAAAGTGATTGCCGCCGTCAAAAGTTCCGCTGAACTTGCTGATAGGAGTCCAGGTCATGCCGCCAAGGTCGATATCAGCTGCAAGGGTTACGGTTTTGCCGCTGAAGGTGTTGCCTGCGTTTGCCATTTTGGCAAAACGAATCAAATCATCGGTATCACGGATTACTCTATCCCAGGGCTGGATGCCGTAAGTGCCGTCGCCATTATTCTTAGCCATAGAGCCAAGCTCACAACCGTCGATGGTTTCAGGAGCGGTATCGCTGCCTGCATAATCGAAGAATTTAACTTCTTCGGGGTTGAAGCCTACAAAAGTACCGCCGCTGATAACAATTTCGGTTGCGTCATAGTCGGTGCCGACACCGTTGTTGGTGGTTTCTTTGGTGGAACCTTTTGCGCCGAGGAGATATTCGGAATCTTTCTGTTCAAAAGTGCCGCCGGAGATAACAAGTTTACCGCCGTGGGAAGGATAAAGGAAGATGTTGCTTGCGCCACAAGTTTTGCAAGGATAGTTGGTCCAGGTGCCGCCTTCGATGGTGCCGGTAGCATCTACGCCAACAACATACATACCGGTTCCCATGCCGTAAACGTCAACTTTACCGGTTCCGACAGAGTCTTTTACGGTGAAGTCAGAAGTTTCTCCTGTATTGCCGGTGATGGTTACCATGAAGAGGGAAACCTGACGTTTGTTGCAGTAATCGTCATGGTGTGCGTCCCAGGTGATGGAATGTCCGTTAAGGTCAAGAACAACACCGGGTTTAATGATGTGGAAGATAGCGCCGTTGCCGTGGGCTTCGTTATGTTTGCCGTTTCCGTTGGAAGGCCATGCATGAGCATGAACAAGGTCATAATCGGTGATAACGATATCTTTTTCGAGGGTTACGCTGTTACCAGCGAAGAGCTGTTCCTGAACCCATTCAACATAGCTCTGTTTAACAGTCCATGTGCCGTCGCCGTTATCTTTGGCTTCGTAGCCTTTAGCAACAAAGTTGGTGCCTGCGCCTTCAGCCGCATTGTTTGCGGGGTTGAAGCCAACGAAAGTACCGCCGTAAACAGTGATGGTGGTATTGTCGCGGGTTTTGTCGTATTCGTTAAGTACGAATTCGCCGTTATTGTTGGAGAAAGTGCCGCCGTAAATTTCAGCATGGCCGTTGTTGATAACATAAACAGCCGGACCTTTATCTACAGTGCTTGTGAATGTTCCGTTCTCAACTTTAACGGTACCTTCGTTTACATAGAGAACCTCAGCTTTACCACTTACAACGGTTCCTTCGCCGGTGATAGTAACAGTGATATCATCACCGTTTACATAAATTGCGGTGCCTCCGTCACGGGTAATGGTTTTGCCGTTGAGGTTAAGAGTGATGCTCTTATCAATGGTAAGGAATTTTACACGTTTAACGTCGCCGATAAGGGTGATGGTATCGTTTTCTTCTGCAGCAACTACTGCATCATGAAGGGTGCTGTATTTGGTTTCGCCAATCTGTGCAACGTAAGAAGCTTCAGCATAATCGATTCCGCTGTTCCATTCACCATAGCCGAGAGTTTCTTTAAGTGCTTTAACTTCGCCGTTAACAATGGAAACAACATCTTTTACAGTGTTGTTTTCAAGAGCTGCGGTGTGGCCGTTTGCGGAGTTACCAAGAATACCATAAACAGCAACTCTGATGCTGGTGGTGGTAAGAGTTACGTTTTCAATATCGCAATTCTTAATGGTGGTTGCGCCTTCAAGGCAGCCAACCATAGCAGCACCGGAATATTTGCAGGTTACGGAAGAATCTTTAACGTCAACGTTATCAAGAGTAAGGTTGTTGGAGAATCCTGCAACAACGCCATAGAAATGGTTTGCAGCGGTTGCATCGCCATTATCAATCTTTGCGTTAACGAAAGTTACATTCCTAACAACAGCGCCTTTTCCGAGGCTGCGGAAGAAACCAACGCCGCGGTAATAATCGCAGGAAAGGGTCATATTGCTGATGGTGTGGTTCTGACCGTCAAAAGTACCGGAGAACGCATTTGCAGCACCGTTACCGATAGGAGCAAAGCCGGAATTTTCAAGGTTAAGGTCTGCTGTAAGAGTTACAACAACACTGGGGTTAGCTGCAACTTTAACACCTTGATAAGTGGTGTTTTCGGTTACAGCTTTGCCGAATGCGATAAGGTCTTCAACAGAACCGATGGTTACAGCAACTTTTTCAACGGTATAAGTGCCATCATTGTTGTCTTTAGCTTCGTAGCCTTCAGCAACAAAGTTGGTGCCTGCGCCTTCAGCCGCATTGTTTGCGGGGTTGAAGCCAACGAAAGTACCGCCGTAAACAGTGATGGTGGTATTGTCGCGGGTCTTGTCGTATTCGTTAAGTACGAATTCGCCGTTATTGTTGGAGAAAGTGCCGCCGTAGATTTCAGCATGGCCGTTGTTGATAACATAAACAGCCGGACCTTTATCTACAGTGCTTGTGAATGTTCCGTTCTCAACTTTAACGGTACCTGCGTTTACATAGAGAACCTCAGCTTTACCACTTACAACGGTTCCTTCGCCGGTGATAGTAACGGTGATATTTTCACCGTTTACATAAATTGCGGTGCCGCCGTCACGGGTGATGGTCTGACCGTTGAGGTCAAGGACAAGAGAAACATCGATTGTAAGGAACTTGTCAATCTTGTGAGAAGCAAGAACTTTTACAACGGGAGCTTCGGTGGAAACGGTTGCAGGAGCATTTTTAATTGCCGCAATTACATCTGCAAAGCTCTTATAAGCAACGCCGTTGTATTCATAAAGGTCGCCGGTAACTCCATAAGTGCTGGTTGCTTCGTCATGAACAAGACCGGTGTTGGGAGCAAGCCATGCGGAAGGATCTGCATCGAAAGTACCGCCGGAGATTTCTGCGGAAAGTCCATTGGCTACGATAAGTTCAAAGTCGGTGAAGGTACCGCCGGTGATATCAAGTTCGCCGGGTGCCGCATTAACAGCAATGGTGCCTTCAACTTCCATGCCTTCACCGATGGTTGCCGGGCTTCTGAGGAATACGGAAGCGCCGTTCCAGCTGTCATTGGAAGCGGTGTTGTCGGTGATGGTGCCTGCATTGAGTTCAATCATTGCAGTTGCTTCGGCCCAACGGGAAGCAATAGCTCCGGCTCTGCCGCCAACGTTGTTGCTGATGGAGCCGCCGTTCATTACGAACTGGGAAGCGCCTTCAAGAACAACAATTGCGCCTGCGGTGTTGGAACCAACGCCAAGGTGTTTGTTGTTATCAATTCTGGTGTTGCCGTTCATGGTAACTACTGCGCCATTGATAACACCAAGTACGGTTGCGCTTCTTGCCATTGCTTTGTTGTAGCAAATGGAAGAGTCGTTGAGTGCCATGGTGCCACCGCTTGCGATGATGATACCGCCTTTGTTGCCGCATCCCATGTTGCCGTCAATGACGGAATTGGTGATGGAGGTAGTTGCATTAACAGCATTAAGGACCATGCCTGCGTTGCCGGTAATTTCAGCGCCGTTAAGTTCTACGGTGCCGCCGTTGGATTTGATGATGGCAAGGTCATCATTATATTTAAGAATATAACCGCTTTCGGTGTTTTCGGTTTTGCCGTTGTCGCCGTCAGAAGCGATGGTTACGTTCTTAATCTGAACTGTATTAAGGGTAAGGTCGCCTGCGTTAACGATAACGTTTGCGTTAACTGCTTTATCTTCTTCGCCGACATCTACAAAACGGGTGTACCAGTTCTGTCCGTTTTCAACGGTGGTGGTGTCGTTATAGAAGGTAAATGCGTTTTCACCGTCGATGATGAGGTTTTTGAGTTCAACGGAAGCATCGGATTCTACATTAAGGAGAGTGCCGGTGTAGCCATCTGCCCAGGTGATGTTTTTTCCTGCGCCGTCGATGGTTACGTCGCCGGAAATGGTGAGCTGTTCGCCGATGGTTACGTTATCAAGAAGAGTGATGGTTGTGCCGCCTTCAACAGCGTTTGCAGCGGTAACTGCTTCTGCAAGGGTTTTGTAATAGGTAGTGCCAACCTGTGCTACATAGCCGGGAATGAAAGGAACATCGGATTCGCCGGTATAAGCGCAATTAACAAGGGTAGCAGTATCATTATATACATACCCTGCAAAGCCGCCTGCGGTAGGTGCTTCAACAGTACCTTTTGCTTCGCAGTCGGTATAGGTTGCAGTAACACCATTGGAACCAACAAAGCCGCCTGCATATGCGCTTGCTTCGATGTCAACATCGGCAGTGCAGTTGGTGTAAGACTGTGCCCAGGATACGGTTCCGCCGACGAAACCGCCAACGATTGCAGAACTTGCGTCGTTGAGAGTGGTTTCGGTGATGGTACCGGAAACGGAACAATCGGAATATGCAATGGGGCTTCCGGAATAACCGACCATACCGCCGGCAAGTACGTCTACCCCGGAATCAGAGGTTATATCAAAATCAATGCCGGTTGCTTTAACATTGGTAAAGGTGTGGCCTTTATCACTTCTGTGAGCAAGACCGATAAGACCGCCGATAAGTGCTTCTTTAGCAACATCTACGTCCACTTTGAAGTCGTTGATTTTGCCGTTTTTGAGGGTGATATATCCGTAATAGGTATAGCCCGCAAAACCACCGGCAAGGGTATCGTTAGTCTCGGATTTGATGGTTATTTTATTAAGATTGAATCCATCAACAGTATAATACGCTCTGGTGTTGCCGTTGTTGGAAATATTCTGTCCCTGCATATAGCCCACAAGACCGCCGGCAAATGTAGAACTGCTTGCCTTGGTGTTAACGGTCATGTTGCTGACAGAAATGTTTGTCATGTTTGCGGGATAGCAATAACCGGAGAGACCGCCAACAGCAAGAGAATTGGATTTAGCCTCTGCGTTAATGACGCAGCCGTCAACAGTGATGTTCTCAAAGTTGAGGTTTGCTGTTGTATGGTTTTCGCTGTTGCTGTGTGCAATAGCTACAACAGCCGCCGCACGAACTTTTGCGCCCACAACATCAATTTTGGCATCTTTTATTGTAAGGTTTTTGATGGTGGCTTTTCTGACTCCACCAAACAGACCTACAAACTGATTTGCATCGGGAGTGTTTACATTGATGGTCATGTTTTTGATGGTGTGTCCCTGACCGTCAAAAGTACCCCAGAAATAGTTGGTATCGTTACCGATAGGAGTCCATTCGATACCTGTAAGGTCGATGGTTGCGCCGAGTTTAACGGTTTGGCCTGCGAAAGTATCTTTTGTAATGGTTGCGTGGGTACCGTTTACAATCTGCGCGAATTCCTGAAGTTCTTCAGCAGTATCAATGACAAGTTCGAGTGCATCTGCATCGTACCAGTATTCGCTGTCACCTTCGTCCTGCGGGTCCGTCTCGCTTAAAGGATCAACAAGCTGGTCTGGTTCGCTTTCGTCCTCGTTCGCGTCTTCGCCCTCATTTGCGTCTTCGCTCTCGTTTGAAGAATCAGTATCATCCAGCTGTTCTTCAACGGAGTTTTCTGCTCCGCCGCTCTGGCTCATATTAAGACCATAAGCGATTGTCGGGGCATAGGAGAAAATCATGAGAAGAGCAAGTGCTAAACTAAGAAAACGTTTAAAATTTCTCATAAATCTTTCTCATCCTTCTTTCATATATTTTTTTAACCGGAAAAATCCGGAATCTTTCCGCAAAATTCAAAAATTGGCTTTGGTTTTACCCGTGGCAAAGGAAGTGACCATCAACGCTTCCTTTCGGACGGATAAAACCGCACCGCATTTCAGAAATGCGATTGGCGTTTTGCACGAAAAGGCGTTTTCACCATCATAAAACGTTTTCCTGCATTTGCACAAACGCAAAACCCAAAGCGCCATCGGCGTTTTGCTTCGTGCAAAAAGCCAATCGCGTGAATTTTCGCGGAATTTTGATATAAGTGAAGAAAATTTGGCTTCGTTACGGCAATTTGAAGCCGCCTTTTCCTTAAAAAAGGGTAAAAAATCCCCTTTTACACCTATAATTAGTTATATTATATATTTGTTCTTAATAAAATGCAATATTTTTGTTGAAAATTTTTTTGAATTTCGCAACAAAAAAAGCGCCGTTTGGCTAAAACGGCGCTTTTTTAATAAAACAATCAATTATTTTGCGGCTTCTTTCGGAATTTCGCCAACGTTTTCAAGAATTGCGGAAGGGCGGTAACCATAGGTTTTCGGGGTTTCTTCGGTGGAAGCGCCGGAAAGAACAAGAACGGTTTTCATGCCGGATTCAAGGCCGGAGATAACGTCGGTATCCATTCTGTCGCCAACCATAACCGCTTCGTTGGAGTGGCAGTTAAGAAGGCGAAGGCCGGTTCGTATCATAAGAGGGTTAGGCTTTCCGCAAAAATAAGCCTTTTTGCCGGTTGCAATTTCAATGGGTGCAACAAGCGCGCCGCAGGCAGGCATAATTCCGTTTTCGATGGGTGCGGAAATATCGGAGTTTGTTCCGATAAGTTTTGCGCCGCCGCGAACAAGGTTTGCGGCTTTGGTAATGGTGTCGAAAGAATAGGTTTTTCCTTCGCCAACAACAACATAATCCGGGTTGATGTCGTTCATGGTGATTCCGGCATCGTAAAGCGCGTTGAAAAGTGCCGCTTCGCCAATGGCGTAAACGCTGCAGCCCGGAGCCTGTTCCTTAAGGAAAGCGGCGGTCGCAAGGGCACTGGTGTAAAAATGGTCTTCGGAAACATCAAGACCCATTCTTGCAAGTTTCTGCTGAAGCTCGCGGGGAGTGTAGCAGCTGTTGTTGGTAAGGAAAAGGAATTTTTTGTTTTCGGCATGGAGCCAGTCGATAAACTCCCGAACGCCGGGAATAATCTGGTTTCCGCGATAGATAACTCCATCCATATCACAGATGAAGCCTTTGATTTCGTTAAAATTAATCATATATAACTCCTTAAATTGGAAAATAAATTTCGCTGTCGCTTATATTATAAATAGATTTTTTCAGAAAATCAAGGCGTTTTATACAAATTTAAAGATGAGTTTTTGGCTAAAAGGACAAAATTTTCCGCGAAAATGCTCTGGCATTATATATTATATATTGTTAGGAATTATCACTTTTGAAATAAAAAAGCAATATGCAGGCTGCATATTGCTTTAAATTTCTATTTGTTTTTCTGGAAGGAAACACCGAAAACGGAAACGGTGATTATCAAAATTCCCAAAAGCTGGATTTTTGAAAAACTGTCGCCCATAATAAAAATTCCCGCAAGGACGGAAATAACCGTTGTGAAATTTGAAAAAATAAGCGCCCTTCCTGCCGGGATATGGTTAAGCGCAAAATTGATTAAAAGGAAGGCGCAAACGGAAGAAACCACAGCAAGATAAAGAACCGAAACACAGAACAAAGGTTCAGAAAACGGCTTGAGCATCAGGGATAAATCGCTTTTGTGCTCAAAAATCGCCATGGGTATAAAAACCGCGGAACCAAGAAGGAACATAACGTAAGTCCGCTCAAAAGCAGAAAAATGTTCCGAAGTTTTTCGGCTTAAGATAGTAAAAAGCGCCGCGGAAACAACCGCCCCCAAAAGAAGAAAAAAACCTTTTGCGGAAATGTTTCCAAAGCCACCGGAGGTTGTAAGGTAAACTCCCAGAACGGAAAAAACGGTGAAAAACCCCTGCAGAAAACTGCATTTTTCATGCAGGAACAAAACCCCGAAAACAAGTCCGGCAACCGGGACCATGCCTATCATAACCCCGGAAAATGCGGCGGAAGTGGAATCTATACCGTAAGTTTCAAAAATGAAATAACAAACCGGCTGGATAAATCCAAGGAGTAAAAGGCTTCCCAAAGGTTTTCCTTTAAGCGAAATTTTTGTTTTTCCGAAAAGCAGTACAAGATTAAGCGCAATAAAAGCCAAAAGGAACCGCGCCGCAAGAAGAAAAAAGGGGCTTGCAAAAGCCAGCGCGGTTTTTGAAAAGAGAAAACTGAAGCCGAAAATGCTGTAACCGATCAGTGCCGAAAAAGTTGCTTTTGTTGTTTTGTCCATAAAACCTTCCTCAAAAAAGAAAAAACAAACCGCCGTGGAAATCCGCGGCGGTTTTTGGTGCGGGTAACAGGGGTCGAACCTGCACGTGTAAACACCAGATCCTAAGTCTGGCGCGTCTGCCAATTCCGCCATACCCGCATATTCCGCAGGACATTCCTGCGGATTTTAATTTTACAATAAAAAACTGTCCCTGTCAATCAAAGGTTAAGAAGTCCTTCGTTCATCATGGACTGCGCCGCAAGCATAACGCCCATTTTTGCGGTGGGATAGGTAAGTCCGCCCTGCATCCATACGGAATAGGGTTCACGAAGGGGCGCATCCGCGGAAAGTTCGACGGAAGCGCCAAGGTTGAATGCGCCGGCAGCCATGATTACCTGGCTGTCATAACCGGGCATATCCCAGGGTTCGGGAGTTACGAATGCATCGATGGGCGAACCGCTCTGGATTCCGCGGCAGAAAGCGCAAAGAGCTTCCGGAGTTTTAAGAGCGATGGTTTCAATAATATCGGTTCTGGGGTCATCGAAAGCGGGGTCTGCATCGAATCCGCAAAGTTCAAAGAAACGGCTTGCGAAAACGGCGGTTTTAACAGCGGAAGCGGTTACGGTGGGGGAGAAGAAAAGTCCCTGATACATGGGGCGAAGTTCGTTAAGGGTGCAGCCAACTTCTCTGCCAACTCCGGGGGCGGAAAGGCGGTGTGCGCAAAGCTCAACAAGTTCATGTTTACCGGTGATGTAACCGCCGGTGTGGGCAATTCCCGCGCCGGGGTTTTTGATAAGAGAACCGATGATAAGGTCTGCGCCGACCTGGGTGGGTTCAACCTTATCCACAAATTCGCCGTAGCAGTTGTCGCAAACGCAGACCGCATCTGGGTTTGCTTCGTGAACGATGTCGAAAATCTTTTTGATAACTTCAATGGTAAGGCTTGCTCTGGTGGAATATCCGCGGGAACGCTGGATATAAGCTATTTTTGCGCCTTTAACAGCTTCGGGAATTCCTTCGTAATCAACGCTTCCGTCCGGAAGAAGAGGAAGTTCGTCATAAATTACGCCGAATTCTTTAAGAGAGCCAACGCCTTTTCCGTGAATAACGCCGTTAAGAGTATCGTAGGGAGTTCCGGTAAGGGAAACCATTTTGTCGCCGGGGCGAAGAACGCCGAAAAGCGCGGTGGCAATGGCGTGGGTTCCGCTCATAAAGTTGTGGCGAACCATGGAATCTTCGGTTCCGAAAATCTGGCTCCATACCTGGTCGAGAATTTCGCGTCCGCGGTCATCGTAACCGTAACCGGAGGAACCGGCAAAAAGGCTTTCGCTTACCCGGTTATCGATAAAAGCGCGAAGAACTTTTTCGTTGTTATAAGTTTCGATTTCGCTTATTCTTGCAAAAGGCTTCTGGCAGTCCGCCTCGGCCTTTGCCGCAAGTTCAAGAAGGCGGCCGTCAATTTTGAAAAAATCGCTCATTTTTTGTCTTCCTTTTCTTTTATGTTGTAAAGATAATAATATGTTTTTGCGGCTTTATAGCCGAGTTTTTCATACATTTTCCGAACGCCGGGGTTTGCTGGAACAAGCCAGGGTGTCCTTTGCTCATTTATGAGCATGTTGGTGCAAAGCGCGGTTAGATAAGAGGCGTAACCTTTACCGCGGTGTTCCGGAAGGGTTACAACGGAAGTTATTGCGCCGGCGTTTTTTGCCCTTCCTCTTATGCAGGCGGTGGAAACCGCGCCTTCGCTTCGGAGAGTTAAAAGGGTGCTTTGTTTTTTGAGCACGCCGCGGATCATCTTAAGTTTCCAGAAATCCTTTGGGGATTTTTCCTCGTCCTCAAAAAGGATTTTTGTAACGTTCCATGCGTCCTCAAAATTTTCGGAAAACTGAACGTCAAAGCTGTTTTTTGGGATATCTATGCGCTTTTCCGCGAACATCTGCACGGCGTTTTCAATATCAAAATCAAAAAGGTTTTTGAGCACGCCAAAGGAATTTTCGTCGCATTCGATATGCTTTATCGTTCCGCCGGAAACAAGATTCGTTACAAAAAGAACTGTTTCGAACCCCGGGATTCCGTAAGGGGAAAAAAGCATTAAGGAATCGGTGCTTGCGTTAAGGAAAGAATGTGCCTTTCCGTGCTCGTCAATTTCCACCCATATGCTCAAAAGTTCCGGGTCGTCCATGAACGAAACAGCCGCCGCAGTAAAAAGGCTTCCGAAATAGGGCTCTTTTTCCGAAAGCCTTTCAAGAAGGCTTAAATCGTCAATGAGCTTTATCATATTTCGCAAAGCTCCGTGCTCAGGATTTTGATAAGGGAAATCGTGTGCTCGGCGTCGGAAAGTTTAATGCTCGCATATGGGCTGTGGATATATCTTGCAGGAAGGGAAACCGCAACCGGGCGGATTCCTCCCCTGGTCTGGTGGATGAATTTCGCATCGTTGAATCCGCAGATTCCGTGTTTGGTCTGGGCGGGAATATTTTTCTCTTCGCAAAGTTCCATAATATGGCGGTAAAGTTCCATATCATAAAGGGTTCCGTTATCCCGGAAGGAAACAACGGGACCGGCGCCCTGTTTGCAAACAAATTTTTCGCCGGGAACACAAGGGAAATCTCCTGCGCTGGTTGCTTCAACAACAACCGCAATATCCGGTTCAACGGAAAAAGCGGCGTTTCCGGCGCCGTTTCCGCCAACTTCTTCCCGGGTGGTGAAGCAAACGGTAATGTCATATTCCGCTTCTTCTTTAAGAAGTTCCATCAGAACGGCGCAGCCTGCCCGGTCGTCAAGAGCTTTTCCCATAACGCAGTCTTCGCCGAATTTTTCAAAATCGGAATCGAAAACCGCTCTGTCGCCAAGGCAAACAAGCTTTTCCGCTTCTTCCTTGCTGTCGGCGCCGATATCGATAAAAAGAGCGTCGGTTTTGGTGGGGTTATCAAATTCCTCTTTTTTAACAAGGTGGATAGCCTTGCTGCCCAAAAGACCGGGAATTTCGTTCTTTCCGACCCGGACGCGTTTTCCAACTATAACTCTGCTGTCGATTCCGCCGACGTTGCTGAATTTAAGGAATCCGTTTTCGTCGATATGGGTGATTATAAAACCGACTTCGTCCATGTGTGCGGAGAACATAAGGCGGTTTTTCGGAGCTTTTTTGCCTTTTTTGGAAACAATAAGGTTTCCGGCGTTGTCGGTTTTCGCAACGCAATCCGGGTAACCGATAACTTCGTCATAAATGATTTTTTTAATTGCGGCTTCGTCGCCGGAAGTTCCAGCGGCAAGAGAAAGCATTTCAAGATTTTCAAGGAAGGTTTTCATCTTAATTTTCTCCTCCTTCCATTACGAATGCGGCAAGAAGCTTGCCGACGTTTTTAACGTCATCGACGGAAACTTTTTCAATAATGCTGTGCATATATTGCTGGGGAATGGAGATAAGTCCGCAGCGGACGCCCGCTCCGGCGGTAGCAATTTCATCGGCGTTTGTTCCGGTGGAGGAACCGCCGTAAGCTTCGACCTGGAAAGGAATTTCATTTTTCTCCGCAAGAGCGATGAGTTTTCTGGAAATTTCAATATCAAGAGTGGGGTGGAAAGCAATAACCGGGCCTTTTTTCATGGCCTTGGAATTGATCTCGGTGGTGTCGGGGGTTTTTCCGAAGCCTACGTCAATTTCAATAGCTTCGGTGGGCGCAACCGCAAAAGATGCAGCGCCGGCGCCCTGGCCGCCGGTTTCTTCCCTGGTGGAGAAAACTGCGGTCAGACCGCAGGGAAGTTCTTTATCTTTAAGAATTTCAAGCGCTTCAAGAATGGTTACGCAACCGCTTCTGTCATCAAGCGCCGGGCCGGTAACATATCCGTTTCCGATATCGCTCCATTTTCCGCAAAGCATAACGCGGTCGCCCATACGGACCCTTTTTGCGGTTTCTTCCTTGCCAAAACCGATATCGATAAAAATTTCGTCCCTTTCGGGGTTTTTGTCGTTAACGTCTTTGATATGGGGCGGAATACTGCAAACAATTCCGGGATATTCGCCGTCTTTTCCAAGTACGCGGACCTTGGTTCCGTAAATTCCTCTGCGGTCAATTCCGCCGCAGGGATATGTTCTGATAAATCCGTTTTCTTCAATGTTGATTACAAGAAGAGCAATCTGGTCAAGGTGGGCGTCCAGCATAACGTGGCGTCCGTTTTTCTTCGGCGCAACTTCGCAGATAACGCTTCCGAGGTTATCGACATAGGCTTTTCCGTATTGGGAAAGAAGTTCCACCGCGGCTTTTGCCGCAAGTTTTTCGTCGCCGGAGTTTCCGTCAACGGAAGAAAATTTTAAAAGCAAATCTCTGGTGTCCATTTTTATCTCCTTATATTGGCTCCCTTGTGTAAAGGGAGCTGGATTTCGCCGAAGGCGAAAGACTGAGGGATTGTAACCCCGTCAGGTTTTTGGCGGGCAAAAATTTATTTATAATCGGGCCAAAGTTCCTCTGCGGAAATCCCGTCCACCTGGCCGATTTTTGAAACAAGTTCCTTAAAATGTTTTCCGCGGATCTCGAAGTTTTTATAACGGTCAAAACTTGCGGAAGCGGGGGAAAGGGTAACAATGTCGCCCTCTTCTGCGTAAGCATATGCGGTGGAAACCGCTTCCTCCATATCCTCAACAAATATAATTTCCGGTTCTCCGTTATAATCCGGGTGATTCTGGAGCGCTTCGGCAATTTTCGGCGCGGTTGCGCCGCAAAGGATAAGGAGCTTTACCTTTTCAATAAGGCTCGGCGCCAGCGGCGCATAGGGGATGTTTTTATCGTAACCGCCGGCAAGAAGGATAACTTTCTGGTCAAAGCAGGAAAGACCGGCGATGGTTCTGGTAGGGCTTGTGGCTATGGAATCGTTGTACCATTTAACTCCTTCAAATTCCCGGCAAAGTTCAATTCTGTGTTCAACGCCGCCGAAGTTTTTCGCAACGGAATGTATTGTTTCGAGGGAAACTTCGCCCCAGGTTGCGGCAATTGCGGTAAGGTAGTTTTCAACGTTATGGAGTCCGGGAATTTTAATTTCGCTTCTGTGGAAAAGTTCGGTTACTTTTCCATGTTCGGAATAGCAGAGCATTCCGTCCTCACGGAGGAAAGCGCCGTTCTGAACAGGGTTCAGGTGGCTGAACCAGCGGAGTTCACCCCGAACAAGTTCCGCCATGCTTTTGGTGATAACATTGTCCGCATTGAGAACCGCAACGGAAAAAGCGTTCTGGTGGCGGAGAACGTTGCGCTTTGCCTCGATATATTCTTCCATGTCTTTATGAACGTCAAGATGGTTCGGCGCAACGTTTGTTACAACCGCAACGTCCGGGGAAGTTCTCATGGAGATGAGCTGGAAGGAGGAAAGTTCCACAACGGCTCTGTCCTCGTCTTTGATTTCCTCAATTATGGGGAGAAGCGCTCTGCCTATGTTTCCGCCTTTGTGGACTGTTTTTCCTTCCGCCGCAAGAAACTCGGAAATAAGGGTGGTTGTGGTGGTTTTTCCGTCGGAACCGGTAACCGCATATTTTTTGCAGGGGCAAAGGTCGAAGAAAACTTCCATCTCGCTGGTAACGGCTTTTCCTTCTCTGCGAAGTTCGCAAAGGGTCGGGTTCCACCAGTTCATTCCGGGAGTGCGGAAAACGATATCCGCGTCAATATCGTCAAGATATCCTTCGCCAAGTTTTAAAACCGCGCCGGATTTTTCAAGAAGCTCCGCCGTTTCGCCGAGTTTTTCCCGGTCGGCTTTATCCCTTGCTTCGGTGGCGATGCCTTTTTCCGCAAACTGGCGGATAACGTCCGTGTGGGAAACGCCGATTCCGATGAAGGCGACCTTTTTATCCTTTATTCTTTCAAAGAATTTTTCTGCGTTTGTCATAAATATCTGACCTCCGTTTTTATGGAGATTTGTTTTTTAACTAAATAATTATTATATCACAATATGTTATAAAATTAAACAGATGGAACCACATTTTATTTGTTGTGTAAGAACATATTTGGTGATATAATTTTATAAACAGTTGAATTTTAATTTGTAGGGGAGATAAGTTTGAATCATAAAAAAGCGCAGATTTTAAGAGATACACTTATGCTTATCGGTTTTGTTACCATGTTTGCGGGTTATTTTTGGGATCCGCTGGTAATAATTGGCTTTATAATAGCGCTTTCCTGCCTTATTCCGGATTATCTTTATAACAGATGTCCTCATTGCGGAAAAAGGCTTGGAAGAAACGCAGGAAAGTTTTGTCAGCATTGCGGAAAAGAAATTGACTGATATAGACAGAGAGACAAACTTGAGTTTAATGGGTGGGAATACAAAAATGAACTTGGAAGAGTTAAGAAATGATATAACATTTAAACAGAAAAAAGGATTGCCGTTCATTTGTGCATCTGTTGTTATTTGGTCTTTGATTTTAATTGTAGTAGCACTGGATTTGCCGCAACAGCAAGAGAATATGCTTGTGTTTTGCTGCTCATGTCCATTGATGCCAATTGCCTGGTTGATAGGCAAATTATTAAAAGTAGATATTTTTGAAAAAAGCAATCCGCTTGGCAACGTGGGATTTCTGTTTACCTGCAATCAATTTTTGTATCTGTTGATTGTAATGTGGGTATTTAGTGCTGTACCGGATAAGATGGTAATGGTATATGCAATGGTTTTTGGTGCACATTTACTTCCATATTCGTGGCTGTATAAGTCAATCAGTTACCGCATTTTTTCCATCATCATCCCAGTCGTTTCTTTGATGTTAGGATGCATGTTTTCGGCACTTGCTGTTGCTATCACACTTTTAATAATAGAAATAGTATTTGCTGTTGCATTGTTTATTGAGTTACATAGGTTCAATAGTAAATAGAAAAATCCCTTCCTTTGGCATACTGACAAATTCCAATATGTCTGACAGAAAAAGAGGCTCCCCCAAAGAGCCTTTTTTCTTTTACGCGTATTATGCAAAAGAAAATCAATATGCAATAAAAAAATCATTGATTATATCGCTTTAATGTGCTAAAATATTAAATATGATTTTATTAAAAAAGGAGGGTTTTCCGTGACTAAGGAAGAAAGAGAGGCAACTTTCGGTAATTTCAATATCCTTGAAACCGAAGTTGCAATCAAATTCATAAAAGACAGCTTTGAGCGCGAACTTGCGGATGCCCTTAACCTAACCCGTGTTTCCGCACCGCTTTTTGTCTTTCCGGAAACCGGCCTTAACGATAACTTAAGCGGCGTCGAGCGCCCGGTTGAATTTGATATTCTTGATATCGGAAAAAGAAAAGTCCAGGTTGTCCAGTCCCTTGCGAAATGGAAACGCCTTGCCCTTAAAAAATATGGCTTTACCATCGGAACCGGCCTTTATACCGATATGAACGCAATAAGAAGGGACGAAACCCTTGATGCGCTCCATTCAATTTACGTTGACCAGTGGGACTGGGAAAAAGTAATTAACCCGGAGGAACGCAACCTCCACACCCTTAAAAACGCGGTAAAGGATATTTACGAAGCGCTCCGGGAAACCCAGTTCAAGCTTTGCGGAAGGTTCCCGGGTTTCCGTCCGTTCCTTCCGGAAGAAATAACCTTCGTTTCCACCCAGGAGCTTGAAGATATGTTCCCGGGGAAAACCCCGAAGGAAAGGGAAGACGCTGTCTGCGAAAAATTCGGCGCGGTTTTCCTTATGCAAATCGGCCTTCCGCTTAAAAGCGGAAAACCCCATGACGGAAGAGCCCCGGACTATGATGACTGGATGCTCAACGGCGATATCCTTGTCTGGAACCCGGTTCTGGAACGCGCTTTTGAAATTTCTTCAATGGGAATCCGCGTTGACGCAAAGGCTTTGGATGCCCAGCTCCAGATTTCCGGCTGTACCGAAAGAGCAAAACTGCCTTTCCATAAGGCGCTTCTTAACGGCGAACTTCCCCAGACTATGGGCGGCGGACTTGGCCAATCCAGAATCTGCATGCTTCTTCTTGGAAAACGCCATATCGGCGAAGTCCAATCCTCAATCTGGTCGGAAGAAATGCTCTCCGAATGTGAAACCGAAGGGATCCATATTCTTTAAAAAACAGTACTCCTTACATAACTTTCAGTTTTATAAAAAACCGGCAGGGCAAAAAGCCCTGCCGGTTTTTTTCGCTTAAAACGAATTGATTTGTTTTACAACGTCTTTATAAGATTTTTTTGCAAGTTCGACAATTTCATCGAAAGAAAGCTCATCCTGGTGGAGAATATAACCTTTCTGAAGGCGGATTATTGCGGCTGCAAGCGAATCCATAAGGAGAACACTTTTTATATCCGTTATTTTAGAACCGTAAAATTTTTCAAGGTGTTCAACAAAAAAATTTCTTCCATAAACAAGAAGCCTTTCGGAAAAGTTTATCTGGCTGTCATTTTTCATCAAAAGAAAATATTCCTCGGTCCGGTCCTTTATTATTGAAAAGAAACATTCAATAAAAGTTTCAACGGAATTGTCGTCATTGATATCCGGAACGGGAGAAAAATTTTCGAAAAAAAGTCCGTAATCGCGGGAAAATTCGCCTATAACAGAAAAAAGTAAATCGTCCTTATTTTTATAATGAGAATAAAAAGTGTTCTTTCCGATGAAAGCATTTTCGCAAATTTTTTCAACGGTTATACTGTTGTAACTTTCATCTTTCAAAAGTTCAAAAAAGGCATTATGAATAAGTTTTTCTGTTTTTATATATCTTTTATCCTGTTTCATTTTTTACACCTTTTAAATTACTTTATTTGCAAAAAAGCTCGTTAAAGTACTTATACAATAAGATTATACTTAACTTTTCCGAAAATAGCAAGTATAATGTAGTTAAATAATAAACAAATAAAGGAGATTTTTCTGATGACAGCACTTGAAATCAAAGGTTTAAGACAGATTGAACTTGTTGAAAAAGAAAAACCGGTTGCTGACGAAAGATTTTCCGTAATAAAAGTTACCCATGCGGGAATTTGCGGAAGCGTTCTTCATATGTTTTTCCAAACCGGATTTATTCTTCGCCCCGGTTATATTATAGGACATGAATTCGCCGGTGTAATCGAAGAAACTCTTCCCGGTTCCGGTTTTGAAGTCGGCGACAGAGTTGTAGCAATGGACGTTTCTCCCTGCGGAGATTGCGAATATTGCAACAGCGGCCGTTCCGAACTTTGTGCAATGGGCTTTGCCGAAGCACCCGGCGTCGGCGGCGTTGACGGCGGTTATGCTGAATATTGCAAAGTAAGAAACGATTTTATCAGAAAACTCCCCGATAATATCAGCCTTAAACAGGCCGCAATGATCGAACCTGTCTGCATTTCCATGCACGCAGTAAACATGTGCGGAGTTAATGAAAATTCCAACGTTCTTATAACCGGCGGCGGCGCGATTGGTCTTTTTGCAGCGGCCGCAGCAAAAGCAAAGGGTGCAAAATACATTGCTCTTACCGAAGCAAACCCCGGAAGAATCAAAATTGCGCAGGAAGCGGATTTTGTTGACGAAGTTTTTGATGCAGCGGATCCTGAAATCGAAGAAAAGATCAAAGCAAAAGTTCCGGAAGGCTACGATATTTCCGTTGAATGCAGCGGACATCCCGCAGCGGCAACTCTTGCTCTTTACAGTCTTAAACGCGGCGGCCAGCACGCAATTCTTGCATACGGTCCCGGATTCAAATATGACGCAATGGCGATAATCAACAACGAACTGCATATCCACGGCAGCGTAATGTTCACCGTTCCGGAATTTGAAGACGTTATCAAGCTTATGAGTGAAGGAAAAATCGACGTTGAAAAATACGGCGAACTTATCGCAATGGAAGAAGCCCAGGCAACTTTTGAAGGACTTTCCGACGGAAGCAAACCCGCAGTAAAATACATTTACGATATGTCCAGATAATTTAAATATCGACAAAAAACAGCAGGCTTCAGGCCTGCTGTTTTTTTGTTAAATCGATAAAAATTTTTCTGTAATTTTCCGCAAGCTCAACCTCTTCGTCAGTGAATTTCCGGAACTCGCCGGGTTCGAGCATTTGGTCGAGCACGAATTTTCCCATGGAAACGCGTTTGAGATAAAAAATCTTGCAGCCGATGGATTTTAAAAGAAGTTTTACCTCGTGGCGTTTTCCTTCCGTAACGGTTATAACCGCGGAAAAGGTTGCTCCGCCGGGGTTTTTAAGGACGTGAGCACGGGAATCTTCCGGGATAAAATCTCTGTCCTGCTCAACGGTGCTCAAAATTATATCGGAAAGAAAAGCCGGCCTTGCGGCTTCGCCGTTTCCGTAAAGAGCGCCGCCGTTTTTAAGTTTTTCGATTTTTTCTTCGGTAATTTCGCCGAAGGCACGGAAGAAATATCGCTTTGTTATGCCAAATTCCGGCCGAAGCATCCTAAAAGCAAAATCACCGTCATCGGTTATGATAAGAAGCCCTTCCGTATCCCGGTCAAGCCTTCCGATGGGGAAAAGTCCCGGACGGATTCCCTCCGGGAAAAGATCCATAACGGTTTTTGAATTTTTATCAACCGTTGCGGTAACAACTCCGCCGGGTTTGTTGAGCATATAGTATTGCATAAAAATCTCCTGAAAAAACGGCGGACATTCTGTCCGCCGGATTTTTATATCAGAACTTGAATTTTTTAAAAATTGCGGGCCAAAGGGCAGTTGCCGCAACGGGAATTATAAGATAGCGGATAAAGGAAAAAATCGGTCCGACCGGAAGGAGTGCCTTCGGCAAAAGATAAACGATAAGGATAAGCAAAATTCCGCCAACATAGCGGATTGCTTTTTTCTTAGCGGGAACGTCGTCGATTTCAAATCTGATAAATTTTGTTTCGATAAAAGCGCCAATGGCAACGCCCAGGGCGAATCCGAAACTTTTCCAAAGGCTGGTGTCATCGGGATAGATAAAGAGGAACGGAACAAAAACCGCGGTGCTGATAAAAAACAAAAGCGGTTTGTGTTTTGCCTGTTTTCTGTAAATAAGCCAAAGGATAAGGGGAAGTCCAAGGCCGATTATGTAACCGCCGAGAACATCCATGGGCCAGTGTACCCCAAGATAAAGCCTCGAAAGTCCGACGAGAGCCGGCATGATTATTGCAAGGGTCCAAAAGCGTTTGCGGTTGACCGCCCTTGCGATGGAAGTGAAAAAGTTCGCGGAAGCGTGGGTGTGGCCGCTTGGGAAGGAATATCCCGGTGCGGTGTGTTCCCGAAGGGTTCGGATTCCTTCAACGCCGATGGGTCTTTCGACCGCAAACATAACTTTAAGCGAGCTTACAAAAAGGTTTCCGAGGGAAAGGCACCAGCACATCCAGTAACCCATTTCCTTGTTGAAGCACCAATAAATAAAAGTTGCAACAAAGATTATGAAAAAATCTTCACCGAGCATTGTAATGCCCTGGAAAATAATATCAAGAGCCGGGGAAGCAACGGATTGCACCGCCCGGATTATTTCTGCCTGAAATTCCATAATTTCACCTTCCTTGCTTCCAATATATCACAAAAAAAGAAAGAATAAAAGCATAAAAAGTTTTTTCTATGCAATATTAAAAAATAATTAATAGATTTTAATATGTAAATATGCTATTATGTATAAAAAGAAGCCTAAAAAAACAGGGGGCGAAAATAATGAAAATCGAATGGACCCGTTCCATGACCAGAAGAACTCTTTCTTATATTGCCGCAGGCGCGGGAATAATCCTTGTTTATTTTATCTTTCGGAATTTCGAGCAGGTAAAAGGCGCGTGGCACGCGACTTTGGATATTCTCCGCCCGTTTACAATCGGCGTTATTTTTGCCTATCTTTTGAACGGCCCCCTTATGTTTTTTGAAAAACACCTTGGCTTTGTTGAAAGAACAAAACCGAGAAGGGTGCTTAAAAGGGTTCTGGCAATAATCGCAACCTGGATTGCGACCATTGCGGTTTTAAGCGCGTTTTTCTATATTGTAATGCCGGATGTTACAAAGAGCATAAACGTTCTTATAAATAACATTCCGCATTATCTTTCAAACCTCCAGGGGCTTGTAAAAAACATCTCCGAAGCGTATAACCTTGAAGCCCCGTTCATAGATTATTTCCTCAATTTCAAAATAACTTCCGAAGTTTTTGCAACAATTCTGAAAGAATACGGGGAAGAACTTTTGCCCCAGCTTGCCAATATCGCAAACCTTTCCGTCCAGATCGGCGGAGCGGTTTTTGACGTTGTAATAGCGATCATTCTTTCCATTTATATAATGTTCAGCAAGGAAACCCTTATTGCCCAGCTTAAAAAAGCGCTTTATGCGGTTCTTAAAAAGGAAACCGCCGCAAATCTTGTAAGATTTGCAAGGGAATCCCACCGAATCTTCAGCGGATTTATCAACGGAAAACTTCTGGATTCCCTTATTATCGCAATTCTCTGTTTCATCGGAATGAGCCTGATCGGATTTGAATTCACAATGCTCATAAGTTTTATCGTCGGCTGTACCAACGTAATTCCGTTCTTCGGACCTTTCCTTGGCGCAATTCCTTCGGTGCTCATCCTTCTTATGGTGGACCCCTGGCAGGCGCTTTGGTTCGCAATTTTTGTCCTTGTTCTCCAGCAGCTTGACGGAAACGTAATCGGTCCGAAAATCCTTGGCGACAGCACCGGCCTTCCGGCCCTTTGGGTAATGTTCGCAATCCTTGTCGGCGGCGGAATTTTCGGAATTATAGGAATGTTTGTCGGCGTTCCCGCCTTTGCGGTAATTTATAAATTCACAAAAGAATATCTTGAAAAAAGACTTTCCGAAAAGGAACTTCTGCAAAAAACGGATAACTATAAAGTAATAAAAAGCGTAAAAGATTTTGACGACGTTGAGAAGGGAGTTAATGAATAATGAAAACAAAACGTGTTTTTTGGATAGTACTGGATTCTTTCGGAGTTGGCGAACTTCCGGATGCGGCGGATTTCGGCGACGTTGGAAGCAACACCCTTAAAGCCTGTGCGGAAAGCGGAAAGCTCAACATTCCGAACATGATAAAACTCGGCCTTGGAAACATCGAAGGGGTTTCCTGCATTGAAAAAGCGGAAAAACCCCTTGGCGCTTTTTGCCGCCTTAACGAAGTAAGCAAAGGAAAAGACACCACCACCGGTCATTGGGAGCTTGCCGGTCTTGTTTCGGAACAGGCTTTCCCAACCTATCCGGAAGGCTTTCCGGAGGAAGTTATAGAAATGTTCAGGGAAGCAACCGGCCTTGACGTTCTTTGTAACAAACCGTATAGCGGAACCCAGCTTATTATGGATTACGGCAAGGAACATGTTGAAACCGGAAGACCCATTGTTTATACCTCTGCGGACAGCGTTTTCCAGGTGGCGGCGCATGAAGATGTAATTCCCCTTGAAAAACTTTACGAAATCTGCGAAAAATCCAGAGCCTTCCTCCAGGGAAAACACGGCGTCGGAAGGGTTATTGCAAGACCTTTTGCAGGAACCTACCCGGATTTTTACCGCACAAGCGGCCGCCACGATTTTTCCCTTGTTCCGCCGAAGGATACCGCCCTTGACGTTCTTATGGAAAAAGGTTTTGCAACCATCGGCGTTGGAAAAATCTATGATATCTTCGCGGGAAAAGGCGTTTCCGAAACTTACCGCACCGGCCCCAACAAAATCGGAATGGAAAAAACCGACGAACTTTTTGAAAAGGATTTTACCGGTCTTTGCTTTATAAACCTTGTTGATTTCGATATGGTCTATGGCCACAGAAACGATGCGGAAGGCTACGCCAACGCCCTTTCGGAATTTGACGAATGGCTCGGCGGATTTATGGAAAAAATGCATGATGACGACGTACTTATGATAACCGCGGACCATGGCTGCGACCCGGCAACTCCTTCCACCGACCATTCCCGCGAATACATTCCGCTTCTTGTTTACGGTGCCGGAATTAAAGCCGGAACCGACCTTGGAACAAGAAAATGCTATGCAGACCAATCCAAAACCATCCTCGAAATCTTCGGAATAACCGATTCCGAAACCGCCGGAGAGAGCTTTTGGAAGGAAATTGAAAATTAATTATAATAATCTAAATTATATAAAAGGCGGGAGGCCTTGATTTGAAAAGAGTTTTAAAAACCGTTTTTTGCTTTATTTTATGCGCTTTTTTGCTTTCCGGATGTTCTTTTGATATAAGCGGAATAAATAATGCCGTTGATGCGGTAAAGCCGGTTGTGCTTTCCGGAAGCCTTAAAAGCGACGTTCTTGTTTCCGCGGACGGAATTCCGGTAAGGAAGCTGGATTTTGAAAATATCAGCTTTACCAATACCGATAAGGCGAAGATTTATATCGTTCCTTCCGAGGAAGCAAGGGTTGAAGTAACCTATCCTTCGGATATGGAAAACCATGGTTTCCGGGCGTTTATCCGGGAGGGCGAAATAAAAATTTCCGCGCCGAAGCAAACGAATTTTTCCGCGGAAAAATTTGAGATAACCGTTTTTGCAAACATAGAGGAAATCGAAATTTCCGGCGGAATCGAGATAGAAATGGATGCCGCCGCTTCTGAAAAAATCGATATTGACGTAAAAGGCGGCGCCAAGGCTTATATCTATAACATTGACGCAAGAGATGTTGAGATAGATGTTTCCGGCGCGGCAACTCTGGATCTTTCCGGAAAAACCGGGGAATTTGGAATTGACCTCAAAGGCGCCGGAACAATCGACGCAAAAAGCCTTGTTTGCAAAATTGCCGACGTTGGAATAAGCGGCGCCGGAACCGCCGAAATTTCCGTAACCGAAAGGCTTTTTGCCGATATTGACGGCGTAGGAACGCTTAGATATTACGGCGACCCGATAATCGAAAACATTTCCGGCGGTCTTACGGACGTTGAACAGGCTTCCAAGGAAATTTACGGCGGAATTTAATTCTTTGCGAAGGAGATGACAGCTTTGAAAAAAATTGTTCTGGTTCTTGTTGCGCTGATGCTTGCGCTTTTTTGCGCCTGCGGTGCGGAAAAACCGATTGTTGATGATGCCGGGGGAATCCCTTTGGGCGAACCGGAATCCGAAGCGGAAAAAGAAGAAAATTCCCCTGCGGAAAAAGTTGTTGTAACAATCGAAGGAAAAGATTACGAAGTTTTTGTTCCCGCAAAAACCCGCTTTGAATATTACGAAGGCGGCCAGATGGAAATTATCACCCCAAGCATCTCCGGAGTTCCGGTAATTGTTGATCTTTCCGGTCTTTCCGGCTGTGAAGATATCACAAGCCTTTTTGTAACGCTTATGAGCGAAACTGAAAAACTTGTTTTTCCGGAGCTTCCGAATCTTTCCGGCTGCCAGATTGACGGAAACAAACCGGGAACTCCGTTTATCGACGCAAAAGGAATTGAAGGTTGCGACAACATTTACGTAAACGTGGTTCCGAGCGATATGGAAATCGGAAAAGGCCCTAAAACCCTTGAACTTGGCTACGGAATCGACCTTGGAATGTTTGCCGGAAGCGAAAACGTGGAAGCGGTTTTGCTCCATGGCGAAACCGACCTTTCAAAAGTTGCGGATATCGGAGACGTTAAAGAGGTTTATCTTATCGGCGAAGGAACGGATTTAAGCGGCCTTGAAAAGCTTAACCTCGAGCGGCTTTCGCTCCATTATTACACCGGGGATTTGTCTTTGGCAAAAGACCTTACTATGGAAACCCTTGTTATAGAAAACGAAACCGCCCAGGAAGCCGTGGATACCTTTACATATTCTGAAACGGTTTATGAACTTCACCTTAATGATGAAACAATGACGAATCTGGATATTCTCGATAAACTTCCGAATCTTACGGTCCTGCTCCTTATCGTGGATCCGATACAGCCGGTCGAGGTTCCGATTCGTGATGAAATTACCGACGTATCTCAGATCGATCTGATTGAAACAAATCTTCCAAAGGAAAAACTCAAAGAGTTTTTCCAAAAAGGCGGAACGATCTTCATCATGGACGATTGGAGCAGAACTTAAAATTAAAATAAAAAAGCCGGAACAGCTTTTTTTGTTCCGGCTTTTTTGTTATAATGTATTTATAAATTAAGAAAAGAGGCGCGGTTATGAAAGTTTATGAAGGTGCGGTTTTGACCTGCGACAAAGAAAACAAAGTTTTCCGCTATCTTGCGGAGGAAAACGGAAGGATTGTTTTTACCGGAAACGAACTTCCGGAAGAATATAAAAACGCCGAAAAAGTTGAACTTGGCGAAAAGGCGCTTATCCCTTCCTTTACCGACAGCCACATCCATTTTGCAAGCTACGCGACCTTTCTTGCGGGTCTTAACGTTGCGGATGCGAAAAGCAACACCGAAATTCTCGAAAATATCCGTGAATTTGTAAAAAAATGCGACGATAAACTTATAATTGCTTTCGGCGCTTCGCCCCATTCCGTAATGGAAAAGCATTTTGTAACAAGGGAACAGCTGGACGAGGTTTGCCCGGAAAAACCGCTTTTTATGGTAAAATATGACGGTCACACCTGCGTTATCAATACAAAACTTCTTAACCTTGTTCGCAAAAAAGCGGAAAATCTCCGCGGTTTTCATGCCGAAAGCGGAGAAATGAACCAGGAAGCGTTTTTTGCGGTTTCCGATTACGTTACAAATTCCGTTTCCATTCCGAAGCTTCTTAAAAATATGCAAAAAGCGGCGGACCATATGGCTTCCCGCGGAATCGGAATGATACATACCGTAAGCGGCGTTGGTTTTCCGCTTGATATGGACGTTTCCATGGAAAATTGGTTTGGAAAAGGTCTTAGCAACGGCCTTAACCTTCGGGTTTTCTTCCAGACCATGGATGTAAACAAAGTTAAAAAACTTAAACTTCCGCGGATCGGCGGCTGTTTCGCAACTGCGCTGGACGGTTGTTTCGGTTCCGAAGATGCGGGAATGCTCGAACCTTACGAAGGAACGGAAAACAAAGGCGTAATCTATTATTCCGATGAAAAAGTGGCGGATTTTTGCAAAAAAGCAAACCGCGCCGGCCTGCAGATAGAAATGCATGCCATCGGCGATGCGGCTTTTGACCAAGCAACAAGGGCTCTCAAAACCGCTTTGGATGATTTCCCGCGGGATGACCACCGCCACACCATAATCCACGCCTGCCTTCCCACGGAAGAAGGAATAAAAATCTGCGAGGAATATAAAATCGGTCTTGCGATACAAAGCGCGTTTATCGACTGGCCCCAGGAACCGAACGATTACCTTGAAAGAATCCTTGGCGTAAGAGCCGCAAAACTTAACCCGTTCAAAACCTATTTTGAGCACGGAATTGTTATGAGCGTGGGTTCCGACGGCCCCTGCACCGATCCGGACCCGATCAACTGGATTTATAAAATCTGCAACAACGGCGAAGAATCCCTTCCGGTTCAGGAAGCTCTCCGTATGTGTACCTATAACGGCTATCGCCAGACTTTTGACGAAAAAGAAAGGGGAAGCCTCGAGGTTGGAAAAATCGCGGATATGGTGATCCTTTCGGGAAATCCTTATGAGATGAAGCCGGAGGAACTTTGTAACCTTAAGGTGGAAAAACTTATCCTCGGCGGAAAAGATTATAAACCCCTTACCGAAAGCCCTGTAAAACAGGTTCTCAGAGGAATGTTTAAATAACAAAAAATCCCTGCCGGACGGCAGGGATTTTTTTAAGCCTTCCCAGAGGGGAAGGTGGCATTTGCGAAGCAAATGACGGATGAGGGATTATCAGGTAACGCGGAGCGCCATCACAATTTATCAGGAATATCCCTCCTCAGTCACCTTTGGTGACAGCTCCTCCTCAGAGGAGCTGTTAAACTTTTATAATTCTTCCTTCTTTTCTGGGCTTTTCAGAAGGTTTTTCCGCTTCGTAGCCAAGGATGCAGTTTCCGATTCCGATAAGGTTTTCCGGAAGACCCCATTTTTTAAGAAGTTCTTTACCTTCCGGGAGTTCAAAAGTCTGTTTTGCCCTGTGGATCCAGCAGGAACCAAGGCCAAGTGCATGGGCGGCGTTCATAAGGTTTCCCATAACAAGGCTTCCGTCCTCAAGATAGGTGGGGTCCGGTGTGGCAAGAACCACGATTACGCAGGGTGCGCCGTAAAAAGGGTCGCCCTCGCGGCCGATAACCTCGCCGTTGATTTTGGAAAGAAGGTCGCGGGTTTCCTTATCGCGGACGGCAACAAGGAAGGTGCTCTGGCGGTTCATTCCGCTTGCAGCGAAAGTTCCTGCTTCAAGAACTTTATCGAGAAGTTCGCTTGGAACCTGTTCTTCGGTATAATTTCTGCAGCTTCTTCTGGTAAGAAGGTTTTCCATAGCTTCCATAAAATTACCTCCTGAGATCAATGTAGGGCGGGGGTTTGCTCCAGCCGTTTTTTAAATATTCAAAAAAGGCGGAGCAAAGCTACGCCTTTAACTTTATCAGCTTCTGAGTTCAGCGCCGATGTTTGCAAGTTCTTTAAGAACCTTGTTAACTGCTCTGTCGCATTCCTCAACGGTAAGGGTGCGGTCTGCGGCACGGAGAGTCATGGTGTAAGCAACGCTCTTTTTGCCTTCGGCAATGGAAGAACCTTTGTAAACGTCGAAAAGTTCAACCTTTTCAAGAAGTTTGCCTGCGCCTGCGCGGATTGCTTTTTCAAGAGATGCTGCGGGAAGTTCATCGTCGCAGATGATTGCAAGGTCGCGGGTGGAAGCGGGGAACTTGGGAGTGGGTTTGAATTTCTTTTCAACAATGCGAGCGTCAAAGATATCTGCGATATCAAGGGTTGCAACGTAAGCGCGGGTTCCGATTCCGTAGTTATCGAGAACAACCGGAGCAATTTCGCCGATTTCGCCGATTTTCTTTTCGCCGATGGAAATATCAGCGCATCTTCCGCGGTGGAAGGTGGGGTTTTCTTTGTTTGCGGTGAACTCAACACCATATACGCCGAGTTTATCGAGAGCTTCGAGAAGGATTCCCTTCATGGCGAAGAAGTCCTCTTTTTCGCCGTAGGAACCGATTACTGCAACGCCTCTTTCTTCCGGAAGAATGTCGGCGGATTCTTTGGGAAGATAGATGGTGCCGAGTTCGAAGAAACGGCCGGCAATGTTGCGGTTGTTATAGTTTCTTGCGATAACTTCGAGCATGGAAGGAATGCAGGTGGTTCTCATAACGGAAGTATCTTCGCCAAGGGGGTTGGTGATTACAACGCTTCTGCGAAGGTCGGAATCTTCCGGAAGGGCAATTTTATCGTAATATTTGGGGCTGATGAAGGAATAGGTCTGGGCTTCATAGCAGCCGTTTGCCATAAGAAGGCGGGAAAGTTTTTTCTCGAACTGCTGACGAAGGGTAAGAGCACCCTGGGAAGCACCCTGAACGGCGGTGTTCGGGATTACGTCATAGCCGTTGAAACGAGCGATTTCTTCAGCGATATCTGCTTTGTGGCGGGTGTCGCCTGCGCGGAAGGAAGGAACGGTGATAACGCCGTTTTCAACCTTATATCCGATTTTTTCAAGAATTTCGACCATTTTTTCTGCGGGAAGGTCAATTCCGAGGAATTTGTTGGTCCATTCGGGGCAGAATTCAACGGTATAGGGTTCGTCGCCTTCGTTGTCGATGTCGATATATCCGCCGATAACTTCGCCTGCGCCGAGCATTTCAACAAGCTGGCAGGCGCGGTTAACAGCTTCCATGCACATTCTGGAATCAAGGTTTTTCTCAAAACGGCCGGAAGATTCGGTTCTCATGCCGAGTTTTTTGGCGGTGGTTCTGACGGAAGAACCAAGGAAGGAAGCGGATTCAAAAACAACCATGTTGGTGTCGTCCTGGATTCCGCTGTATTCGCCGCCCATAACGCCCGCTACGCAGGAGGGTTTTTCCGCGTCGCAGATGCAGAGCATTTCGGGAGAAAGTTTTCTTTCAACGCCGTCAAGGGTCATAATGCTTTCGCCTTCTTCTGCGTTTCTTACTACGATTTTGTTGCCTGCAAGATATTTGTAGTCAAAAGCGTGCATGGGCTGGCCATATTCAAGCATTACAAAGTTAGTGATATCAACAAGGTTGTTGATGGGGCGAACGCCGCTTGCGCGAAGTCTTTCTCTCATCCATCTGGGGGAAGGAGCAACCTTGATGTTTTTGATCATTCTTGCAACGTAACGGCGGCAAAGGGTGGGGTTTTTAACCTCGACGGAAAGGAGTTCGTTGATGTCGCCGGTTTCGTTTTCAATTTTAACTTCGGGCATGTGGAGTTCCTTGCCGAAGGTTGCGGCAGCTTCCCTTGCAAGTCCGAGAACGGAAAGGCAGTCCGGGCGGTTGGAAGTGATTTCGAATTCAACGCAAACGTCGTTAAGACCAAGGGCGGTTCTGATATCGTCGCCGGGTTTGCAGTCTTCTTTGATATCCATGATGCCGTCTTCGATTGCATAGGGGAAATCGTGAACGGTAACGCCGAGTTCCGCAACGGAGCACATCATTCCGTTGGAAGGAACGCCGCGGAGTTTTCCTTTTTTAATTTTAATTCCGCCTGCAAGGGTGGAGTTATCGAGAGCGGCGGGAACCATCATTCCTTCGTAAACGTTCTGTGCGGCGGTTACGATCTGGATGGGTTCTTCGCGGCCGATATCGATCTGGCAGATCTGGAGTTTGTCTGCATCCGGGTGTTTTTCAATTTTAAGAATTTTACCGACAACAACGTTGGAGATATAGTCGGCTTCTTCGTTATAACATTCGACTTTGGAGCCGGACATGGTCATTGCGTCACAGAACTGTTTGGGGGTGACGCCGGTTTCAACATAGTCGGCAAGCCATCTGAGAGATAAATCCATTGTTTAACCTTCTTTCTGAATTTGCCTTCCCCTCGAGGGGAAGGTGCCGCATGGCCGTATGGCCGCGGCGGATGAGGTGTTTGTTTTAATTGACGCCGTTTCTACGAAATGCGGCTACACCTCATCAGTCACCTTCGGTGACAGCTTCTCCTAAAGGAGAAGCCTTTTGGCAATTTTATTTTTCGCCGCCGGGAATATATTTTCTTACGGCTTCGGGAATTTTTTCGACAGGAATAATTTCCGGTTCCGGGTCGGGACCGATTTCGCCGTTTATAGCTTCTTCAATAGTTGCGGAAAGGGTAAGTCCGTCAACCGCAAGTCCCTGATAAACAGCGGGAAGAATAAGGTTTGCCTGGAAGCAAAGTTTAAAAAGATAGGTGATGTTATCGGCCTGGCTTTTTGCTTCGGGATAATCCTCTTCCTTTATTGCTTTGGCAAGCTTTGCGGCTCTGTCGCGGAGTTCGACGGAATATTCGCGCTCCTGAAGATCGAAGAAAAGCTTGCGGTAAATGTTAAGAGTTCTGGCCTGGAAGCGGAGAGTAAGCTCGGAAAGTTCTTTTCTGCTGGTCATTTTCGGGCTCTCCCTTCAATTAAAACTGGTCGAGGAAACGAAGGTCGTTTTCATAAAGAAGACGAAGGTCGTTGATTGCGAATCTTCTCATAACGATACGCTCAAGACCGATGCCGAATGCGAAACCGCTGTATTCTTCCGGGTCGATGTTGCAGTTGGAAAGAACCTTCGGATGAACCATTCCGCAGCCGAGGATTTCGATCCAGCCTTCGTTTTTGCACATCGGGCAGCCTTCGCCGTGGCAGTTGAAGCACTGGATATCCATTTCGGCGGAAGGTTCGGTGAAGGGGAAGTGGTGCGGACGGAAACGTACTACGGAATCTTCGCCGTAAAGACGTTTGATGAAGATTTCAAGGGTTCCCTTGAGGTCTGCCATGGTGATGCCTTTATCTACAACAAGGCCTTCGATCTGGTGGAAAAGCGGGGAATGGGTTGCGTCAACAGCGTCGGAACGATATACGCGGCCGGGTGCGATGATTCGGATCGGGGGCTGCTGTTTTTCCATAACACGGACCTGAACAGGGGAGGTCTGGGTACGGAGAAGTACGTTTTCGGTGATGTAGAAAGTATCCTGAGTATCTCTTGCGGGGTGGTCCTTCGGAAGGTTAAGTGCTTCGAAGTTGTAATAATCGGTTTCAACTTCGGGACCTTCGGCGATGGAAAATCCCATTCCGAGGAAGATGTCTTCAACTTCGTTAAGAACGATGTTGAGAGGATGTTCCTTACCGGTGGGAGCGGGGGTTCCCGGAAGGGTTACGTCAATGGTTTCGGAAGCAAGCTTCTTTTCAAGAAGATGCTGGTGGATGTGTTCAGCGGCCTCGGTAAGGTCGTTTTCAATTTCGGCGCGAACCTGGTTTGCAAGCTGGCCGATAACGGGTCTTTCCTCTGCGGAAAGTTTTCCCATCTGCTTAAGAATGGCGGTGAGCTCGCCTTTTTTGCCAAGATAGCGAATACGAAGTTCTTCAAGTGCTTTGGGATCTTCGCAAAGCTCAAGAGCTTTTTTTGCCTCAAGGCGGATCTGTTCAAGCTGCTCTTTCAAAATTTTTCAACTCCATTTATATGATTTTTGTTTATGACGTTTTGCTGGTTTTGCGGCAAAAACGGAAATAAAAAAAGCTCCGCCCCAAGCCGCAAATTTGGGACGAAGACTCATAAACTGAAAAAAATTCTCCGCGGTACCACCCGCATTCCCGATGAAAAAACACCGGGCACTTAAAAAGCCTTTAACGGAGCAACCCGTTTTTGCCTAATCGAAAAAACTTTCAGCAAAACCGCTCGCGGGTGAACTTCGAGAAAAATTTTATCCGCGGAAAAACTTTCAGCCCAATGGTTTTTCCTCTCTTTTCGGAAAAATAAAACCTACTCTCCCGGTCAA
>JAFXBK010000060.1 GCA_017521825.1 Oscillospiraceae bacterium
ATGAGAAAAATGCTCACCGTTGATGAGATCAACTATAACGCAGACCGCTTCCTTGAACAGATGAACCAGATCGTTGACGTTTCCAAATGTATTGTTGCAAGAAACGGCGACTGGCTTCTTAAACTCGGTTACGTTGAACTTCTCCGCGACGTCGGCGCACATTTTTCCGTTAACAAAATGCTCACCGCTGAATGCGTAAAGAGCCGTTTTGAACGCGGACTTACTTTTCTTGAATTCAACTACATGATCATGCAGAGCTACGACTTCCTCAAACTTTTCCGTGATTATAACTGCACCATGGAACTCGGCGGCGATGACCAGTGGTCCAACATTATCGGCGGTATCGAACTTGTTCGCCGTCTTGAACAGAAAGAAGTTCAGGGCATGACCTTCCAGCTTCTTACCACCAAAGAAGGCAAAAAAATGGGTAAAACCGAAGGCGGCGCTGTTTGGCTTAACCCGACCAAAACCACTCCTTACGATTTCTTCCAGTATTGGAGAAACGTCGGCGATGACGACGTTATCAAATGCCTTAAATTCCTCACTTTTATTCCTGTTGAAGAAATTGAAGAAATGGAAAAAACTTTTGAAGGCGCAAACATCAACGCCTGCAAAGAACGCCTTGCTTACGAAGTAACCAAAATTGTTCACGGCGAAGCAGAAGCAGAAAAAGCTCTTGAAGCCGCAAGAGCAATTTTCGCAGGTAAAGGTTCCAGCGAAAACATGCCCACTGTTTCTTTCACCGAAGCAGATTTTGTTGAAGGCAAACTCGCAGTAACTGAAGCTCTTATCAGAGCGGAAATCGCAAAATCCAAAGGCGAAGGCAAACGTCTTATCGAACAGGGCGGTATCACCGTTAACGATGAAAAAATCACCGACGTTTTTGCAACTATCGACAGAAGCGCATTCGACGGCGAAGTTATCCTTAAAAAAGGCAAAAAAATCTTCAAAAAACTTATTGTTGAATAATTTTAATGGCTCCGCTTTTGCGGAGCCGTTTTGTCAAAGGAGAAAAATGGAATATTATAAACTGAACAGCCTTTATATTGAAGTTACCCACGCCTGCAACCAACATTGCCGACATTGTTATCTCGACGGTGGAATCCACAAAAAATGCTCGGAAATGACAACCGAACAAATCAAAAAAATTTTTGCGGAATTCAAAGCCCAGGGCGGAAGATACGTAATTTTTACAGGCGGAGAACCCCTTATGAGAAGCGACGTTTTTGAACTTCTGGATTGCCTTGAAATTCTTGGACTGCGATTTACTTTTGCTTCCAACAGCCTTGGAATGAACAGGGAGAGGCTTGAAAAACTTGCCTCTTATCGCTGCCTGGAAGAATATTTTACAAGTATTTTAGGTTCCACCGCTGAAAAGCATAAAGCAATTTCCGGAAAAGACAGCTTTGAATCCGTTATCAATGCGGTTAAGTTTTTTGATGAAAAAGGAATTCCTACTTTTGTTCAGGCAACTCTTGTAAACGATTATCTTGATGATGTGGAAGATATTCTTAAACTTTTTTCCGGCTTTCAAAACTGCTCCGTAAAAATAACTCCCGTTGCAAGCCTTGGATGCAAATCCGAAATGGAAAAAGCGGAAAGCGGCGATATAATTGTTCCCGAAGAAAAATTTGAAATTTTCCATAAAAAACTCAACGACCTTTGCGAAAAATATCCCAACTGTGTGGGCGACGATAATATTCTTAACTATGAGCAGATATCGGAAATGATTAACGAATACAGCAAAAATCCGCTTTATTCATTATGCTGGAATTCTGTTTGCGTACGTCCAAACGGCGATTTAAGTTTTTCCTATAACATGAACAATCCATTTGTTTTCGGAAAAGCTTATGAAACCATTAAAATTCCGATGGATGAAAAATTTTTCGGATATATAGAACTTTTAAAAAAAGCGGATGAACTTGTGCTAACAGAAGCAAAAAATCACGAAGTCGAATATGATACGGCAATTGATAATTATTTAAGCGTGCTCAAATGAGCACGCTTTTCTTTTTTTGCTGGTTTTTATCTTTATATGGAAAATTTTATTAAGCTGTGATATAATTGATATATTATAAATTACAAGGTGCGGTTTTGTGAAAAAGAAAATTTTTCTGCTTTCGGTTTCTTCTTTTATATTATTTGTTCTTATTGAACTTTTCACATACTTTTTTTACCACTATTTTACTGCGGAAGGTTTCGGCGTTTTCTGGCATGCAGAACCTTATAAACCTTTTATAACTTTTCTTTTCGGAATCTGGGGAACAATGTTCCTTTTTTCCGCAATAATTAGTTTACTCATCGCTTTGATTTTCTATAAAAAATAATGTTGATTGGAAGTGAATTTTTTGAACGAAAGAATCGAAAAAGCCATTTCTTCAGTTAAACCCGCGGATAAGGAAATTATGTCCGCCGCAAAGAAAAGACAGGCCGAACTTGCAAAGCCTCCGGGAAGCCTTGGCGTTCTTGAAGAATTATCAATCCGCGTTGCCGGAATGACCGGAAAAATTCATAATAAGGCCGAAAAATGCCGCATAATCGTGCTTTGCGCGGATAACGGGGTTTGTGACGAAGGCGTTTCCTGCACTCCGCAATCCGTAACCCTTGCCCAAACCATAAATCTCACAAGGGGAATGACCGGTGCTTCCTCACTTGCAAAACATTTCGGCGATGAAATAGTTGTTGTTGATGTTGGCGTTATGACCGATTATAACTGCCCGGCTGTAATCAACAAAAAAATTGCCTACGGTACAAAAAATCTATATCTTGAACCGGCCATGACCAGGGAAGAAGCCGAAAAAGCAATCTGCGTCGGACTTGAAATGGCGGATAAATGCGCCGAAGACGGCGTTGACGCCATCGGTGTTGGCGAAATGGGAATCGGAAACACAACAACTTCTTCCGCCATCCTTTCCGCTTTTACAAAAACTCCCGCAAAAATAACCGCAGGAAAAGGCGGCGGACTTCTTGACGAAGCATATCTTCATAAAATCGAAGTTATCGACGGAGCAATCGAAAAACACAAACCCGATATAAATGACCCTATCGACGTTATTTCAAAAGTCGGCGGACTCGATATTGCCGCAATGTGCGGAGTTTTCCTTGGTGCCGCCGAACACAGAATTCCCGTTGTTATCGATGGTTTTATTTCAATCGTTGCCGCCCTTTGCGCCGCAAGACTTTGCCCGAACGTCAAAGACTACCTTATAGCTTCTCACGCGTCCTTTGAACCCGGTTACGTTCTCGCTATGAACGAACTCGGCCTTGAAGCACCTCTTCTCATGAAAATGCGCCTTGGAGAGGGAAGCGGCTGTCCTATTATGTTCCGTGTTCTCGATGCGGCTTACGCCATTATGAACGAAATGGCAACTTTTGACGAAGCAAGCATCGATGACAGCTATCTTGACGAAATTCGCGAAGGCGATCATTTTACGGTGGAAAGATGAAAATATATATATCGGGCGGCGCAAAAAACGGAAAATCCATGTTTGCCCAGGAAATCGCAAAAAAGCTCTCCTCCGAAGGGCATTTGTGGTACCTTGCAACAATGGAACCCCGGGATAACGAGGACGATGCAAGGGTTTTGCGCCACAGAAAAGAAAGAGCGGGCTGGGGCTTTAAAACCGCCGAATGGGGCAGAAATATCACAGAGCACAGCGAAGAATTTGACTGTAAAGGCACTTACCTTGTCGATAGTGTTACCGCGCTTTTATCCAACGAAATGTTCGGCGGAATGAGCGGTGAAATCAATAAACCCGCCGCAGAAAAAGTTGCAAGGGAACTTATCGAATTTTCCGAATCCGTTGAAAACGTTGTTTTTGTTTCCGATAACATTTTCTGCGACGCGGCTTTTTATGACGATTGGACCGATTCTTACAGAGAAGGACTTGCCGAAGTTGACCGTAGGGTTGCGGAAAAATGCGACGTTGTGGCGGAATTTTCCTGCAACCAGATTATTTTTTATAAAGGGGCTGAACTTGTTTGAAAAAACTTCTTAAAGCATTTTGCATGAGTTTCAGCATGTTCTGTGCAATTCCAACGCCTTTTTCCCATGTTTGGGAAGATTCCGTCCGCTCGCTTATGCTTGTTGTTTTTCCCTTTGTCGGAACAATAATCGGCGGGATCTGGGCGCTGGTTGCTTTTTTGCTTGATAAAATAAACTGTCCTCAGATGTTCGCTGCAGCAGTTCTTGCGCTTTTGCCGTATCTGCTTACCGGCGGAATCCATCTTGACGGATATATGGATTGCTGCGACGCGATTTTTTCCCGCAGACCACTTGAAAAGAAAAGGGAAATCCTTAAAGATTCCCACGTTGGTTCCTTTGCGGTAATCGCTCTTGCGATGCTTTTTATGCTTAGTTTCGCTTCTTTTGCAAGCAGAACCGGCGAAGCATGGCCGCTTATAATAATCTGCACCGTTTCCCGTGCATGCAGTGCAATCGGCGTTTCAACTCTTCGTCCTATGAGCCACAGCGAATATGCCGGAAACTTCCAGCAGGGAATCAGTAAAGGAAACGTAATCGCTCTTTGCGCTATTCTTATTGTATCGCTTGCGCTTTCCGCCTATCTTTTCGGCATCAGTGGAATTATTGTCTCTTTTGCTACAATTTTGGGATACGTAATTTCCACAGCTTATGCTTTCAAAAATCTCGACGGTTTTTCCGGCGACGTTACCGGGTTCGGTCATACCATTGCGGAACTTTTCGGAGTTTTTGCTTTAACCCTTATGTAAGGAGAATTTTATGGAACTTATAATCGGCGGCGCTTTTCAGGGGAAAACCGCTTTTGCTAAAGAAAATTTCGGGATTTTTGAAGATGAAATCTTTGTATGCAACAAGGATTCCGCTCCGGAATTTGATAAAAAATGTATAACCCATATCGAACGCTTCAGCTTCTGGTGCGTTGAGCACGGTTTTGAACCGGCGGAATATTTTTTTGAGCACGCAAAAAATATTGAAGATAAAATCATCATTTCCGACGATATTTCCTGCGGCGTTGTTCCCGTTGATAAAACTGAAAGAGCCTGGCGCGAAGCCAACGGAAGGCTTCTTATAAAGCTTTCCAAAGAAGCCGAGCACGTAACAAGAATTTTTTGCGGACTTTCCCAGAGGTTGAAATAGTATGAGCACGATCTATCTTTTCCGCCACGGAATTACCGAAGGCAACAAGCGCCGTTTATATTACGGAAGCACCGATATTCCGCTTATCGAAGAGGGAATTGAAGCCATTAAAACCCGCAAGGAAGCAGGAATTTATCCGGATTTAAGCGGTTTTAAGGTAATTACAACGGATTTGAAACGCACCGAACAAACCCTTTTTGAAATGTACGGAAGGGAAGTTTCCCACGAAACCGACCCGAGAATGAGAGAATTCAGTTTCGGCGATTTCGAAATGAAAAGTTACGAGGAACTTAAAAACAGGGAAGACTATCAGGCATGGATAACCGGCGACAACTGGAGAAATATCTGCCCCAACGGTGAAAGCGGCGAAATCATGCTGAACCGTTCGCTTGATGCTATGGAAGATTACATCGGAACCGACTGCATAATCGTTTGCCACGGCGGCGTTATTGCCGGTTTAATGCTCACCTGGTTCCCGGGTGATGAAACTGCCGAGCATTTTTATGCGTGGCAGCCAAAGCCTTCCGAAGGCTACAGAATCGATTTTGACAATGAATTAAAACCAATTTCCTATAAAAAAATAGCGCTTGAATAAAAAATACCCGCTCTTTGAGCGGGTATTTTTTTACGGAATTCTGAATGTGACCTCCCAATCTCCGTCAACATAATTCTGATATTTCCAATATCTTTCATAAAGACGGCATCCCTCAATTTCTTCCGAAGAAATATCAAAAGTATAATCGACCCATGTTTCTGTTGGAGCAAAATAATTAGGTTCTATTTCTTCGAAGTTATTTATATATTTCATGTTTGTTGCATGTATTTCTTCACCATTTCTATCATAAATTGTCAAAAATCCGATATGGTCGCTGTAATGTCTGTTTCCGTAATAAACTTTTATGTGAAGCTTATTATCAATAAATCCCATTGCAACAAATTCCGCGCCGGTTTCGGAAACATAAAATGTTTCGTTTGACGCAAGATACTTTTCAATTTCTTCATCATATCTTTCATATTCGAAATACCAATCATTCAATTTCAAAATATTTTGAATAACTCTTGGAATCCTCTCATATGTAAAACGATAAAATTTACCTTTAAGAGAACCGGGTTCAAATTTATTTTTAAGTTTTTTGTATCCTGTTATTTCGGTTTCGTATTTAGGTTCAAGCTCTGCCTTGGTTAAATCTATTTCATCTACAAAACCTTCCGGTTCAATTCTTCCGCTAAGAAAACATCCAACTGAAAAATTTACTTTTTTCCAAGGAATTTTAAGTCCACCATTTTGGTCTATTGTTATCAGAAATGTTGCCGTTTGGGTTTTCTCATCATAACCGATTTTAGTACAGTTTCCCATAAATCCAAGTGGAAGATTAAACATAACACTATCATATAAATCTATGGTTTCATCAATTCTCTTTTCTTCAAGATCCTGCATTGAAATATAAACATATGCTCTTTTTCCTTCTCTTTTTGCAGAAACAATTTCCATTTTAATTCCGTTATTTTCGTCAGAAATGTTCACAGGCTTGAGATTCATAGCAATATTCGGAAAAATGGTATAAAGAATTTCATCAAGATTCGGGTTATATTCTCGCGCAAAAGAGGTTATTCCAAAAATCAGAAGAATAATCAATGCCGCCACCAAAGCAAGAACCTTTTTTGCGCCAAGTCTTCTTTTTCTTATTTCTCTTGCTTCGATAATAAGTTCTTCGTCAATCATTCCGATGGCGTCCATTATTTTATCACCGTTCACAAAGAACACCTTCTTTCTCAAGATGTGACAAAATCTTTTTTCGCGTTCTGTGAAGCATCGAAGCAACTTTGCTCTGGCTGAAGCCGAACTGCTTTGAAATATCCGAAAGGGAATCCAGATAATAATACCTGCAGACAAAAATTTTTCTTTCGGTTTCCGGAAGTTTTTTCAGATAATCCGAAATCATTTTCGCAAGTTCCTTTGCTTCGATTTCATCGTAAATATTGCTTTTATCCGGAACACATTCTTCAATTTCCTCAAAAGCAACGTCAATTTCTCCGCCGCCGCGTTTTTCCATTTTTTTGGATCTGTATCGGTTAAGGCTTATATATCTTGTAATTTTGCTGAGAAAAGCAGAAAAAATATTCGGTTTTTCCGGAGGAATTGCGTTCCATGCGCTCATATATGTATCGTTTACGCTTTCTTCGGAATCTTCGTTATCCGAAAGAATATTGAAAGCGATTTTATAAAGATAATTACCGTATTTTTCTGCGGTTTCGGAAATTGCCGATTCGTTTCTTTCAAAATAAAGTTCGATTATTTTTTCATCTTCCAAAATTTTGTCACCACCTTTTAAAACTATTAAAGGCCTTCAACTATATAGTAACATTTTTTCAATTAATTTTGCATATAAAAAGAAAAAAATCCGGAAAGGGAAGTCCCTTCCGGATTTTTCTTTAAATTCTTCCAAGCGCCTTCATTTGAACAAGAACTTTTTCAAGTTTTTCTTCGCGGTTTTTTGCGGAAATTTCGTGGGTTACATATTCCGGCTCAACAAGTTCAAGGATTTCCTGAACGCGCGGATTTTCAAAAGGCTGGTGCATATCGATATTGAGAATGATATCATATCCCTGGGCCCAGCGCTCATAAAAATCTTCTTTCGGTTCAATAAATGTTGCTTTATGTTTTTGGATATATTCACCGGTGGTGGATTTATGAAGATGAAGTGCCTTGAATTCTTTAGCAAGTTCGCCGTGATTCCTTACCGTTTCAAGAACAAAATCAATTCCTTGTTCTTCGCTTGTAATATTCTGCGGAGCGCACATCAGATGGCCCGTATCCATAAGAATACCTTTGTTTTCGTAATCCGTAAGCTCAAGCATAAGAGCCGTTTCTGCGGGCTTTAAGAGCATCATACCGGGGGTGAAAAGATTTTCAAAAAGAAGCTTGAAATGGTAATTTTTTCCCTTTGTAAGCTCGTTTACAATCTCCGCAACCGCTCGGATAACTTCTTCATCGGAATGTTCCCATTTATATGTTATAACTTCCTCGTTGGAAACATCGTTTACGTGAAAAACAACGTATTCCGCTCCCATGGCTTCGGCATACTCCATATCTGCGCGGTAGGGCAGAAGGAACTCCTCACGGTTTTTCGCACGGTAATATCCTTCCCAGGTTTCCTGAGTTCCAAAATGAAGTTTAAGTTTTTCAATGTCGTTGTTCCAAAAATCCAGCCAGGCAGGATAAAAGAAAAGATGTACTCCGATCACATTATCTTTATCGTAAATTCCGGTGTAATCTTCGCCGCCGCGGATAACTTCGCAGCCGTCGCAAAGGCAATCGGAAATAAACTTATTCATATCCGCTTTGTCTTTATACTGTTCAAGCCAAAGATTTTCGCTGACTGTGTTTACTATATGTTTCATAAAATCACCCGAAACAATTATACTATAAAATCGATATAATAAAAAGAGCCGTTTTTGCTGAAAAACAGAAAAAACGGCAGGGAAGTAGCTTTTGGATAAAAAAAGAACCGCAACTTTCGTTGCGGTTAAAATCTGGTGGGGACAATAGGACTCGAACCTATGACCCCCTGCTTGTAAGGCAGGTGCTCTAACCAGCTGAGCTATGCCCCCAGACGACTTGCTTATTATAACCCATAAAAAACAAAAAGTCAAGCCTTTTTTGAAAAATTTTTCAAAAATTTTTATTATTTTTTTACCGCAACGATAACGGCCCTTTGGCTGTCACGGCGAAGGGGAAGAAAGCTGTCCTCATCAAACACCGCTTTAACCTCAAATCCGGCTTCAGTAAGCCATTTTTTCAAATCTTCAATTTCATAGGCTCTTTCGGAAAAATCGCTGCTGTAGCGGCAATAAAGTCCATTGTTTTCCGTTTTATCAAAAAAATCAAGGGAAATATCGACCGTAACGCCGTCTTTATCAAGGCTGTTTTGCCAGGCGCAGAAAGTATCTTTGTTTTCATAAACAAAACAGTTGTTTGCAAGAACTTCCTGATGCTTATAAACGGTGTTTACGTCAAAAGCAAAAACAGCGCCCCGATTGGAAAAAAGGGAAACTTTTTTAAAAATATCCTTTACTTCTTCCTCATCGATAATATGATTAAGGCTGTCAAGAGCGCAAACCGTTGCATCAATGGTTCCGAAAAGATCAAGGTCGCTCATTTCCTGGCAAAGGAAAAGAACCTCGCTTTCAAGTTCCGCCTTTTTTTCCATGGCAACGGAGAGCATTTCATAGGAATTATCTACAGCAACGATATCATAACCGAAAGGTTCAAGCTCAAAGCTGAGGGAACCGGTTCCGCAGGCAAGATCCAATAAAATTTCCGCTTCCGGATTATATTTTTGTATTACTGTATCAAAATATCTTGCCCTTGCGGGATAATCGACATTTGATGTAAATTTATCGTAAAATCTTGCAAAATCGCCGTAATCGCTCATTCTTTTCCCTCAAGACGGTTGAAAACAAGAATATATCCGCCGCAGGAATCGTAATCTTCCGAAAGGGAACGATTAACACGGCTTATGGTTGCGGTGGAAGCACCGGTTTCTTCAACAATATCGCTGTAAACTCTTTTATCCACAAGCATTTTGGCAACATGGAAACGCTGGGAAAGAGTTTTAAGTTCCGGAACGGTGCAAAGATCGCGGAAAAAGCTGTAACATTCTTCTTTATTTTCAAGAGTAAGAATTGCATCAAAAAGTTCATCAAGGCTTTCGTCTTTAAGACGGTTATTCATAGAAGAAGCACCCCTTCACGCTTTAATGTGCTGAATTGCTTCAGCTTTTTAATTTTAACACTTTAGTATGTGAAAGTCAATGATGTATTTAAAAATTATTTATTAATTATTATACAAATTTAACCTCTTATTTTTGGATATACAAACAAATGTTTTTGTGCTAAAATATTCGGTATAGAGTAAAACCTTTTCGCGTATTATTAAAATGCGAAAGGGGAGTGCTTTTTTATTGAAATATACTGTTTTAAAAGCTTTTTTAATGATTTTTTCCGCCTTTTTAATTGTAATTGCGCCTTTTTTATATTTTCCCGATGATAAAATCGTTTCCGCTTCTTCCGGAAAAATAACAGAAAACAACACTGTTCTTCTGGATGCAGGGCATGGCGGAGAAGACGGCGGTGCAATCGGAGTTGGCGGAATTATTGAAAAGGATCTTAACCTTGCCATAACGTTAAAAACATCGGTTTTCCTTGAATTCTTAGGGTATGATGTTGAATTTACAAGAAAAACCGACACAATGACCTGCGACAAAGGTCTTGAAAGCCAGCGCGAAAAGAAAGTTTCCGATATAAAAAACCGACTTCAGCAAATCGAAAAATCGCCCTGCCTTTGCGCCGTTTCAATCCACCAGAACATTTTCGGCGGCGAAGCACGCGGTGCCCAGGTTTTTTACGGCGGAAACAATCCGGAAAGCAAGGCCCTTGCGGAATCGCTCCAGAGCGGAATTTCTTCCATGCTCCAGCCGGAAAACAAACGTGTTACAAAGCAGGCAACAAAAGACATATATATCCTTTACCATACGGAAAAACCCGCTGTTCTTGTGGAATGCGGTTTTATTTCAAACGGCAGCGAAGCAGCTTTATTAAGTGACGATGACTACCAGAATAAAATGGCTTTTACCATTGCTGTTTCAGCAGTAAAACATCTTACCGAAAGGGAAGTTTAAAAATAATGGAAAAACTCAAAAAGATTTTTGTATGTTCTGAATGCGGATACGAAACCCCGAAATGGATGGGAAAATGCCCGGAATGCGGCGAATGGAACACTTTTATCGAAGATGTCAGGGCCGAAGAAGGAAGCTCCAAGCAAAAAACAGCCGGTCTTATCATCGGTGAACCGGAAGCGGAAACAATCTCCAGCATTGCCGACGTTGAGGTTGATGACGAATTCCGCTATGTTACCGGAATTGATGAACTGGACAGAGTTCTTGGCGGAGGAATTGTAAAAGGTTCCGTAATTCTGCTCGGCGGTGATCCGGGAATAGGAAAATCCACAATGCTTCTTCAGATTTGCGGAAAACTTTCCGAAAGAATGAAAATTCTTTATATTGCCGGGGAGGAAAGCAAATCCCAGCTAAAACTGCGCGCAAAAAGGGTTGGAGTAAACAGCAAAAATCTTTTTATCGCGCCCTATACGGATATAGGCCAGGTTGTTAACGCCATAAGTTCCGAAAAACCGGATATGGTAATGGTGGATTCGATCCAGACCATGAGCTTTTCCGGAATTTCGTCCTCCGCCGGAAGCGTTACCCAGGTTAAGGAATGTACCTCGATTCTTACAAAAGTAGCTAAAAAAGCGGATATTCCGGTTATAATAGTAGGCCATGTGAACAAGGACGGCGCCATAGCCGGACCCAAAGTTATGGAACACATTGTGGATACCGTTCTTCACTTTGAAGGCGAGCGGACAATGAGTTACCGGATTTTACGTTCCATTAAAAACCGCTTCGGTTCCACCAACGAAATCGGCATTTTCGAAATGGACGAAAACGGGCTTCACGAAGTGGAAAATCCTTCCGTTGCCTTACTTTCCGAACGTCCGAAAAACGTTTCCGGAACCTGCGTAAGCTGTGTTATCGAGGGAACAAGGCCGATTTTCGCGGAGGTTCAGGCGCTTGTTTCCAAAACAGGCTTCGGCGTTCCAAGAAGGACTTCCACCGGATTTGATTTTAACAGAACCGCTTTGCTTATTGCCGTTCTTGAAAAAAGAGCCGGTTATTATTTCGGAAGCATGGATACCTACATAAACGTAATCGGAGGACTTAAACTGGACGAGCCTGCGGCCGATCTTTCCGTCGCTATTGCGCTTATTTCCAGCCTTACGGATACGGTTGTTGACAGCAGCATTGTCGCTTTCGGCGAAATCGGCCTTGGCGGAGAACTCCGAAGCGTTTCCAACACCGAAATCCGCATAAAAGAAGCTGAAAAGCTTGGTTTTTCCGAAGTTATCCTTCCTGCTCAATGTCTTAAAAAGCTCCGAAAAGAGGATTATAAAATCAAGATCACCGGCGTTGATAGCGTAAGCGAAGCATTTTCCGCAATTCATAAAAAAGAGGATAAATAAACCATGAATTATGTCAAAAATCCAAATTTTCCTTCAAACAGCATAACCGTTGCGGCGGTTTCCTCGGAAGCGGAGGACGTTATTTCCGCTTTGCAATCGGCAAAAATCGCCGTTGTTCCTGTTGAACCGAACGAAAACTTGCCAACCGGAATAGCTTCCCATGCGGACTTGCAGATACTTCATCTTGGCGGAAATTCCGTGCTCACCGCATCATGCTCAAAAAACAGTACCGATATGCTCAACATGCTCGGTTTTGAAATAAAAAACACCGAAACCGAACTTGATCTGGAATATCCGGAAGATTGTCTTATAAACGCAGAAATAATCGGCAAAAACATAATAGTAAACCCGGACATAATTGACAAAAAACTTATGGAATTCGCCGAAGAGAACAATTATAATATAATCGGCGTAAAACAGGGCTATGCAAAATGTTCCGTTCTTGCTGTATGCGAAGATGCTGTTATAACCGCAGATCCCGGTATTGCCAAAATTTTACAGCAAAAGGAAATTGAAGTTCTTAAAATTAAAGAAGGAGGAATTTACCTCAGAGGCTACGATACCGGATTTATCGGAGGATGCGGGGGAATGGTTGAAGAAAAAATCCTCGGAACATCCGGAAGTTTAAAATCCATAAAAGATTACGATAACATAAGAGATTTTTTACGCAACAGAAATATTTACGCAGAAAATCTCGGCGGAAAAACTTTGCGTGATATCGGCGGAATTTTACCGCTTTGCGAAGAAGAATAAACAAAGCAAAAAGCCTGATAAAATCAGGCTTTTTTGATATTAAACCTTGACGGGAGAGGGCTTTTTATGCTATAATTTCCATAGAGCCAACTTCGCTAAATAGAAACTTTTCCGAAGCTACTCGAAAGGCGAATCAACAAAATCGTTAGATACTTCTATAAATTCACTACAAACACGAAATTCGTCATTTCCAGTAACAAGGGTAATAATACCGAGGTTACGGCGAAAAACATCATAACACGAATTACGGCAAGAAAAATTAAAAATATCTTTCCAGGACTGACCGTCAAGTCGAAGATTTATCATTTCATTTACAAAAAACCATTCAGGCTGTACTCGTAAATAAAGATTGATATCTACAATGTTATGATGAATTAAATCGGCAGAATATTGAAATTTTTCGGAATCATCTAAATGAAGAAGATACCGCAGACACCATTTAAATTCGTGTGATACCTCGATGAAATTTGAAGTTAAACCAGGGAATTTATTAAGAATTGTAGAAAGTAAAGACGGATTTGTACGAACAACACAATGATAATGCGGTTTTTTTAATTCGCCAGTTTCAACCTTAACGTCCATATCGTGTAGGATATAGGCATATTCAGGAAAGGATTCTACAGTTTTTAAAAGGGAATCACAATTATATGATTCGGAATCCGGGTATAACTCAATAAAAAAGACACGACGTTTTGATACTAAAGGGTCAAAGGCTTTACGAGCCATAAAAAGACCCCCAAATTAAGTTTTTGCTACAAGCTACATTAATTGCCTTATCTCGTAGTCCAGGCAATTAATCACTATAAAGCTGATTAAAAGCGATGATAAAAGAGAGAGTAAATTTCCGACAATCAGCCAATGAACCGCTAAACAAAATGACAGAATCACGAGTAACAGAGCAGTTACAAGAACAATGTATTTTAAATATATCATAGCGAGTTCCTTCGATGTCAAAATATGAATCTAAAAGAGTATCCATTTTTTATCCCTCTACGAACATAGCGGCAAAATGGGTACGATAATCATTATCGAAGTAAACGGCAGCAAGATATTCCTGATTTTTAACAGGATTATAACGCTGAATAAATGCTTCGGTAACAAAAACATTATCTGCGCCGACACCGTCAATTTTATTATCTTCGTAGTTGTAGTGGATTTTGTAAACCGGGGAACGATTTACATCTTTCGGAACGAGTTTTTGAATACCAGTTACTTTAATTTTTCTTTCCATAATTTTTACCTCGATTCAAATTTATTTTTGATAGACCTTCGGTCTATATGGGGTTGGCGCTACGCTGTCACCCCAAACCCCACGGGTGGGGTTTGGATTAAGGGACAAACAGTATTTTTTCCCTTAACAACCCTTTTGTAAATATCCTCGACACAAAAGCGTTGAGGGAGTAGGTTGTGTCCGTGTCCACTCCCGCAACAGCACATCGAGGTTGCAAGGTGTATAAACCTTACAACACACAATATAAACCTATATGAACAATTTGTCAAGGGGGTATTAAGAATTTATGACAAATAAAAACAGAATTTTAACATTATTAGATGATGAAATGACTGAAAAATTAAAAGAACAAGCAAAAAAAGAAGGAAGAAGTGTATCAAATTTAGTTGCACAAATTATAAAAAAGTATTTAGAAGAGGTGAAAAAATGAAGTATTTATTTTCATTTATATTAGTAGGGTTAATATGTAAAATTTTAAGTATTATATTATAAGAAAAGGCAGGAACCGCCGTGTTTACGGCGGAAATCCTGCCTTTTTATGCTGAATAAAGTGACCGCACGCACAGCTTGAGCACGGGTTATATGTTGAGCATGTGATGAGCACAGAGTTTTGAGCACGGTGCTCAAAGGCAAATAAAGGGAGCAAAGCCCCCTTTACTCCGATTTTTTATCCAAAAGAGAGGTCTTTTCAGAAAAACTGAAAGCACTATAATCAAATACCAATGCCAGAGCGAGAGCAAGCAAAGAAACGAACCAGGGCAGAGCGAGAATACCAATGCCGAAAACCACAAAAAGCAGATTCGCAACAAACCGCATTTTATTAGAAAGCCATAAATTAATCATATTTAATCATCCCAACCTTAATAGCAAAATGATAAAAAATACAACCTAAACCCATACCTGCAAGAAGATAAGCATCTTCTACATCACAAAAACGAAGTAAAATATCAAAAAAAATTAAATCCATACCTGAAAAAAGAGTAAAAAGACACAACTGTTTAAAAATTTCAAGAATATCAAACTTCATTTAATTTTAATTCCTTTCTTAATCTTCGAGAGAATATCTTTATCTCTTTTAATAGAAATACCTTTTTCCACTTCCACATACGGAAGAATAGGACGCTCCGGAGCATCAAAGCTATCGAAATACTTGAAATACTTCGGCATAAAAATCCATTTCCATTCCCAAAAAGGAGCAAATTTCAAGTTATCAGCTACGCGAGATTCGCCTTGCGAAGAAGCTTCAACAAGAGCAACCTTTCTATTGATAGGACGGCAAAGGCAAATAACATTTCCGAAAGACTGTATAAGATAAAAACGGTCTATCAAATCACGGATTTTTTTATCAACATCAAAACTCTGCGAGTTCATATATACAATAACTTTATATTTCCTTTGAAATTTAAAAAAGTTACGATGACCATCCGAAAAGGTAGAGTATTTACGGTTATCGAAAGAAATCCCCACTTCGTCCAAAAACAGTACAGAATTAGAAGAGGGAACAAACTTTTCAAGGTCTTTGGCAGAAATCTGGCGGACACCTTTTATATTAAGACCGGGGATATCACTATAAATGGTATAGCCTTTCTTCATATACTTGAGCATATAGCTAACCATAAGGAGAGATTTTCCCGCACCTTTTTTTCCGAAGAAGTAATTAAGTTTATAAACATTACGGTACTGATAAGCAAGGATAAGATAAATAGTAAGAAGAAACAATAAAAGAAAAAAGAAAAAACGTAACACAAAAAATCACCTCAAATAGAATTATAGCCCCACCAACAAGGCAGGGCTATTTTCTTGAATCAACCAATGATTCTACGCACAAGACCGATGCCTGCGCCAACAAGGCCGAGAAGAACAAACATCTGAAGAAGTTCGTTACCGGCAGCGGTAATGCTACCAACGGTGAGTTTAATCCACTCGACACCTTCAGTTACAACAAGAGTTGCATTTTCAAGAAGAGCAGCCATAGCTTCCATGATATCTCCTTTTCAGTTTATTTTTATAATAGAGGCAATAGCCTTTATTACAACAAGAATAATAGCAAGTCCGACAAAAGCAGAAATCGGAGGAGTTAAAAGAAATTCGGGTAATTTAGTAAGAAACCAAAGGGCAAAATCTTGCATTTCAGCCAATGAGAGCACCCCCAAGTCTAAAAATGCAGTACACAAACAAAGCAAGCATTAAAAAAGAAGCGCACCAGGGATAATCGGGGAGAACTTCCCTTAAATAACTTGAATAGTTATTCGAGTTTTGATATTCATACTCAACAATAACTGGGTCATAATCGCCAATGACTGAAAGAAGAACAGCCTTTAAACCCGAAGTATCCGAAGGGGTAATCGGAGCAACTGAAAGGAGTTCAACAGATACAGGCAAGTCGGTATCAGGGTTTATTTCTTCAGGTTCTTCGGTAGTAACATCTTCAACTGGCGAATTAGATACAGCGTTTGATTCATTAATCGCAGAAACATCATCTTCAAGAACCTCGACTTTTTCGTTTAAAGTATCAATATCGGACTGCATACCGTCAAGAACCATATTGAGATACTCATTTTCGGGTTGAGTAAATTCTACAACAGTTTCATCACCGGCGGGTTCAACTTCGGGAGATTCCATATCAATAGCGAAAGAGTTAACTGTAAAAGAAAGAATCAAAACAGCACATAAGAGAAAAGAAAGAAATTTCAAAAAACCACCTACCTATTATTAAACCAAGATACACCAAGTAATTTTGAAATAAGAGTAAGAACAACACCTGCAACAATGAAAAAAATAAACCAACTGGCAGGTGTCATATTAGTACCGGGGATTTTCCAATCGCTAAAAAATTGCCAAATGTTGGGAAAAAGCCATTCAATAAAAGACAAACCGTCTGCGGTCATATTTTAACACCTCACAAAAAAGGAATAACTTCGAGAATAAAGGCCACAAGGCGAAAAATTGCTATAACCATAAGAACGGTTAAGGAAACGGAAACAAAAACTGCGAACCAGGTGGGCAGAAAGGCGAAAAGAGTTGCAAAAAGAACCGGAATCGACATTTAACCACCTCGCATATTATAAAAAGTTTTGAAAACAACAATGATAGAAAAAAGTCCTAAAGTCAAATTTGCAAGAAGCCGAACAGAAAGGGGAAGGTTATACCAAATAGCAAGCCATACTTCAATAGCAGGAAGCAAAGGGTCAACAAGCATTATTTAACGCCCCCAAGCATTGAATAATATTCTGCCATTCTATCGGCATAATAAGAAGTAACAACTTCGGGTTCATTTACATAAGGAACGGATTGAGCACGAAGTGAATAGGTTGAAACTGTTTGAATAGGATATTGATTAACAGTAACAATGCCGGAATCCGCAGTATTCGCATAAAAAACAAAACGAAAATATGAAACATTAGAGCTGACAAAAGAAGAGGGTTTAAAAGAACGTACTCCATTCTCATCTAAAGAGAGAGAATCACCACGATAAGAAGTTAAATATTGACCATTCGCATCAATAAAAAGAACAACAATCGGCGAGGCTTCAACAAAACCAAATCCATAAAAATAAATTGTGTCATTCAAACCAACTGGAATATAGCCAGACACAGCAGTATTTGAATCTGAAACCAAACCTTGAGCACTATTACTCCAACGGTAACCCGGTAAATATCCAATTCCATTATAAATTTCAGAACCACCAGGCAAAGTAGTTGCAAGAGGAAGCCAGTTTTTAATCGGTTCAGGGTCAGGGTCAGGGTCGGGGTCGGGGTCGGGTCTTCACCGCCACCGCCACCGGAACCACCATTAAAGGTCGGGTCCATAGATTGACCTGTTTCAGCTGTAAACCATTGAGAGAAGTCCGAACCTTCGGAAATGGATTCCAAAGGCGAAGTAGAAGTACCAACTTCTTCAATAAAATTAAATGATTCGGTAAAATCAGTAAATTGCTTTGTAAAATCGGTTAACTTTGAAACATCAAGAGAAAGGGCAGAACCGGGATTAAAAAATGTATCTTGTATGTATTGCTGATTTTCCTTTTGGGATTCTTTAAACGACAAATCTTCATCATCTGCGAGAACTTCCTTTAACTGATGAACATCATTATAAATTGAAGTGTACCAAGAATCGGAATAATCTTTCCAACCACTTGAAGCAAGGCCAAAAAGAGTTAAAGAAGCCGAATTTAAATTATCTAATGTTCCCGAAATATCAGGGAGATAAGTTTCAAGGTAACCAAGATAATAATTCATATCATTTAAATTATCTTGAACAACTTCGGCAAAAGGTTCACCCCAAGAAATTCCATTAAAAAAGGAATCCGAAAAAAATTTAAATTCATCATTTAAACTGGAAAATTCAGTTAAAATAGAATCCGCAAAAGGTGTAATAAAGGAAGTCTCACCAAAAAGGTTGTTATTAAGACTTGAAAGCTCATTGAAAATAGAACGCGAAAAATCGTTTATATCCAATAATTGATTCATTGAATTAAGATTCCAGGTTTTCAAATCTTCCAAATCTTCGGAAAAATCTTGAAACATCCAATAAACATAATAGTCAATGCTATTAAGAGCATCTAATTCGGTATCATTGTCACCGATAGCAAAAGAGGGCATAGCAAACGAAAAAATCATAACCATACACAAAAGTAAAGAAATAATTTTTTTCATAAGCTACGCCCCCTAAATCCTTTAATATAAAACTTCGCTAAATAGAAATTTAGCGAAGTTAAGGGGAGAAAGAAAGGAGTTTTTATAATGAACAAAGACAATTTGAACGACTGCCCGGATTTTCTTCAGGATTTCTTATTTTATATGGAAACCATCAAAGGTCGCTCTCCGCGTACCGTTGACGGCTATTATATCGATTTAAGATCTTATATTCGCTTTTTAATGATTGATAACGGAATTGTTTCCGATGAAATTGATTATAAAGAAATCAAAATTCATGATGCAAGTTTTGACTTGATAAAAAACGCCACAAGAACCGATGCCATGCGATTTCTTTCGGAATTCCAGCGAAATCATGATAACGAAGCAAAAGCACGTTCACGCAAAGTTTCCGCAATAAGATCGTTTTATAAATACCTTACGGTATCCAGCGGAAAGCTTTCCGAAAACCCGATGCTCAATCTGGAAACTCCAAAACTCAAAAAAACACTTCCGAAATATCTCACACTTGAACAGGCGCTTGAGCTTTTGACTCATGTTGAAACAAACTTTACAGAGCGAGATTTCTGCATAATTACGCTGTTTTTGAACTGCGGAATGCGCGTTTCGGAACTTTGCGGAATAAATCTTCACGATATCCGCGATAACCAGCTTAAACTTCTTGGTAAAGGCAACAAAGAACGAATCGTATATCTCAACGGTTCCTGCCTTACGGCAATAGAAAATTATCTTCGCGTGCTCAATTCCGGAGAAAAAATCAAAAGAGTTGATAAAAACGCGCTTTTTTTAAACAGATTCGGTAAAAGATTGAGCACACGCGGCGTGGAACAAATCGTGGAACATTGTTTAAAAGAAGCCGGACTTGACGGAATGGGAATTTCTCCCCATAAGCTCCGCCACACCGCCGCAACCTTGCTTTATCAGGACGCCGGAGTTGATATTCAAGTTTTAAAAGAACTTTTGGGCCACGAAAGCCTTTCCACAACCGAAATTTACACCCATGTAAGCAACAAACAGATTGAAGATGCTTCCAATAAATCTCCGCTTAAAAACGTTAAACCTCCGAAGAAAAAAGTTAAAGAACCGACTGAATAAATTTATAAAAACCGGCTGAAATAAGGCAAATAACCGCCGAAATAAGTGTAAAAGTAACAAACTTTACAGTTATGTTTTTGGCATTATAATGCGGTTTTTCCGTTGTTTTATCCGAAATGCATTTTAAAAGATTCAGCGATGAAAAAACCGAATTTTCCGACATAATCAAAATTATAAAATTAAGAAAAACCGAAGATGTAAAGAAAATTACAAGCGCCGTAACAATATAATCCATTCCCAAAAACTTAAAATTAAGCGCATTTTCAAAACCGAAGAAAAAACCGCTTATAAAAATCATCGCCGGCGCGGTAAAACTTCCGAAAATTCCGGTCCCTGAAAAATATATTCCGGTGAGAATTATAAACGGAAACGAAAACCTGTTTATAAAAATATTTATAAAATCCGAAGAGGATTTTGAAACAAAACCGAACAGATTTCCGCTTAATTCCTCCGGAATAATTTTGAGCATGCTCGTCCCAAAAATTGTTCCGAAAAAGAGCATCAGACAATTTAAAATCAAAAATCTGTTTTTGTAAACCGTTTCAAAAATAATTTTTCTTTCCATTTTTTAAAACCTCTCTCCCCTTTTACCTTCCCCTATCCATTTATATAACAAAAAAGCTCCGGATATTCCGGAGCTTTTTATTTTTATATTTTATTTATCCGCCATTGCAACTTTAATCATAATCGCACATTCAACACGTTTTCTTTCCATTTCGCAGGAAAGTTTTACCGGTTTGTTGATGTCCTTATTAAAGCTGTAGTTGTTTGCATTGCATCCGCCGGAACAATAGAATTTGCACCAGCAATCTTTGCATCCTTCTTTGGTATAAATATTTGAGCACGCAAACTTATCTTTCATTTCGATATCAAGGGTTTCGTCATCAAGATTGCCCATTTTCCATTCGTCGTTTCCGACAAACTGGTGGCAGGGATAAATATCGCCGTCGGGCGTTACGGAAACATATTCGTTTCCGCATCCGCATCCGCGAAGGCGTTTGATCGCGCAGGGGCCCTGGTCAAGATTGATCATAAAATGGAAGAAGTTGAAGCATCTTCCCTCTTTTTTTCTGCGGATCATTTCAACCGCAAGTTTTTCATATTCCGCAAAAATAGTCGGAAGGTCTTCTTCGGTAATTGCATAGGGTTCGCTCGGATCCGCAATTACCGGTTCAACGCTGAGCTGGTCAAAACCAAGGTCATCGGCAATATGATAAACGTCCTTTGCAAAATCAAGGTTGTTTTTGGTAAAAGTTCCGCGGGCGTAATATTCCTTGTTTTCGCCTTCAAGACGTTTTTCAACAAGTTTTTGGAACTTTGGAACAATTACGTCATAACTTCCTTTTCCGTTGATTGCAAGGCGCATATTATCATTTACGCATTTTCTTCCGTCCAGAGAAAGAACAACGTTTTTCATTTCCTTATTGATGTAATCAATGTTTTCATCGTCAAGAAGAACGCCGTTTGTTGTAACGGTGAAGCGGAATTTTTTGTTATATTCCTCTTCCTTGCTTCTTGCGTAATCAACAATCTCCTTAACAGCGTCCCAGTTCATAAGCGGTTCGCCTCCGAAAAAATCCAGTTCAAGGTTGTGGCGGTTTCCGGAATGGGTAAGAAGGAAATCTATTGCTTTTTTACCGGTTTCAACGGGCATAAGTTTTCTGCCTTTTCCAAAATCTCCGGTGGATGCAAAGCAATATTTGCAGCGAAGGTTGCAGTCGTGGGAAATATGAAGGCACATGGATTTGATCGGAGCGCCTTTCATCATATCGGTAAAGCGTTCATAATCATCTTCGCTGAAAAGCTGTCCCGCCGCCTGGAGTTCAAGAAGTTCCGCATAAACTTCAAGAAGTTCTTCCTTAGAATAATCTTTGGAAAGTTCCTCAAGAATTTCGGAAGGAAAATCTTTGGGAAGTTTGTCCTCGAATTTATTAAGAAGATCAAAACAAAGTTTATCCAGAACATGAACAGCTCCGGAGTTTACATCAAGAGCTATATAATAACCATTAAGATAAAAAGTATGTACCATTTAAAAATCTCCAAAAAAACGGCAGGCGCACCGGGTTATTGGCACGCCTGCAATTTTAAAAAATCTGAATTTATTTATTATTTTTGCGGGATTCGTTTTCGCATTCCTGGTTTGCAACGGTGCAGGAAGTTTTGCATGCAGACTGGCAGGAAGCCTGGCATTCGCCGCAGCCACCTTTTGCACAGGATTCTTTAAGATTTGCGTTATTAACGGTTTTAATGTGTTCCATTATACTATCCTCCTGAAAATTGATATATCAACAATAGGTAGTATAGCACAATATTTTCTCAGTTGCAACTATTTTTTACCAATATAATTTACTCCGATTATACCTCCGAGAGAACCCGCCGTTGCTATCATAACCAGTTTTATAACGGCCGCCGTTCCGAATCCGGAATTTTCAAAAAACGCGCCAAAAACCCAGGCAATAACAAAAAACAAAATTCCGGAAGCAGCTCCGCAAAAAAATCCTTTTTCTCCGCAGAGTTTTGCCGAAGCAAAACCGCCGCAAAATCCTCCCAGCGCAAGAAAAACCACCGTTACCGGAGAAATCAGCATTGCCGGAATATTTCCAACCGTAAGCGCCGCCGCCATTAAAAAAATCAAAACCGAGGCGGAAATAATTCCGATTCCTGTTCCTATGGCTGTTCCAACAACAAATTTTTTCAAAAAGTTTTGCGGCATAAAAAAACGCTCCTTTCGGAATATCCATTAAAAAGATATTCAAAAAGAAGCGTTTTTATTCTTTTAAAAATTATTTTCCTGCTTTTTCTTTAGCGGTAATGTTCTGGGAAACGGCGCTTTTAACAATTCTGATTTTGCTTCTGTCGCTTCCGGTTTCAATAACAACTGTATCCTCTTTAATGGAAACAACAAGACCAACGATTCCGCCGATGGTTACGATTTCATCGCCGATTTCAAGATTTTCTCTCATTGCTCTGTCTTCTTTATCCTTTTTCTGCTGGGGACGGATAAGCATGAAATAGAAAACAACGATAACAACAAGAATGGGTGCAAAGCTCAATACAGATTCCATGATGGAACCTTCGCCTGTTGCTGCGCCGGCTGCGGTAAGAAGATAATGCATATTGTTCATTTTTATACCTCCGAAAATGATTATAAAATAATTATAAACTTATAAATTTGTTTATATTCTCTTTCCGAGAATATCGCGGTATTTCTGATAGAATTCCTCAAAAGTTCCGTTATCGAGCGCTTCGCGGATTCTTTCCATAAGGGTGTTATAGAAATAAAGGTTGTGCTGAACCGTAAGTCTGTGAGCCAGAAGTTCGTTTGCGCGAAGAAGATGTCTTACATAAGCTCTGCTGTGAAGGCGGCAGGTGGGACAGTTACATTCCGGATCAACCGGTCCCTGGTCATAGATATATTTTTCGTTGTTAAGGTTACGGATACCCTGCCAGGTAAAAAGCGTTCCGTGGCGAGCGTTGCGGCTTGGCATAACGCAGTCGAAAAGGTCAACACCGCGATGAACCGCTTCGATAATATTTACCGGGGTTCCGACGCCCATAAGATAACGGGGTTTTTCCTTTGGCATATAGGGTTCTACCGCTTCGATAATCCGGTACATTTCGTTGGTGGGTTCACCAACCGCAAGACCGCCGATTGCGTAACCGTCAAGATCAAGTTTTGCAATTTCTTTCATGTGTTCAACACGAAGATCTTCAAAAGTGCATCCCTGGTTGATTCCGAAAAGCATCTGGTGGGGGTTGATTGTATCCGGAAGAGAATTAAGTCTTTCCATTTCCGCCTTGCAGCGGTGAAGCCATCTTACGGTTCTTGCACAGGACTGTGCCGCGTAGGATTTTGGCGCAGGGTTTTCAACGCATTCGTCAAAAGCCATAGCAATGGTGCTTCCGAGATGGGACTGAATCTGCATGGATTCTTCCGGACCCATAAAAATTCTGTGTCCGTCGAGGTGGCTTCTGAAATAAACGCCTTCCTCCTTAATTTTGCGGAGCTTTGAAAGGCTGAAAACCTGGAAGCCGCCGCTGTCGGTAAGAATCGGTCTGTCCCAGTTCATAAATTTATGAAGACCGCCAAGTTCTTTTACCACAAGATCTCCGGGACGGAGAGAAAGATGGTAGGTGTTGCAAAGGGCAACCTGACAATGAAGTTCTTTAAGGTCTTCTGCGGCAACGCCGCCTTTAATTGCGCCGCAGGTTGCAACATTCATAAACGCCGGAGTCTGAACAGTTCCGTGAACGGTTTCAAATTCGGCCCTGCGGGCTTTTCCTTCGGTTTTTAAAACAGTAAACATTAAATCTCCTCTTTTTATAGGGCATAATATAACTAATATAGTATAACTTAATAAAGAAATCTTTTCAAGTGGATTTTAAAAATATTACTTTTCAACATGCTTTCCAATTGTATAACAAATCTTGACAAACGTATAATTTTTATGCTAAACTGATAATACTTTTTGTATAATCAATATTATGAGGAATAAAAAATGGCGGAAATTAAAGATTTTGGAAGAAAAGTTAAAAAAATTATGAAGCAGCGCGGAATAACCCAAAGCTGGCTTGCCCAAAAAACAGGAGCAACCGAAGCCACTCTTTCGCGCTACGTTAACAACAGCAGAAAACCCCAGGCGGATATCGCCGCGGAAATAGCGGAAGCGCTTGATGTTTCGCTCGATTATTTATTAGGAATAAGCGGCTTCCCTGCCCCGATAAAAACTTTGAGCACCGAAGAATCGCTGATGCTCAGCGCTTTCGGAAGAGCAAGCGCAAGGGACCGCAAAATTATTTTCGGCGTGCTCGAGGACCACATGACCGCTGAAGAACTTGAAAACTATAAAAATTTGAAAAAAGATTAAAAAATATTTTTATAATGTGATTAAGTTACAGAAAACAGGAAAAAATTAGTGTATAATACAGACAAATCAAAGAAATGATTTAAAAAAATAAATTACTAAGGAGATAATCTTATGAAATATACTTGCATGATTTGTGGATACACCTATGATGAAGAAAAAGGAATTCCCGAAAGAGGAATTGCACCCGGCACCAAATTTGAAGACCTTCCGGCAGATTTCCATTGCCCTCTTTGCAAAATGCCGAAAGATAAATTCAGAAACGTAGCAAAAGACGTTCAGGGATAAAATCTAAAATCAAGCTGTTAGAAAATGCCCGTAAACCAATAATCAATGCTAAAAAAAGCGGCCGCGTTGCGGTCGCTTTTTTAATTAAATAATAGCCATTGAATCGCCGAAGCTGAAGAAGCGGTAACGCTCGTTAATTGCTTCCTGATATGCATTCATAACGTTTTCATAACCCGCAAAAGCCGAAACAAGCATTATAAGGGTACTTTCCGGAAGGTGGAAGTTGGTAATAAGGCCATCAAGAACCTTGAACTTGAATCCGGGATAGATAAAAATGCTGGTATCATCGTCATCGGCTTTGATTTCGCCGTATTTCGCCGCAACAGATTCAAGAGTCCTGCAGGAAGTTGTTCCAACGGCAATAACTCTATGGCCCGCGGCTTTTGTTTCGTTAATAAGTTTTGCGGTTTCTTCCGGAAGCATATAATGTTCGGTATGCATTATATGGTGTTCAAAATCTTCAACCTTAACGGGGCGGAAGGTTCCGAGACCCACATGAAGGGTTACAAAAGCGGTGTTTACGCCTTTTGCTCTTATTTTTTCAAGAAGTTCCTCGGTAAAATGAAGTCCGGCAGTCGGTGCCGCGGCGGAACCTATTGGATCGGAATAAACAGTCTGGTAACGTTCCTTATCCGCAAGCTTTTCTGTAATATAAGGCGGAAGCGGCATCTGGCCGATTTCGTCCAGAACGTTATAGATGTTTCCTTCGTGCTCAAATTTTACTATACGGTTGCCTTCTTCAACAATATCGATAACTTCCGCTTTAAGAATTCCGCCGCCGAAAACAAATCTTTTTCCGATTTTTGCATGTTTTCCGGGACGAACAAGAATTTCCCAAACGTCAAGGTCCTTTTGTTTAAGAAGAAGAAACTCGATTGGAGAATGGGTGTCTTCCCTTTCGCCGATAAGTCTTGCCGGAATAACTCTGGAATTATTAAGAACAAGAAGATCACCGGGTTCAAGAAGATCGATTATATCGTAAAAATGTTTGTGTTCAACCTCGCCGGTTTCTCTGTTAAGATGCATAAGGCGGGAATGGTCACGCTGGTCCGCAGGATGCTGTGCAATAAGTTCCTCCGGAAGGTCAAAATAAAAATCGCTTGTTTTCATCAAATCACCGTTTTACTTTAAATTTCGTAAAAATATTGACAGAAAAAATATGTAATGATAAAATCAAAAACATATTAAGTTTAACTTATATATTATATTGCAAGAATCCTTTTATTGCAAGTAATTTTATTATAAGGAGGCTTTGTTTGTGAAAAATTATAATGTTGGTATAATCGGTGCCACCGGAATGGTCGGGCAACGCCTTATTACTCTTCTTGCAAACCATCCCTGGTTCCATATAGAAGTTCTTGCCGCTTCCGGAAGAAGCGCCGGAAAAACTTATGAAGAAGCAGTTTCCGGCCGCTGGGCTATGGCAACACCCATTCCGGATTCCGTTAAAAACATGACCGTTCTTGATGCCGAAAAGGATGCGGAAGGAATTGCTTCGCTTGTTGATTTTATTTTTTGCGCGGTTAATATGGAAAAAGCAAAAACCAAGGAACTTGAAGAAAAATACGCAAAACTCGAATGTCCCGTTATGTCCAACAACAGCGCAAACCGCGGAGTTCCCGACGTTCCGATGATAATTCCGGAAATCAATCCGGAACATATGGAAGTTGTTGCGACTCAAAAACAGCGCCTTGGAACAAAACGCGGTTTTATTTCCGTAAAATCCAACTGTTCCATCCAAAGCTATGTTCCCGCGCTCCATCCTCTTATGAAATTTGGAATCACAAAGGTTCTTGCCTGCACTTATCAGGCAATTTCCGGCGCAGGAAAAAACTTTGAACGCTGGCCGGAAATGGTGGATAACCTTATTCCGTATATTGGCGGAGAAGAAGAAAAAAGCGAAAACGAACCGCTTAAAATCTGGGGAAAAGTTGAAAACGGCGAAATAATCAACGCTGTTTCTCCCGCGATTACCACCCAATGCCTTCGCGTTCCCGTTTCTGACGGTCACACCGCGGCGGTTTTCGTAAGTTTTGAAAGCAAACCTTCCATCGAGGAAATCAAAAAATGCTGGGCGGAATATTCCGGAGAACCCCAGCTTCTTAATCTCCCTTCCGCGCCGGAACATTTCCTCACCTATTTTGAGGAACCCGACAGACCCCAGGCAAAACTTGACCGTGACCTTGAAAAAGGCATGGGCGTTTCTATCGGAAGGCTTCGTCCCGACAGCCAGTATGATTATAAATTCGTAAGCCTTTCTCATAATACCCTTAGGGGCGCTGCAGGCGGAAACGTTCTTATGGCGGAACTTTATGCCGCAAAAGGTTATTTTGACTGATTAACATAATAATATAAACCTCCGCATATTTTATTTTATCCAGAATTGCGGAGGTTTTTTTGCTATGAAAAACACAATTTTTACCGGATGCGGCGTGGCAACGGTTACACCCATGCGCCGGGACGGAAGCGTTGATTTTAAAAAATATGCCGACCATATCGACGAGCTTATTCAGAAAGGCGTGGACGCAATTATCGTCAACGGAACAACCGGGGAATCCGCCACACTTTCCGATGAAGAACAGTATAATATAATCTGTTGTGCAAAGGATGTTATAAACCGGCGTGTTCCGCTAATTGCCGGCGCCGGAAGCAACAATACTCACCATGCGGCAAAACTTGCCCTGAACGCCAGAAACGCAGGTGCGGATACTGTTCTTTCCGTAACGCCATATTATAACAAAGCCAACGAAAACGGAATTATTGAACATTATTCATTTATAACAAAATATTGCCAGCTTCCCACAATTGTTTATAATGTTCCGTCCAGAACAGGATTAAACATAAAACCGGAAACATATGCAAAACTTGCGGAAAATCCTTTCATCTGCGCTGTGAAGGAAGCTTCCGGAAATCTTGCCCAGGCAGAAAAAGTTTTTTCTCTTTGCGGCGATAAAATCGACATATATTCCGGAAGCGATGAACTTACTGTTCCGTTTTTGAGCATCGGCGCAAAAGGCGTTATTTCCGTTGCCGCGAACATTGTTCCAAAGGAAATGCAAAGCCTTTGTTCGCTTTATTTTGAAGGAAAAAATCTTGAAGCGGCAAGGAAACAAATCGAACTTTTTCCGCTTATTGACGCGCTTTTTTCGGATGTTAACCCAATTCCTGTCAAAGAAGCGCTGAATATGCTCGGAAAGGACTTCGGACCTTGTCGGCTTCCGCTTTGCGAAATGGAAGAAGCTAAAAAAGAACACCTCCGCTTTGTTCTTGAGCATTATGGGATCCTTTGAGCACCGTTTTATTCTGCACACAGGGCATTTGAGCATAGCCATTACCGAAAAACGATTATTTCCCGTACTCAAAATTTTACACAAAATTTTCCCGAAGAAAAATTGGATTATCGAAATAAAATAACCGGAGGGCTTCCGCCCTCCGGTCATTTTTTTAGTTTATTCCAACATATCCCGTTTTTTCGATTATTTCCTGACCTTCTTCGGAAAGGATCCAGTCAATAAGTTTTTCAACGTTTTCATTATCGTTTCCTTCCCAGGTTACGGCATAAAGCGGACCGGTTATCGGGTAACTTCCGTTTTTAATGTTTTCTGCCGTCGGCGCAACACCATCGATGCTTAAAATTTTTATATCCGGATTTTTTATGATTCCTTCAAGATAATATCTGAAAGAAAAACCGATGGAATTTGATTTGCTTCTGTAATCGGAAACCAGCTCAACAATTCCAACCATTAAATCATCGACCATTTCCGTCGGAGCTTCCATAATTTCTTTTCCGTCCATAAAACGGATAAGCATGCTCTGGCTTCCGCTTCCTTCGTTGCGCTGATAGGCGGCAATTTCTTCGTTTTTACCGCCAATCTGGCTCCAGTTTGTAATTTCTCCCGAATATATTCCCTGAACCTGTTCGGTAGTAAGGTTATCTATCGGGTTATCTTTATGGACAAAGAAAACGAATGCGTCATAACCAATCGGCGCATAAACAAATTCCGTTCCGTGATATTTTGCCTCTTCTATCTGTTCTTCCGACGGATATGCACCGAAGAAAATATCCGTTTGTCTTTCTCCAAGAAGTTTATAGCCGCCAATGGTGTTGTTATATTCAAAAACCCCGTCCCAAAGTTCGGTTGTTTTTGGATAAACCGCGTTTACAAAAGCGGAATAAACCGGAAAAACCGCCGCAGCGCCGTCAATTTTCGGAAGATTTTCCGTTAATTTAAGGCTTGCTTCATCTTCAAGAGTTACTATTTTAGAATCGTCTTTAAAAGGAAGATATTCGCTTACAGCTATATTCGGCGTTGTGTTTATCGTTATGCTTTTGTCGTACTGATCTATTCCGATGTTTATTCCAACCGCAACAACAAAAACAGCCGCAACAACCGCCCATATTTTAAGAAGCTTTTTTCTGTTGTTGAACCAGATTAAAGTTAAAAGAAAAACCGGAACTATCAGTACAGCGATATATTCCAAAACAACGTTTACTGTTATTCCGGTATTCAGAGAAAAAATTAAAAGAATAAAGAGATAAAAAAGCGAAACCACCGGCACCGCCAAAGTAAGAATTATTTTTAATATAATTTCCGTTCTTTTGGATATTGGTGAATCGAATTTATTCATAATGTTTCCCCCTTTCTTTGTTTCATAATACAATCAAAACCTTTCTTTTTCAATGATATAGGCAAAATCTTAAACAAAAATTAATAATTACAACAAAAATTTGATTTGCTTTATAAGTTGTATATTATATTGAAATATGTTAAAATAACAAAGGTTTTTATTTTTTATGAAAAGAGGTCGAAAAATGCGAAAAATTGCCCTTCGCGGTCTTATCGGACAAAAGCGCAATACCCTTTTGCTTTGGAGCGTTGTTGCCCTTGCTTTTCTTTTTCTTGTTCTTTCAACAACTTTAATAACTTCCCTTCAGGAAACCGATGAACAGCAAAGAAACAACACCTACGGAAAATGGCAGGTGATGGTTTCGGATTCCGACCTTACCGGAATTGAATTTGATGACAAAAGTTCAAAAACCTTCCTTTCCGACGATGTTCTTTCCGAAATAACTTCTTTTTCGGAAAATCCAATCGTTCTTCCGATGGTTTCCGTTTCGGGAATTGATTATTTTTCCGGCGATAACAAATATTACATAACCCCGTTTTCCGAAGATTTCGCAAGCACCGGAAACCTTACCCTTAAAGAAGGAAAATGGCCGGAATCAAAAAACGAAATTGCTCTTGAATATGCTCGCCTTTCCTCCCTTAACCTTAAGCTTGGCGACAGCTTCACCGTTGTTTCACAGGTACATATTCCCGCAAATGATGAATATCTCGCAAGGCTTGATGAAATTATCGAACTTTCAAAAGAAGATATACTGGCCGAAGGCAAAGATATTTATCAGCGCAAGGCATGGAAAGATTACAACCCTTCCATTCTTAATTTTAACAAACCGGTTTACGAGGAATTTTTCACTTTCTATCAGTCCCAGCGCGAAGGAAGCCTTATTGCAATGGTGCTTTCCGATGATGCACATCCGGATGGACAGATAATTCCTTTTGATGAAATGACGGAAGAACAGTTTATAAAAACATATTCGTTCTTCGTGAACAGTTTTTCCGATACCGGAACAAACATAACCGAATATATGGAAAAACACATGACCGAAGAGGAAAAGGCTTTTTATTTCGGTCCCACCGCCGACCTTATCGGTTACGAAAACCTTAACGTGCGTACCACTGTCAATAAAAGGGATATTATTATACATATTCCTTTTACCTATACCGTTTGCGGCGTTGTGGATACTTTTTCCGACAGATGGGATACGGGAATGCTTCCCCTTCCAAGCGGATTTATAACAAGCGAAAACTATGATGTCTATATCGGCGCGCAGGAAAAAGTTGTTGAAAAATATTATAATTTTGCATTTAAGCCTTATAACAAAATTGTTTTCCTTTCTTCTGAAAAAACTTCGCCCCGTGAACTTTGGGAAAATTGCAGAACCGTTTTAAACAGCCGTCTTAACGAAAACCGTCTTATTGCTGAAGACAGCATTTATTCTCCTTTTGATTTTTCCGAACTTCGCCTTAACCGTTATTCCTATCCGTCTTCTTCCGAAGGAAGCGGACAAACCCTTACCCTTGTTACAATAATACTTTTTATAACAACGGTTTCCGCCGTTTTCCAGATTTTCTTTACCCAGATGAGAAAACGCCTCCGCCGAATTGTTCTTATGAAATCCATCGGCGCGGAAAGCCGCCAGATCGGACAGATGCTCCTTTGGGAATTTTTCTATTTTTGGGTCACAACTCTTCCTGTCGGAACTTTCTTTGGCCTTTTCGGCGCGCATCTTACGGTTTTCTTCCTTGAAAAAGCCCAGCAAAGGGATATAATTTATACAATAGACCCAACAATTCTTCTTTTCGCAGTTCTTGCGGGAACTCTTGCGCTTTTTATAGGAATGATGATTCCCAGCATAATGGCAATCGGCGTTCCGCTTACCGGAAGAACCTCGAGGAAAAAGCCCCTTGCTCCGCCCAAAAAAGATGTTCAGCAGAATTTTTTGAATGTAACTCTCCGCGGACTTTTTGCAAACCGCGGAAGAACCTTCGGAAATGCAGCGCTTTGCATTTTTATGATGCTTATCATGACCCTTTGCATATTTATCGGTTTCCGGTTTATGACGCCTTACCGCGAAACTGTAGAGCGCGATAATCGTCCGGATTATTTCCTTCAGCTTCCTTTTTCCGCTTCGGACAGGCAGCTTCCGGAATACATCGAGGAACTTGAAGCACTCGGAGTTTGCGAAAGCATTGAAGTTCAGCGCACCGCTCAGGATGCGGTTTTGAGTAAAGATTCCGTCGAAAGTTTTCTTCTTGAAAGAGCTTTCGGAAACGATATGAAGGTTATAACGGACAGCTTCGGCGCGCCGGATTTTGAAGGTTACCCGATCGAACTTTATGCGGTTTCTTCCGATAGCGAATTTTTCGAAAAATTCAACGCCGCCGCAACAGTCGGATCACTTGATAAGGAAGCCTTTGAAGCCGGAAACGAAGTTCTTGTTATGATTCCGCTTTATAAGGACAACGGAAAAGGCGAAGAATTCGCCGAGGGAACAGGTTGGGAACGAGTTTCTTCCTCCGGAATCGATACAACTTTTTACGAAGAATATAAGCACATCTATAAAAAAGACGGTGGCCTTTCCGTTGGCGATAAAATAACCATCGGCGCGCAGACGCGTTATGTCGGCGGAATAAAATATGATTATAAAATCGTGACCGATACCGCAAGAGTCGGCGCAATAATCTATTATTTCCCCGACGAAGGCGTTTGGCCCATAAGCGGTTCCGCCGAAGGCTACCAGATAGTTTGTTCCTCCAAATTTGCCGGACATATCCTTCCCAACTCCATGCGAACCCGCTCTTCCAACGAGATCCGTTCCTTTAAAATAATGTACGTATCCAGCGGTTACGGAACAACCGATTTTTACATCAACGCCAAGGAAGGTCTTTCAAAATATGACGTTGACACGGCTCTTCTTGTTTACGGAAGAAGCGAATATATGGATATTGAATTTTACCACGAAAGCAACAGCAAACTTCTTCAGGACGCAATAAACAATATCCTTCTGGTTTGCCTTCTTGGTTTAACGGCGGTTCTTCTTGCGCTTATGATTTTTGCGAACACGATTTCTTCCGATATTGAACAGGAAAGAAATAAAATCGGAATTTTGCAGTCCCTTGGAGTAAGCAATAAGCAGCTTATAAAACGCCAGCTTTATATTGGTCTTGCGGTTTCCGGCGGAGCTGTTTTCATCGCAAATATCCTTCTCTGGTGCGGGGTTGCGCTTTACGCCCTTCTTTCCGATGCGGTGCTCGGAAATCTCCTTTGGGGATATCCCTGGTGGCTCCATTTTATCGCCTGCGTGGTACTTGCCGCCGTTATCACCGTTCTTTATATAATTCCTATGAAAAGCATCCAGAAATATCTTCCCATTGAAAACATAAAAACAAGAAAGTGAGGTCTTTGAATATGGATATTTTAAGAACCGAAGGTCTCTATAAAACATATAACGAGGGAAGCGAAAACGAAGTTCATGCGTTAAGACCTCTTGATATTTCCATTGAAGAAGGAGTTTTCTATGCCATAATCGGCCGAAGCGGCTCGGGAAAATCCACCCTTCTCCAGATTCTTGGCGGACTTGACAGGCCTTCCGGAGGAAAACTTTTTATTGAAGATAAAAGCATTTTTGATTTGAGCAATAACGAACTTTGCCGCCTTCGCAGACAGCGAATCGGCTTTGTTTTCCAGGCATATAACCTTCTTGAAGAACATACCGTAAAAGAAAACATTCTAATGCCGCTTCATCTTGACGGAAGGGACATTGAACCGGAATTCCTAAATGAACTTGTTGAAGCTTTGGAAATCAGCGATAAGCTCGATCGCTACCCGGATCAGCTTTCCGGCGGAGAACAGCAAAGGGTTGCAATCGCCCGTGCGCTGGCTTCAAAACCGGCTATTTTGCTTGCGGACGAGCCCACCGGAAACCTTGACCCCAAGACCGGCGACCAGGTTCTACGCCATTTAAAAGCCCTTGCGGCGCGTTTCCACCAGACCATACTTCTTGTTACCCACGATATGGAAATTGCCGGAATGGCGGACAGAGTTATCCGCCTTCATAATGGCGAAGTAATTGAAACAAAAGATAGTCATGACCACCCCTAAAAGGGGTGGCTTGGAACGCCCTGTAAGGGCTTGTTGCTTGCTGCACCTTAAAGATGCTGAAATAATTTAATTAGCAAAATCTATTTTGTTCTTTGCAAATTTACCGCTTGATTTTGTTTTA
>JAFXBK010000061.1 GCA_017521825.1 Oscillospiraceae bacterium
GCCGGCGGAGCCGGACATTCTTCCGAAATTGCAAAACGCCTTACAACCGGAAAACTTATCGCGCTGGATAAGGATCCGGATGCAATAAAAACCGCAAGCGAACGCCTTGCAAAATACCCTTGCGCCGAGGTCATCCGTTCCGATTTTGCCGAGATTCCCGCAGTTCTCGACAGACTTGGAATTGATAAAGTGGATGGAGTCCTGCTGGACCTCGGCGTAAGCTCCCACCAGCTTGACGCGGCGGAGCGAGGCTTCAGCTACCATAACGAAGCACCGCTTGATATGCGTATGAGCCAGGAGGGAACTTCAGCTTACGATATCGTAAATAATTTCAGCGGAGCCCAGCTTGCCAAAATTCTTTACGATTACGGCGAAGAAAAATTCACCCCAAGGATTGTAAATGCAATTCTTGACGCAAGAGCGGTTAAACCCATCGAAACCACCACCGAACTTGCGGATATAGTAAGAAACGCTTATCCGGCCGCCGCAAGAAGAGGAAGCAACGGACATCCGGCACGCCAGACTTTTCAAGCTTTGAGGATCGCCACAAATATGGAACTTGATCGCCTTGCGGAAGCCCTTGACAGAGTTTTTGAAAGGCTTGCGCCCGGCGGAAGGTTTGCGATAATAACCTTCCATTCCCTTGAGGACAGAATGGTCAAAAGAGCCTTTGCGGAATATACAAAAGGCTGTACCTGCCCTCCGGAATTTCCGGTTTGTGTTTGCGGAAAAACCCCAAGGGGAAAACTTACAACAAGAAAACCCATTGAACCTACCAAAGAGGAACTTGAATATAACCACAGAAGCCGGAGCGCGAAGCTTCGGGTAATCGAAAAAATTTAAAGAGTGTTTGAGGAAAAATTTTTAAGAGGGGAGTAAGATTTTTGACCGAGGTTGCTTACGATCTTAATACATTTGCGGCAAAAACTGCTGAACAGCAGGACAAGGAATTAAAAACAAGCTCGTTAAGAATGATTAAAAACCGCAGGAAAACAAAAGTTGTTGCTCCGGTTAAAATTATTCTCGCAAGTGTTATGGCAATCGTAATTTCCGTAATTATGATTTACAGCCAGGTTGTTCTTACCGAACTTACGAGCGAAGTAAGCTTTTACGAAAACCAGATAGTCGAGCTTGATACCGAATACGTAAGACTCCAGGGGGAACTTGAGGCGATTACTTCTATAAAAACCCTTGAGGAAGCGGCGGAAACAAAACTTGGCCTTGCAAAAATCGATTCCAGTCAGGTGGAATATGTAAGCCTTACCGGAACCGATGAGATTTCTGTTGCCAGAACCGGCGGAAAATATCTTTTTAAAGAAAATTGGGAAAGATTTGTTGATTTTATTGCGGAATACTTGCCGTTCTGAAATAATAATATATCTGTGTAGCGCCGCTGCGTTTTGTTGTCAAGCGGCGCTGTCTTCATAATTGGGGATATCCCCGAAAAATGAAAAAAACTTGGTGAAAGGAGAAAATTGTGCAAAAAAATGAGTAAATCACCGAGTGCAATTATAAAATTAAGAATATTCGCGGCCTGCGTTATTGCCGTTCTTGGCTTTTGCGTGCTTATCGGAAGGCTGTTTTATATCCAGATTATCGAATCGGAGGAGTATCAGCGCCAGGCGGCGGAAACCCAGCTTAAGCTTACGGAAATTGCGCCAAACCGCGGAGCAATTTACGATTCCAACGGAAACAAACTTGCGCTGAGCACCACCGCATGGACAATCTGCGTTGCGCCGAACAACATCAAAAGCGAAACGGATAAGGAACTTATTATTTCCGGACTTTCCGAAATTCTCGGGGTAAGCGAAAGCTATCTTAGGGAAAAATGCGAGCGCGACACCCTTTACGCCGCAATAAAAGCAAGAGTTGGAAAGGAAGTTGTTGAGGAAGTTACCGCTTTCGCAACAAACAACGGCGTTTCCAGATGCATTTTTGTTGAAGAGGACGTTTCGAGAAAATATCCTTACGAAAACTTTGCCGCTTCCGTAATCGGTTTTGTAAACTCCGATTACGTAGGTTCCTACGGCCTTGAATCCTATTACGACGATATTTTAAGCGGAACCCCGGGCAAGCTTATTTCCGCAAAGGACTCCTGGGGACAGAAAATGCCTTTTGAATATGACGAACTTTATTCTTCCGAGGACGGAAACAGCATTGTTACCACCATTGATGAAGGTATTCAGTATTTTGTTGAAAAACACCTTGAACTCGCGGTAAAAGAACACGACGTTCAGCAAAGAGCCGCCTGCATCGCCATGGATCCGAACACCGGAAAAATCCTTGCGATGGCAACAAAAGGTGACTTTGACCCCAACAGCTACACCACCCTTCCGGATTCCGTAAAAGAAGAGATCGGAAAACTTCCGGAGGACGAACAGGGCGCCGCAACAACCCAGGCGCAATACGATATGTGGCGTAACAAAGCCATTTCCGACCCATATGAGCCCGGTTCCGTTTTTAAAATTATAACCCTTGCGGCGGCCTTGGACAGCAACACAACAACCCTTGGCGACCATTTCAGCTGCATCGGTTACGCAAACGTTGCCGACAGGAAAATCTCCTGTTGGAAAACCTACGGCCACGGCGACCAGACCCTTGCCCAGGCGGTACAGAATTCCTGCAACCCGGCCTTTATTCAGATTGGAATGAATATGGGCATCTCGAACTTCCAAAACTATTTCGAGGCCTTTGGCCTTACCGAAAAAACAAACATAGACCTTCCCGGCGAAGCGGCAAGTATCTATCACACCAAAATGACGGAAATGAACCTTGCTTCAAGCGCCTTCGGCCAGACTTTTAAAGTAACTCCGATTCAGCTTATAACAGCGGTTTCTGCCGCGGTCAACGGCGGAAACCTTTATGAACCTTATCTTGTTCAAAAAGTAATTTCTTCCGACGGAAGCGTTGTTGAAGAATATGAACCGACCCTTGTCCGCCAGGTTATTTCCGAACAGACCTCCAAAACGGTCCGCGAAATTCTTGAAACCGTTGTAAGCGACGGTTCCGGTAGAACCGCCGCGGTTCCGGGTTATAAAATCGGCGGCAAAACCGGAACTTCCGAAAAACTCGACCAGCTTACCGAAGAAGGGGAAGTGGAAGCCTATGTTTCCTCCTTCCTTGCGGTTGCTCCGGCGGAAGATCCCCAGATTGTAATTCTTCTTCTCCTTGACGAAGCCCAGATGGAAAACCCCTTCGGTTCCGTTGTTGCGGCGCCGGTTGTCGGTGCAATGCTTGCGGATATCCTTCCTTATATGGGAATTGAACCGAACTATACCGAGGCAGAGCTCGAGGCTATGACCGGAAAAGTTAAAGACGTATCCGAACAGCTTGTTCACGATGCCATGACCGTTCTTCGCCTTCAGGGTTATTCCGTAACCATTTCCGGCGAAGGTTCAACCGTTGTTGCCCAGTCTCCGGAAGCAGGTTCCCAGCTTTCCGCCGGCGGAACAATAACTCTTTATACCGACGAAAGCCTTATCCCGAAGGAAATCGAAGTTCCGGACGTTGCCGGAATGAGCGTTACCGAAGTTAACAACATGATTATCGGAGCGGGACTTAAACTTAAACTCATCGGCGTTTCCGAATCCGCAACCGACCAGGTGGCCTATAGCCAGACCCCGGCCGCAGGCGAAATGGTAATGCCGGGAACCATAATCGAAGTCAGCTTTACAATTAATTCCGAAGAACCGGAAGAGGGCGAAGGCTGATAACAAAAAACATTTATTCGGAGGTGATCCCTTGCTTTTATCCGAACTTTTAAGGGACGTTGAATATACCGGAAAAATCGAAGATGTTGAAATAAAAGACGTTACGGGAGATTCCAGAAGGGTTGAACCGGGTTCTGTTTTCGTCTGCATCAAAGGCGGAAACATCGACGGCCACGAATACGCCGCCGCCGCAAAACGAAGCGGCGCTTCATGGATAGTCGCGGAAAGGGATACCGGCGTTGAGGAACAAATTATTGTTAAAAACAGCCGTGCCGCTTATGCAAGAATGTGCGCTAACCTTAACGGAAACCCCGCGGATAAAATGAAGCTTATCGGCGTTACCGGAACAAACGGAAAAACCACCATAACCTATCTTATAAAACACGTTCTCGAATCCGCCGGAAAAAAGGTCGGACTTATCGGAACGATCCAGAACCTTATCGGCGATATATCTCTTCCGGCGAAATATACCACCCCGGATGCGGCGGAACTCCACGTTATTTTTTCAAGAATGGCGAACGCCGGATGTGAATATGTTGTAATGGAAGTTTCCTCCCAGGCACTTGACCAGAAGCGCGTTGAAGGCTGCCGCTTTGAAACCGCGGTTTTTACAAACCTCACCCAGGACCACTTGGATTACCACGGGACAATGGAAAATTATTTTGAAGCGAAAAAGGAACTTTTCCGTAACTGCGAAAAGGCCGTTGTCTGCATTGACGATGATTACGGTAAACGCCTTCTTAAAGAACTTTCCGTTCCGGTTTCAACGGTTTCCATCGGTGATATTTCTGCGGATTATACCGCCCATGACGTTAAAAACTATTCCGACGGATGCAAATTCGCAATGGTCGGAACGGGAAATATCGGAAGAGTAAAATTTTCCATGCCCGGAAAATTTTCCGCATCCAACGCAATGCTTGCGGCCGCCGCCGCAATGAACTGCGGACTTTCCTTTGACGAAGCGGTGGAAGGCCTTAACACCTGCCCGGGAGTTAAAGGAAGGGTTGAGGTTATCCATAAAGGCGATTTTACCGTAATCCGCGATTTTGCCCACGGCCCGGATGCTCTCGAAAAAGTTCTGGATTCCATAAAGGAATGTGCCGAAGGAAGAATTATAACCCTTTTCGGCTGCGCCGGAAACCGCGACAAAACAAAACGTCCGAAGATGGTAAATGCCGTTGCGGCAAAATCCGATTTTATGATTTTAACAAGCGATAATCCCCGCCACGAAGCGGTTGAGGAAATTGCAAAAGATACCCTTCCGGCAGTAAAAAAATGCGGCGTGCCTTATTATTACGAGCCGGACCGTTATAAGGCAATAAAATGGGCGCTTGAACATTGTGAAAAAGGCGATGTTCTTCTTCTTGCGGGAAAAGGCCACGAGGATTATCAGGTTCTTGATTTCGGAACCGTTTATTTTGACGAAAAAGTAATAGTAAAAAATTTTATTGAAGAACTTAAAAAATAAAAACGGAAAGGGGAATGTGTTTTGCTTCCGTTAAAACTTAAAGAAATTGCAAAGGCCATCGGCTCAAAGGCGAATACCGATATCCCGGATATCGAAATCACGAATATCTGTACGGATTCAAGGGACGTCCGCCCGGGAAGCATTTTTGTTGCCCTTTGCGGCGAAAGATTCGACGGCCATGCCTTTGTTAAAACCGCGATGGAAAACGGCGCTCTTTGGGCGGTTGTTCAGAAGGAAGGGGATTACGGAACCGAAAACCTGCTTTTTGTTGAAACAACCCGCCAGGCTTTTCTTGATATTGCCGGTCTTTACAGAAGCAAATTCAGCCCCAGGGTTATTGCGGTAACCGGTTCCGTAGGAAAAACCACAACCAGGGAAATGATAGCTTCCGTTATCAGGAGCGAGTATAAGACCCTTAAAACCGAAAATAATCTTAATAACGAAGTCGGTGTTCCGAAAACCATTCTGGAACTTGACGAAAGCATCGAAGCTATGGTTCTGGAATTCGGAATGGTGAATCTCGGCGAAATCAGAGAACTTACCCTTCCGGCAAAACCGGATATTGCGGTAATCACCTGCATCGGAACCTGCCATATCGAAAACCTTGGTTCAAGGGAAAACATAAAGAAGGCAAAGTTCGAAATTGTCGAAGGTCTTAAAAAAGGCGGAACTCTTCTTCTTAATAAAGACAACGACATGATGAAAGATATTTGTCTTCCGGACTATAATGTGGTATACTATGCTGTTGAAGATGCTTCTGCGGATATCCGCGCAAAGGATATTATCGAAAAAGACGGCGAGACCGATTTTGTGATAGTATCCGAGAGCGGCGAGTATCCGGCACATATTCCTACTATGGGTGTTCATAACGTGCTCAACGCTCTTGCGGGTTTTGGCGCAGGCGTTGCCGCGGGAATAAAACCCGAACAATGTGCTCTGGCTCTTGCGAATTTTAAAAACACCGGAATGCGCCAGAAGGTGCAGATTTGCCGGGGAGTAAAGGTTGTTGAGGATTGTTATAACGCCAATCCGGATTCCATGAAAGCCGCTCTCAACACCCTTGGTGCTCAAAAAATTCCGGAAGGTGCTCAAAAAATCGCCGTGCTCGGCGATATGCTCGAACTTGGTTCCGTTGCGGAAACTTCCCATTACGAAATCGGAAAACTTGCGGCGGAAAAGGCGGATTTGCTTTTCTGCTTCGGCGAACTTTCAAGATATATTGCCGCCGGTGCATGGAAAAACGGAATGAGGGAAACGGCCTTCCATTTTGAAACAAAGGAAGAACTTTCAAAAGAACTTCGCAAAACCGCAAAACCCGGGGATATAATCTGGCTTAAGGCCAGCCGCGGAATGCGTTTTGAGGACATAGCGGAAGCATTTTACGAAGAAACATAAAACGGAGGAATTATCATGCAAATTGCAATTATCGCATTTGTTGCGTTTGTAATAGCCGCCCTTTCCGGATATTGGCTTATTCCGGCTTTAAGAAAGCTCCATTTCGGCCAGAGCATTCTTGAAATCGGTCCTAACTGGCATAAAAACAAAGAGGGCACCCCAACCATGGGCGGAATTATGTTCATAATCGGAATTCTTGCCGCAAGTGCCCTTGCCTTCCTTTTCCTTGCGGATGCTCCCGCAACAGAAAAAATAAAATACGGAAGCGGCCTTGTAATGGCTCTTGGCTATGGCCTTCTCGGATTTATCGATGACTATACCAAAATTGCAAAAAAACAGAACGAAGGCCTTACCGCAAAACAAAAACTTATCGGCCAGGTTCTTCTTGCAATAATGTTCCTTGTGGGCCTTCATATTTCCGGAACCCTTTCCACAACCCTTATAATCCCGTTCATCGGCCAGCTTGATATCGGCTTTTTTTATTATCCCCTTGCGGTATTTATTATCGTCGGCGCTTCCAACGCCGTTAACCTTACGGACGGAATCGACGGACTTTGTTCTTCCGTAACTTTTGTCTGCGCCTGCGGATTCATCGTTATGGCGGCAATTCTCCGGAATACCGGAATGGGCTTTATGGCCGCGGCGCTTGCCGGCGGCTGCGCGGGATATTTCCTTTGGAACTGCCACCCGGCAAGAGTTTTTATGGGCGATACCGGCTCCCTTTTCCTTGGCGGAATGGTCTGCGCCCTTGCCTTCGGACTTAATATTCCGATGATTCTTATATTCGCCGGAATTGTATATGTTCTCGAAACCCTTTCCGATATTATCCAGATCGGAAGCTATAAACTCCGCAAAAAACGCGTTTTCAAAATGGCGCCTATCCATCACCATTTTGAAATGAGCGGCTGGAGCGAATGGAAAATCGTTATCGTATTCTGCATCGTCGGAGCAATCGGCGCGGCAATTTCCGTTCTTGCGGTAACAATGCTTTAAAAATCCACCAGTTTTTTAAGAAAGGCAAAAAATGAAAGCTATTACAATCGATCTTAACAGCTTCATACCGGTTGCGGCGGCAAAAGCGCCGCTTTTTGAACCGAAGCACAAACGTGGCAAAATTGATGTCACGTTTTTGGTGCTTGTTCTTGTTTTGCTTGTTGTTGGCCTTGTAATGCTTTTTTCCGCAAGCCATGCCTATGCTTTTTATAACGAAGGCAACAGTTTTTATTTTATCGAACGTCAGCTTTTCTTCGCCGTTGTGGGAACGGCGGCAATGCTTTTTGCGTCCCAGATAAACCATAAGTATATCCAGAAATGGGCAATCCTTCTTTTTATTTTTGCGGTCGGGCTTCTTCTTTTCGCGGATATTTTCATGCGTGACCAATATGGTTTCGCCCGGTGGATATATATCGGAAACTTTTCCTTCCAGCCTTCCGAAGTTGCAAAATTTGCGATAATCGTTCTTTTTGCCCATTTTGCCGCAACAAATGCGGAAAAAATGCAGACTTTTAAATATGGCGTTATGCCTTTCGGAATTGCCCTTGGAACGGTTGCGCTTCTTGTTATTTTAAGCCGCCACCTTTCGGGTACAATCATCATCGGCGCTCTCGGAATTTCCATGATGTGGTTCGGCGGAACAAGATTCCGCTATTTCGGAGCTTTGCTCGGTGCCGGTGCCGCCGGCGTTGCGCTTATCATCATTTTCCCCCAGTTCATGGCATATACCGGCGACCGTGTTCAGGTCTGGCTCGATCCCTATTCCTATTATCACGAGGGTGGATTCCAGACTATCCAGTCCCTTATAGCAATCGGTTCCGGCGGACTTTGGGGTGCCGGGCTTGGTAACTCAAGGCAAAAATATCTTTACATTCCGGAACCGCAGAACGACTTTATTTTTCCTGTTGTCTGCGAAGAACTTGGATTTATCGGCGCTTCGGCAATAATCCTTCTTTTTGCTCTTCTTGTTGCAAGGGGATATATAATTGCCATGCGCTGCCCGGATAAATTCGGCGCGCTTCTTGCGGCGGGATGCGTTACCCATATAGGACTCCAGGTTCTTCTTAACATCGCCGTTGTTACAAACACAATTCCAAACACGGGAATTTCCCTTCCGTTCTTTTCCTATGGCGGAACGGCGCTTATGATGACCCTTGGTGAAATGGGAATTGTGCTTTCCGTTTCTAAAAAATCTTCTATCCAAAAAAGCTGAGCGGAGGAAATTATGAAAATACTTTTCGCCTGCGGCGGAACAGCCGGACACATTAACCCGGCCATCGCCATTGCAAATTATTTAAAGGAAAACGACCCGGAAACCGAAATTCTTTTCGCCGGAAATCCAAACGGAATGGAAGCAAGAATTGTTCCGAACGCCGGATATGATTTTGCTCCGATAAAAGTTCTCGGAATCCAGCGGAGAATTTCTTTCCGCAACATAAAAAACAATATAAAGGCTCTTTGGTATCTTGCGGGAAGCAGCGCAAGGGCAAAGGAGATTATCGAAGGCTTTAAGCCGGATATCGTTATGGGAACCGGCGGTTACGTAAGCGGCCCGGTGGTAAGAAAAGCGGCTCTTCTCGGCTATAAAACCATAGCGATGGAAAACAACGCTTTTCCGGGAGTTACAACAAAACTTCTTGCGAAGCATGTGGATAAAATTCTTCTTGACGTTGAGGAAAGCAAAAAATTTCTTCCGGAAGGAAAGGAATATGTTGTTACCGGAAACCCCGTCCGCCAGGAAATTTTTACCGAAGACAGAAAAGCCGCAAGGGAATTTTACGGAATCGGCGACAGGATCTGTATCCTTTCCTTTGGCGGAAGCCTTGGTGCTCAAAGGCTTAACGAAGCGGTTTCCGACCTTATGGCTTGGCATGTTTCCGAAAAGGATTTTGTTCATATCCACGGTTCCGGTTCCTATTACGGCCCTTCCTACTATTTCGATATGCTCAAGGAAAAAGGCATAGATGCTCATGAGCACAAAGGCCTTATCATAAGAGAATACATAAACGATATGCCGCGCTGTCTTGCGGCCGCGGATATTGTTATCTGCCGCTGCGGCGCAATGACCCTTGCGGAACTCAAGGCCGCGGGAAGAGCTTCCGTGCTCATTCCGTCGCCGAACGTTGCGGAAAACCACCAGTACCATAACGCAATGGTGCTCGCGAATCACGGCGCCGGAGTTGTTATTGAAGAAAAAGACCTTACCGGCGAGCTTCTTTGCAAAACGGTAAAGGAACTTACCGAAAACCCGGAAAAACTTAAAAAACTTTCCGAAAACGCAAAAGCTCTTGCTGTTACCGACGCAAACGAAAGAATAAGAAAAGAAATTATTTCCCTTTACGAAAGATAAACGGTTTAAAATGAAGTTTAAATTAAAGAAAACGGCTAAAAAACAAACCGAACAGAGGTTTGTGGATAATGCAAGAAAAAAGCAGCGCAAAGCGGCAAAACGCCGCAGACTTACGCCGTTTTTAATTGTTGTATCCGTTTTTCTTTTTGCCGCGGCGGTTTACCTTTGTTTAACAATGCTTTTTAACGTTGATAGGGTAATTATCAAAGGAAATACCCTTTATGATGAACTTGAGCTTATCGAAACTTCCGGGATCGAAAAAGGCGAAAACCTTTTTGAGGTCGATACCGCCTATGCGGAAAACAAGCTCTATTCCGTTTATAACTACGTTGAGGAAGTCGAGGTCAAGCGGAGTTTTCCAAACGCCGTAACAATAACGATTGTTGAGGCAACTCCTTTTTCCGTAATCGAGGAAGCGGACGGCTACACCCTTGTTAGCGCCGGCGGAAAAGTTCTTGAACGAGGTCTTGATGAAGTTCCGAAGGGAATGCTTTCCGTCCGCGGAGTGAGCACCGTTACAAACACGGAAGATAACGCAAAGCGCATGGAACTTATGAAAAAAATAATCGGAGCCATGCAGGAGCTGGAAATGGAAAAATATGTTTTCCTCGATTTGACCGAGACCCTCGAAATCACAATGATTTATGACAACAGGGTAAAGGTAAGCCTTGGAAACGAGCTTGAAATTCCATATAAGCTCCAGTTCGCGGACAGCGTTATTTCCGAAAAACTCCCGAAAACCGGTTACCAGTTTGTGGACGCTTCCGTTCCGGGAAAAATCATGACAAAGGAAATGACCGTTTCTCCATGGGATTCCCTTGGAAGAGTTTCCGGAACCGGTTATGCGGACGAGGACGAGGAATAAAAGAGGAAAATTTTTATGGAAAGAAACAGAAGATATTTTTTTATAAGTCTTATTGTTATGTCGGTATGCAACGTTGCAACCTCATGCATGAACATATTCGATGTTCAAATTCCGGATTATCTTTTTGTTGTTTTTATAGTTGTTATGCTCGGAAGCGTTTTTTCTTTGGTTTATTTTTCAATAAAACTATGGCTTGGAAAAATGGACGACAAAAAATAGAATTTAAAAGGGCGGAAAAATTTTCCGCCCTTTTTTGTCGAAAATTTTTAATAATTTAATATGAAAAATAATAATATATACCTTGAAAAATTTACTGAAAACTGATAATATTGTATTAGGATTATTCTATCCATTCGAGGAAGTTAAAAACGGAGGATAATTAGATATGCAGATGAATTTTGACATGGATAATGAAACCGGTCGTGTTATCAATATAAAGGTTGTCGGCGTTGGCGGCGGCGGCGGTAACGCAGTTAACCACATGGTAGTAAGCGAAGTTCAGGGTGTTGAATTTATTTCCCTCAACACCGACAGACAGGCTCTTATGAAATCCAAAGCAACCGTAAAAACCGTAATCGGCGAAAAAACCTGTAAAGGCGGCGGCGCCGGCGGCAACCCGGACGTTGGCCAGAGAGCCGGCGAGGAAAGCCGCGACGAAATTATGGCAGCGCTTAAAGGCGCACAGATGGTTTTCGTAACCGCAGGTATGGGCGGCGGCACCGGAACCGGTTCCGCGGCAATCGTTGCGGAAGTTTCCCGCGAAATGGGCGCTCTTACCGTTGGCGTTGTAACAAAACCCTTTGCTTTTGAAGGCAAACGCAGAATGGAACAGGCCGAAAGCGGAATTCTTGCTCTCCGCGACCATGTTGACGCTCTTATCGTAATCCCCAACGAAAGACTTAAAGAAGTTTCCGAAACCAAAATCACCCTTATGAACGCCTTTGCCCAGGCCGATGACGTTCTTCGCCACGGCGTACAGAGCATCAGCGACCTTATCAACATCGAAGGCTTCATCAACCTTGACTTTGCCGACGTTTGCACCATCATGAGAGATGCTGGTGTTGCACACATGGGCGTTGGCCGTGCTTCCGGCGAAGATAAAGCGGAAAAAGCAACCAAAGCCGCAATTTCCAGCCCGCTTCTCGAAACTTCCATTGAAGGCGCCCACAGAGCAATCGTAAATATCCTTGCTTCTCCCGATGTAAGCCTCGAAGATATCGATAAAGCTACCACCATGGTAAGCGAAGCCTGCGCGGACGACGTTAACCTTATCTTCGGTGTTGCTTTTGATGAAAACATGAGCGACGAAATGGCAATCACCGTTATTGCAACCGGTTTTGATGATAACGGAATCAAAAAATCTTCTTCCTCCATTCCGGCTTTTATGACCGGCTTCGGCGAAGATGAACCCGCACCGGCAAGCGATACTTTCCTTGATGACGATCTTCTTTCCCTTTTCGGAAAAAAATAAGAAAAAGTTTAAAAACCCCTTCCGCTTTTGCGGAAGGGGTTTTTTGCATATAAAAGCTCTCTTTTTCATAAAATTTTATGAGAAAGAGGGTGTTTTTTATTTCTACCGAAAGATATTCCGATTTTAACAGCATGATAGAACGATATGAGCAGGAAATGAGAAAACTTTTTGAGGAAAAGCAAAAAAACTCCGGTTTTGAGGAACCGGTTCGGGAAGTTATGGAACCTTTGAAAAACGTTGTTCCGGTTTTGGAAATTCCAGAAAAAGAACCGGAGATAAAAAGCGAGGAACCGCCGAAGATTTTACCGGACGGAATCGGAAACATAATTGTCGAAGTTACCACCGGAAGGGGCGCGGTTCCGCTTGCGGGAATTGATGTTGTTATAGACCGGCTGGATCTGGATGATCCGAAGGGAAGGCAGGAACTTGTTGCCGTTCTGGAAACAGACCAAAGCGGAAGAACAAAGCCCGTTCCGGTAAAAACAGTAAGCCGGGAACTTTCCCTTGTTCCCGGTAACGCAGAACCTTTTTCCACCTTTTACGTAACCGCTTCCGAAAAAGGCTTTGAACCGGTTAAAAGCCGACCAGTGGACGTTTTTGCAAACGAGGTTTCAATACTTAAAATAGACCTTGTTCCAAAGCCGGAAAACCTTTACGGAGGTGTGGCGAATGGTTAAAACCTATGTTGCCGTTCCGGAATTTATAACCGTTCATCTCGGTGCGCCGGATTCCCCAGCGGAAAACGTAACGGTTTCTTTTCCGGAATATATAAAAAACGTCGCCTCCAGCGAAATTTATCCAACATGGCCGGAAAACGCGATTAGGGCAAACGTTTATGCCCAGGTAACTTTTGCCTTAAACAGAATTTACACCGAATGGTACCGGAGCAGGGGTTATCCTTTTGATATAACTTCTTCCACAAGTTATGACCAGAAGTTTATAAAAAACCGCAATATTTTTGAAAACATAAGCGAAATCGTTGACGATATTTTTAACCGCTACGTTGTGAAACAGGGCAGCCAGAATCCTTATTTTACCGAATATTGCAACGGAACAACGGTAACCTGCAGCGGACTTTCCCAATGGGGAACCGTTGACCTTGCCAAAAGGGGAATGACCCCTTACGAAATTCTCCAGTATTATTACGGAGATGATATCGATATCAAAACTGCGCCGATTTTGCCCTATGTGGAATCCTACCCGGGGGAACCGCTTAGGCTTGGAAGCAGGGATTACGAGGTGCGGCTTATTCAGCAAAGGCTGAACCGAATAGCCCGTAATTTCCCCGCAATTCCAAAGATAAACCCGGTGGACGGAGTTTTTGGGGAACAGACGGAAAACGCGGTAAAAACTTTCCAGCGGGTTTTTAACTTAACTCCGGATGGAATAGTTGGTTCCGCAACCTGGTATAAAATTTCTTTCATTTATACTTCCGTAAGAAAACTTTCGGAACTTTACGGCGAAAACGTGGGCCTTTCGGAAGTTCCGACCCAGTTTGTGGAACCCCTTGAACTTGGCTCAAGGGGAGAGCGTGTCCGCCTTTTGCAATACTATATAAACGTTCTGGCGGCGTTTTACGAGGAAATTTCCGAAGTTGGCCGCGACGGCGTTTTTGGCGAAGAAACAAGACAGCAGGTAATAAATTTCCAAAGGACCTTCGGCCTTACGCCGGACGGAATTGTCGGAATCGGAACCTGGGATGCGCTTTATGACGCATATATCGGAATTCTCCGCTCCGTTCCCCAAAAATATTTTAACGATACCGTAAACGTTCCGAACGTGGGTCAATATCCCGGTTTTAACTACCAAAGGAGCTGATTTTTTTGAACGATGAACACGAATTTAATATAAGGCAAATCCAGCGCGCTTTGCGGATTTTGCATAAAAACGGCGAGGATATTACGATTGTTTACGAGGACGGAATTTTCGGCGAAGAAACGGAGCGGGCGATAATCGCTTTCCAGGCGCAAAACGGTATTTCTCCAAACGGAATCGTAGATTACGATACCTGGGTGCTTTTAATGGAAAAAGCGAACGATTATATCCGAAAAAACGCCGAACCTTTTCCGATTTTTCCATACGTCAGCGACGAGGAAAGTTCCGTTTTGCCGGAGGAGGAAGGAAAAGCCATCTGGTTTCTTCAGGCAATGCTTATTGCCATCGCTGAAAAATATTCCGGAATCGACGGTGTCGTTTTAAACGGAATTAACGACGAAGCCACCCGAAACGCGATAAGATATATCCATAAATGCGGGGAAGGGGAAATTTGTTCCGGCGCTTTGACCCAAAAAACATGGAATTCCGTTGCGCGGCTTTTTAACGCAATATAATGCCGATTAATGTAAAGCGGGAGCTTGCTCCCGCCTTTTTTTATAAAATTTTGTAAAGTTTGCTTGACATATTAGAAACCATGTGCTATATTATATTTGTAAAGTTAACTTGACAAAAAACGAGCACAAAGGAGGAGTTTTCGCCTTGAAAAACAAAATTGAGGAAATCCGCAAGGAAAAAGGAATCCGCCAGGAGGATTTTGCAAAAATAATGGGCGTTTCCCGCCAGACCATAAGCTCCCTCGAAACGGGAAAATATAACCCTTCGATTTTCCTTGCCTATAAAATAGCAAAATTTTTTGAAATGACCATCGAGGAAGTTTTTATCTTCGATGAAGAAATCTGAAAGGAAGAAAATTATGAAAATTGAAAAAAGAATGTATATAAACATTTTCTGGATAATAATCGGTCTTGTTTTAATTGCCTGCGGAATTTTTGATATTGTGGATAGTTTCTGGAGCGGAATGGGTGGTGCCCTTATCGGTGTTGGAGTTATTCGCCTTATCCAATTTATAAAAATCCAAAAAAATCCCGAATACCGCGAAAAAATCGAAACGGAAAGAAACGACGAACGCAACAAATTCATCGGCGGAAGAGCTTGGGCTTGGGCAGGCTACGGTTTTGTAATGCTGAACGCAGTAGGCACAATCGTTTTCAAAATTGCCGGAAACGATGTTCTTTCCCAATATTGTGCATATTCCGTCTGCGGAATTCTGATTCTCTATTGGGTCGCGTTTCTTTTCCTCAGAAAGAAATATTAAGGAATCGAAAAAATGAAAAGTGTTGAAAGAAAACCCCGCAGAATTGCGGTCGCGGTTTTATCCGTTATCGTTATTGCAATTATGTGGATTAATAAAGACGTTCTTGGCCTTTGGAGCGGGATTTCGAATGAAGATTTACTTCCGATGCTTGCAACAAATGCCGCCGTGGTAATCGTAAGGTTAGCGGTTCTTGCGGGAATAATTTATCTTATAAAAACGCTTGCGTTTAACTTCAAACGGAAAAATGGCTGAAAAAAGCCATTTTGTAACTGCTTTTGGAAAAAGTTTTACCAAACTGGTTTTGGATTGTAACCAAACTGGAAAAACTTCATCACAAACTCATCACAAAGCAAGGGTATTATATAACCAGAGCAAAAAAGAGCAAAGATGTTAGTTTCCGAGCAATTCTAACAGCTTGAAATCCGGCGAACCGAAAGGTTCGCCGTTTTTTTATCTAAAAAAAGAGGTTTAAGTTTTTTAACTTAAACCTCTTTTTCATATATTGTTTTAAAAATTGTAACAACAAAAACCTTTTCCGCGCCCTTATCGTAAAGGGCGTTGGCACATTCCGCCGCGGTGCTTCCGGTCGTAAAAATATCGTCAATAAGAAGAATCTTTTTTCCGGAAACGGAAGCATCGGCTTTAAAAGCCCCGGCAATATTAAGCCGCCTTTCCGAAGCGGAAAGTTCCCGCTGTTTTTCGGTTTTGCGGATTTTTCTTAAAAATTCCGGCCGGAAGGGAAGCTCCGCCATAAGCGCAAATTTTTCCGAAAGTTCGGAAAGTCTTGTTTTCTTCGCTTCAAAAGAAGGAACGGGAACAACCGCGTCAAAATTCTTTTCGCCGAGTTTTTCATAGGCAAGCAAAAGCCAGCGCAAAAGGGTATCGAAACAAAATTTATAATCCGGAGCAAATTTATAGCGGAGCATGGCTTTCTTTGCCGCGCCTTTATAATAACAGGCGCAGGCAAAACCGTTGTAATAGTTCCCGGAATAAAAAACTTTTTCCGAACATTTTTCGCAAAGGCACTTTCCCTGGACCGGTCTTCCGCAGGAAACGCAGTCATAGGTAAAAAGCGAATTTCCGAAGCGTTTTAAAAGATATAACTTTTTGGAAAAAGAATCCATAAAAACGCCTCTTTACTGGAAAATAACCTCAAATTCTTCGCAGAGGATAAGGGTATCTTCGTTAAATTCAATGCCGTATTCCTCGCATTTTGCCTCAAATTCCTTGCGGTGAACTTTTTTCCAGCCTCCAAGGCTCTGGTCGCCTTCCGCTTCCTTTGCGGCAAATTCCTCGGTAATTTCGCTGAATTTTTTAATTTCAACGTTTGTGTCTTTAAGAATGAAAAGCGGGGTTTCGTCGCTGTCAAGAATTATGGAATAATCGCCAACTTCCGGGATTTTCATATCGTCCATTTCAAAGGTTTTGTAAACGCTGGAAGTTGCGGTTTTTATTCCCGCAAGGCAAAGGGAAGCAAGGCGGTCACAGCCGCGTTTTCCGTCAAGGAACTGCCATACGTCATAGTAAAGTTCATCTTTGTTAAGGTCTGCGTTGTGGTCACAGAAAGCTTCCCAAAATTCTTCGGCTTCAAGAGTTATGTTCATATCGATGCTCCCTTATGTAAATCAGATAATGCTTTCCGCTGGTCCCTGTTCGGAAAGATAGGTTGCTTCAAGGTCCGCCATATGAAGAAGAACCGCAAGGGGATATTTTTCATAGGCGTGGCTGATGCTGAAACCGCCGGATTTTGCGGCTTCGTCAAAACCGCCCATGTGCCAGCGAATGGCTATTGCCTCGTTTTCGCGCAGGCGCATAAAACGTTCCACAACAAAAACGGATTTTTCGCCGTGACCGAAGGGGAACTGGTCGTCAACGGTGTAATAGGGAACCTTTTCCCATTGGCCGCGCTCGTTTTTTGCGTTGCGGTAGCTTATGGTATAAAAATTTGCCTTGCAGATATCGTGAAGAAGTCCGCAGATGGCAATACTTTCGCCGTCGGTTATTCCGTATTCGGCACAGCGTTTTTTAAGAAGTTTATAAACGTTAAGGCTGTGCTGAACAAGGCCGCCTTCAAAAGCGGAATGATATTTTGTGGAAGCCGGCGCAATGAAAAAATCGCTTTGGGAAAGCCATTCCAAAAGTTTTTCGGAACCGGGGCGTTTTACGTTCTCTTTAAAAATCTCGATAAATTCCTGTTTTGCTGACATTTTGTCCTCCAAATTATTCTCCGTAAACGGTGGGCATTCTGCGTTTGTGCTCGGAAACTCTGTGATAGCGGTCGATAATCGCCTTGGATTCCGGGTCGGTTTCGCCGGTGGTAATATATTCGTCGATGGCTTTATAAGTTACGCCCATCTCCTGCTCATCGGTCTGTCCTTCAAAAAGTCCGGCGGAAGGCGCTTTTGTAATTATATTGAGCGGTGCGTTAAGGTAGCGCAAAAATTCAAAAATTTCGGTGGCAGTAAGATCCGCTATAGGGTTAAGGTCAAAGGCTCCGTCGCCCCATTTTGTAAAATATCCCATATAGCGCTCGCTTTTGTTTCCGGTTCCCACAACAAGAGCGTTTCTGGTCTGGCCAAGAGCATAAAGGGTGGTCATTCTAAGGCGCGGCGCAATGTTGGAAAGAGCCGCCGGAGAAAGCTGAGCACCGATCGAATCCGTGAGCACGCTTCTTGTTTCGGTAAGGTCAACGGTGATCATCGGGATGTCAAAAGCTCTTGAAAGGGCAACCGCGTCGTCCATGTCTTCGCCATAGTTGCGCTTTGAATGGCAGGGCATTGCAACCGCGAGCACGTTATTTGTCGCCATTGAGCACAAGATTCCGACAAGGGCGCTGTCCTTTCCACCGCTATTTCCGAAGATAAGACCGGAAGCATGGGCTTCGGCCATTTTTTCTTTAATAAAAGCCACTCTTTTTTCGGTTTCAAGTTTATAATCGCGCATTTTGAGCACCTCTTAAAATCAAAAATTCTTTCTGATATAATTTGCCGCGGCGTTTGCGGCGGTTGCACCGTCGGAAGCGGCGGTAACAAGCTGGCGAAGAACCTTTTTCCTTGTGTCGCCGGCAACAAAAACGCCTTCGCAATCGGTAACGCAATCTTCGCCGCAATCAAAATAACCGCCTTCGTCAAGTTTGAGCACGCCGGAATAAATTTTGTTATCCGGAACAAGGCCGATTGCAACAAAAACGGCGGAAAGGGGAATTTCGGCGGTACTTCCGTTTGCCCGGTTTTTAAGAATAATGGAGGAAACGGCGTTTTCGCCTTTTATCTCATCAATGACGGAATTTTTGAGCACGGTGACATTTTTCTTTTTGAGCACGGAATCAACAGCGGTTTTTGCGGCGGAAAAAATATCCCTTCTGTGGATAAGATAGACCTTATCGCAGATTTCGGAAAGATATTCCGTTTCCTCAAAAGCGCTTTCTCCGCCGCCGACAACGGCAACGGTTTTTCCGCGGAAAAAGTTTCCGTCACAGGTTGCACAGTAGGAAACTCCGCGTCCTTCAAATTCGGTTTCGCCTTTACAGCCGATTTTTCTTCTGGCGGCGCCGTTTGCAATAATAACGGCTTTTGCCTCAAAATCTCCGGCGTTGGTAACAACTTTTTTGGTCTTTCCGTAAAAATCTACGCTCTCCACTTCCGCAAACTGAATTTCCGCGCCGAGTTTTTGCGCCTGTTCCAAAAGCGCCATGGAATAATCGTAGCCGGAAACGCCAAACATTCCGGGGTAGTTTTCGATGGAAGGGGAATTGACAATCTGTCCGCCCGGAGCATATTTTTCAAAAACAGTGCAGGAAAGTCCCGCTCTCTGTCCATATATAGCGGCAGTCAAACCGGCGGTGCCGGCACCGATGATGATTATATCTTTCATATTATCTCTCCTTTTTCTGAAGATACATAAACATTATAACACAAAACTTTCCGGAATAATATATTTTATTTGAGCAAAGGGCAGTTTTGTGGTAAAATAATTATATAAAATTTTTTCCGGAGGAATTTTATGAGGATCGGAATAATCGACTTTGGAACAAACACCCTTCGTCTTGATATTTTTGAAACGGAGGAAAGGGAATACCGCAGTATCTACGATTTTGCAATCTATTCAAAAATTGTTGAAAACACCGTAGGAAACTCTCTTTCCCAGGAGGGAATCGAACATATAATCCAGGCAATCGAAGAACACCAGCAGGCCTGCCGCCATTACCGCTGTGACAGAACCGAATGTTTTTCAACCGCATCGCTTCGTTATATTGATAACGCCGCGGACGTTCTTGAACAGGTGGAATTCCGTACCGGAATTAAAATCCGGATGATTTCCGGCGATGAGGAAGCGGAATATGATTACCTTGCCTTAAAAAGCGTTGTGGACGTTCCTTCCGGAATCGGCTGTGACCTTGGCGGCGGTTCCCTTCAGGTTTTTACCTTTGATGAAAAGGGTCCGCAAAAAAGCGCGAGCTATCCTTTGGGAAGCAGCCGCACAGCAAAAAACTTTGTAAAAGGCGAAATTCCAACAATGGAGGAAATTTCCGCAATAAAAAACCGCGTTTTTGAATCCCTTTCCGAAACCGGATTTGGAAAAACCGGCGGAACTCTTTTTGCAATGGGCGGCACCGCAAAGGCCATTAAAAAGCTCTATAACACCGTTATCGAAAAAGGCGACACTCTTTCGCTTAAAAACGTTAACATAATGCTGAAGCTCCTTACGGAGGCTCCTGCGGAAGCAAAGGAGCTTATTGCGGATATTGCGCCAAAAAGAATCCGGACCCTTGTTCCGGGGCTTGCGGTTCTTACAGGGGTTATGGAAAAAGCCGGTTGCGACGGAATGAAAATCTATTCCGTAGGCGTCCGCGAAGGTTTTATGGAATCCATTCTTAACGATGATTCAAAACCGGAGCAAAGCCTTCTGGATTTTATTTTGGGAAGCATATAATTGACCCAAAAAAGGCGCCGCAAAGGTGCCTTTTCTTTTTTTGTTGGGGCTATAGCCGGTTGACTTATTTAGGATAATATTGTATAATGAAGGATAAACAAAACGAACAAATGTTCACAAAATTTTGGTATATGCAGTCGGAGGAAACTTAAATGTTTATGGGGAAAATCATAAAGAAAATTACGGCGCTTGTTCTGGCCATTTCAATGCTGGCGGGTTGTTCGGCCGAAACTTTGCCGGAAGTTTCCGAACCGGTTGATAAAGCCGAAGAAAACCTTGTTGATAACGAAAAAATGCCGGAATTCAGCGTAACCCGCGGAACTTTCAGCTATGCGGGTATGTTTAACGAAGAAAAGGACGCAACGGCGGAATATGCTTACAGCGATGAATATTTTGAGCTGGATTCCACAGTATATAATCCAAGCCTTGCCACAATGTCCCTTTGCCTTGAACTTTCCACCTGGTCCAGCCACAACACCGAAGTCTGGAGCGAAAAATCCCAAAACGCAAAAAAACTTTTGGGCGAAATAGGTTTTGAAAATTTCAGCCAGAACGAATTCTGGAACGAAAAACCTTCGACAAAATCCGTCGGAATTGTTGCGGCGAACAAAAAGCTGGAAGATTCCACCCTTATTGCTCTTGCGGTTCGCGGCGGCGGATATTATAACGAATGGGGAAGCAACGTTGCCGTAGGTTTAAGCGGCGAACACGCCGGTTTTGCCGAAGGAAAAAGAAACGTAATAAACTTCCTTGAAGAATATATAGAAGAATTTGATATTTCCGGAAAAGTTAAAATCTGGCTTGTGGGTTACAGCCGCGGCGGAGCCATCGCCAATATGACCGCAGGCTATCTTAACGGAAACGAACTTCCCAACGGCGCCGAACTTGCTTTCGAGGATCTTTACTGCTACCTGTTTGCGCCGCCGAAAGGCGCAATGGAATCCGAAATCGGAAAGGACGAAAACCACGCCAATATCCATAATATAATCAACGCAAACGATATCGTTCCCCTTGTTGCGCCGGAAAACTGGAATTTTAACCGATATAACACAACCCCAAGGCTTCTTCCGACCATTACAACCGCAAAATTTGAGGAAGCTCTGGCCGTTATGCTGGAAGAATATGAGGAAGTTTTAAAAGGAATCGAAATCGAAGATCCGGCCGCGGCGGAATACGGAATTTCCGAATACGCAAAAAAACTTGCGATAACGGTGGATCCGAAAAGCTTTATGCCTTCCGGAAAACCGGCGATAAACATTGAAATTGTTGACGACACAAGCCAAACCATGGCGGAAATGCTCGGTGAATTTATCTTTTCCTTTGCGGACCATGTTCACGGAAGAAAGTCGTATTACGAAGTTATCGAAAAGGATATGATAAGCCTTCTCAATGACCTTATGGGTTATGAGGCGGAACCGGGTTTTGAGGAAGCGGTAAACAAATTTGTTTCTGCCCTTACCGATGAACATTATAAAAATCTTAAATACGTAATGGAACCGGTTCTTGATTTTACAAAATCCGACAGGGAAGAGCGGGTTGATGAAATTATTGCCCATCTTTACGAAGTTGTTCCCCAGCCGGAAGGTTATGAAGATCTTTACGGAACCGCGGTTTCCCTTCTTGGAATAATCGGCGAAATTATCGAAGAGGATACCGCAAAACTTATGGACATGCTCCTTGCGTTTGCGGATTCAAAACTTATGCAGGCGCATTATCCGGAAATTATGCTTGCGTGGATGCGTTCCGGCGACCCCCATTATACCGAAAATCCGTTTACCATGAAGGTTCCGGAAGCCGTAAGGGTTGTAAGGATAAACTGCCCGGTAAACGTTGAAATCCATGACAGAAATTCCCTTGTTGCAAGCGTTACCGACGGAATTTGCGAAAACAAAAGCGCCGTTATCGGCTGTGCCGTAAACGAGGACGGCGAAATAATAATTCATCTTCCTTCCGATGAGGAATATAACATTGTAACAACCGCCACCGGCGAAGGAGAAGTAAACATAACCGTAAGCGAATTCAACGTTGCAAGAAGCAGCGTAACAAGGGTTCAGAATTATCATAATATCCCGGTAAAAACCGGCGACGTTCTCGAACTTAAACTCCCGGTTATAGAGGAAAAAGAATTTTTTGACGAGGAACAAAAAGGTTCCACCACGGATTATGTTCTTGTTGAAAACGGCGAAAAGGAAGTTCCTTCTTCCGAAGAATCCGCCGGCGAAGATGTAAAATATTATAACGTAAGCGTTGCGGGCGGAAACAAATTCGGAATTGTGTCCGGCGGCGGAAGCTATCTTGAAGGAAGCTTTGCGAAAGTAAGCGCAAAACCTATTCCCGGAAGCGGATTTGAAGGCTGGTTTATAAACGGAACAAAGGTTTCCGGTTCCGAAGATTACCGCTTTGCGGTAAACGGGGACGTCGATATCGAAGCGCGTTTTACCGAAACGGAAATGTATAACCTTACCTTCGGCGTTTCCGGAAAAGGAACGGTTCATAACGTTGATAACGAATACAGCGAAGGTTCCGTAGTACAGATTTCCGCAACTCCGGCGGAAGGCTATGTTTTTGACCGCTGGGCTGCAAGTTCCGGAAAAATCGGTGACGCAAAAAGCGAAAGCACAACTCTTACGGTAGAAAATAAGGACGCTTCTGTCACCGCGATTTTTAAGTCGATCGAAAAAACAGAAATTTGTCCCGGCTGCGGAAAGGAACTTAAAAACGGCGAAAACCATAAAGCCGCCTGCGAAAAGGAAGGACATTATTTCTGCGACGGAAAAGACCACCTTCTTTGCAATTTTGAAAAAGCGGAAGGAAGTGTTTCCGATAATAAAAAACCGGAAAGCCCGTCCGAACCGGAAACTCCCGGCGAAGAACCGGATATGCCGGAAATTGTGGGAACCTTCTGCGGAGGCTGCGGCCAGCAGCTTGCCCAGGGCGAAAGCCATGTTGCGGAATGCGGCATGCTCGACCATTACTCCTGCGACGGAACGGACCACAGCCAATGCGGCGGCGCAGGCGCCCTGCCGGAAGAAATGATTGTCTGCAAAGTTTGCGGGGAATCCTATCCCTTGGGCGAAAGCCACACCTGCCCGGATGAATATTATTCGGAAATAGTTTGTAAGGTTTGCGGAGTGTCTTATCCTTCAAACGAAAGTCACACCTGTGCGCCATAAAATAATTTATGAAATTTTAAAAAAGGAGGAAAACCATGGATAAATTTGTTTTGCATTCGGAATTTAAGCCAACCGGCGACCAGCCCCAGGCCATTGAAAAACTGGTCAGGGGAATTGAACGCGGCGACAGGGAACAAACCCTTCTTGGAATAACCGGTTCCGGTAAAACTTTTACCATGGCCTCCGTTATTGAAAAAATAAACCGACCCACAATCGTTCTTTCCCATAACAAAACCCTTGCCGCCCAGCTTTGCAGCGAATTCAAGGAGTTTTTTCCGGAAAACAGCGTTGAATATTTTGTATCCTATTACGATTATTACCAGCCGGAAGCATATATCGCTTCCACCGATACCTATATCGAAAAAACAAGCGATATCAATGACGAAATCGAAAAACTCCGCCATTCCGCCACCGCCGCCCTTTCCGAAAGGCGCGACGTAATAATCGTTGCTTCCGTTTCCTGTATTTATACCCTCGGCGACCCGATAGATTACCGAACAATGGTGCTTTCTCTCCGGCCGGGAATGGTAAAGGACAGGGACGAAGTAATAAATCAGCTGATAAACATGCAGTATGAGCGCAACGATATGAACCTTATCCGCAACAAATTCCGCGTCCGCGGCGACGTTATTGAAATCTGCCCGGCATATTCGGACGAAAAGATTTTCCGAATCGAATTTTTCGGCGATGAGGTTGACCGTATAACCGAAATCCAGGCAGTTACCGGTGAAGTTAAAGGCGTTCTCAGCCACGTTTCAATCTACCCCGCATCCCACTACATTGTTCCAAAGGATAAAATGCTGAAAGCCGTTGACGAAATCCGCGCGGAATGTGATGAAAGGGTAAAATATTTCCACGAAAAAGGAAAACTGATTGAAGCACAGCGCATTGCGGAACGCACCAATTACGATATGGAAATGCTGACGGAAGTGGGTTTCTGCAAGGGAATTGAAAACTATTCAAGGGTTCTTTCCGGAAGAGCGCCCGGTTCCTGCCCGACAACTCTTCTTGACTATTTCCCGGAAGATTTCGTCCTTTTTATTGACGAAAGCCACGTAACCCTTCCCCAGGTTCGGGCAATGTCCGGCGGCGACCGTTCAAGGAAGGAAAACCTTATCGAATATGGTTTCCGCCTTCCTTCCGCAATTGATAACCGTCCGCTGACTTTTGACGAATTTAACGGAAAGCTGAACCAGATAGTTTACGTAAGCGCAACCCCGGGACAGTATGAAAAAGACCGGAGTACCCAGAAGGTGGAACAGGTTATCCGTCCTACCGGCCTTCTTGATCCGGAAATCAGCGTTCGCCCGGTTGAAGGACAGATCGAAGATCTGCTTTCCGAAATCAATATGCGTGTTGAAAAAGGCGAGCGTACCCTTATCACAACTTTGACAAAAAAAATGGCGGAAAACCTTACGGATTATTTAATCCAGATGGGCGTAAAAGTCCGCTATATGCACCATGATATAGATACCATCGAGCGAATGGAAATTATCCGCGACCTTCGCCTTGGCGAATTTGACGTTCTCTGCGGAATCAACCTTCTGCGCGAAGGTTTGGATATTCCGGAAGTCAGCCTTGTGGCAATTCTCGATGCGGATAAGGAAGGCTTCCTCCGAAGCGAAACTTCCCTTATCCAGACCATAGGCCGTGCCGCCAGAAACGCCGAAGGCAAGGTAATCATGTATGCGGATACCGTTACGGAAAGCATGGAAAAGGCAATTACCGAAACGGAACGCCGAAGAGCCATTCAGGACGCTTACAACAAAGAACACGGAATCGTTCCGAAAACCATTAAAAAGGACGTCCGCGACATCATCGAAATTTCCAGCCATAAAGATGATGATAAAGGCGGAAAACGCCGCCTTAGCTATAAGGAAACCGAAGAGGAAATCAAGCGCCTTACCAACGAAATGAAGGCCGCTTCGAAAATCCTTGAATTTGAGCACGCGGCGTATCTCCGCGACAGAATCAAAAAACTCCGGGAACAAATGGAGGATGTACAGTATGAATCAAAGTTCCATCGTCATAAAGGGAGCAAGGGAACACAATCTTAAAAACATAGATGTTGAAATTCCCCGTGATAAGCTGGTTGTTTTAACCGGCCTTTCCGGTTCGGGAAAAAGTTCTCTTGCCTTCGATACAATCTATGCGGACGGCCAGCGCCGCTATATGGAAAGCCTTTCTTCCTATGCAAGAATGTTCCTTGGAATGATGGAAAAACCGGACGTGGATTCCATCGAAGGTCTTTCTCCGGCAATTTCCATCGACCAGAAGAACACAAGCAAAAACCCCCGTTCAACCGTGGGAACCGTTACGGAGATTTATGACTATCTCCGCCTTCTCTATGCAAGGATAGGTATTCCACATTGCCCGGTCTGCGGAAGAGAAATCAAACAGCAGACCATCGACCAGGTGGTTGACCAGGTTCTTGCCCTTCCGGAAGGCACCAAAATCCAGCTTATGGCGCCCATAATCCGCGGAAGAAAAGGCGAATACGTAAAGGAGCTTGACGCCGCAAGAAAAAGCGGTTTTGTTCGCGTAAGAATCGACGGAAGCATCTATGACCTTTCCGAAGAGATAAAACTCGATAAAAACAAAAAACACACCATCGAAATAATTGTTGACCGCCTTGTTGTAAAGCCGGAAGTCCGCTCAAGGCTTTCGGATTCCCTTGAAACCGTAATGCAGCAAAGCGGCGGCCTTGCGGTGGTGAATATAATCGGTGGGGAAGATATGCTTTTCTCCCAAAACTATGCCTGCCCGGATCACGGCGCCGCAATTGATGAACTTTCTCCGAGAATGTTCTCTTTCAACAACCCTTTCGGCGCATGTGAAAAATGCACCGGACTCGGCGTTTTTATGCAGGTGGATCCGGAGCTTGTTCTTCCGAACAAAAATCTTTCCATCCGCGAAGGCGCAATCCATGCTTCCGGCTGGTATTATTACGAAGGCGGAATCGCCACCAACTATTACGAAGCACTTTCGAAGGAATATAATTTCTCCCTCGACGTTCCGGTAAAGGATTTGCCGAAGGAAGCCATCGACGTTCTTCTTTACGGAAGCAAGGGCAAAAAAATTATGGTCAAGCGCGAAAGCGACAGCATGCACGGCTATTTCCAAAGCGAATTCGAGGGAATTATCAACAATATGGAACGCCGCTTCCGGGAAACGAACAGCGAATGGATGAGGGAGGAAATCGCTCTCCAGATGCGTGCGGTGGATTGCCCGGATTGTCACGGCGAAAGACTTAAACCGATTTCCCTCGGCGTAACGGTCTGCGGAAAAAACATCAGCGATTTTACAAAGATGTCCGTAAAGGATGCTCTCGATTTTGTCGAAAA